>JAJYKX010000016.1 GCA_021788175.1 Chloroflexota bacterium
ATCGCCTGGATACCGACACGGACCGCGTCGCCCGAGATGTACGCGCGGTGATCGGTGGTGACCTCCAGCTGGTACGCCGGCTTGCCGATGACCCCGACCTGGATCCACGCCGAGGCGAGCTGGAGGCCGCCGGCCCACAGGTCCAGGATGTACGACCCGAGTGGGACGTCCCGCAGCGGGAGCGTGACGGCGAACGAACCGGCGTCATCGGGCTGCAGCGCGACGCTGGCGACCGGGGGCGCCTCGGGGTCCCAGGCGGCAGCGTTGCGCAGCCGCAGCTCGGCGCCCGCCGGGACGCTCCCGGAATCCCGGTCGCGGACGAGGCCCCAGGCGTTCACCTCGTCGTCGCTGCGATAGAGGGTCCGGTCGGTGTACAGGAGGCGCCAGTACTGGTCGGCGGGGTGCCAGTAGCCCTCGAACACGTAGCCCGGGTACTGGTTCGGATCGACGTGGATGGCGAAGGGCAGCAGCACCTGGCGGCCGTCCGGCGCCGTGACCACGACGACCGGTGGCGACGCCGGCGTCCACGACCACTCCGGACGCGCGCTGGCCAGGACCGCGGCGGGGGTGGCGGCGTCCAGCAGCCCGTCCGGGCCGGTCCGGCCCAGCACCGTCGCCCCGGCCAGCGCCACCTCGGCGCCGGGGACCGGTCTCCCGGTGACGAGGTCGTTCACCCAGACGATCGTCCGCGTGACGGACTCGACCGCGTAGGTGGCCACGTCGGTCACCTGCAGGATCGCCTGCTCGGGCGGGCCGACCCCGGTGCACGTGACCAGGTACCAGCCGGTGGCCAGGCGGGCGGGGAAGCGGATGGTGCCGCCCGACCCATCGGCGAGCGGCCCGGTCGCCACCCTGAACGCCGTCGTTCGCGCGAGGCCGGTCGTGCCCACCACCGGGGTGCTGCGCCACTGCGCCCAGTCGGGAGCCGCGCGGAGCTGCGCGAGGGCGGCGAGTGCGGCGTCGATGGTGGGCAGGCGATGGACCGTGACGGCGAGCGAGGCGGGCACCGTCGCGTCCTTCGGGACCCAGATGGAGGCGCCGATCACCGGGACCTGCCGCGGGCTGCTCTCCGCCACGGTTCGGCCGAGGTTGAGCTCGGGGTTCGATGGTGGCGTCGCACCGCCGGCGCCCGTCTCGAACTGGAGGCGGACGTCCTGCTCCATGGCGAGGTCGGTCCCGGTGAGCGGCACCCCGTGGCGCAGCGTGACGGTGTACACGGTCCGCTCTGCGAGGTGCGCGGGGGCGAAGACGAAGGTGCGGTCGTGGCGCTCGACGTGCCCGTCCACCGCGGGCTCGATCGAGAAGAACGGCGCCGGGTCGCCCACGCCGTCCTGGTCGAACGTCAGCTCGATCCCCGTGTCGGTCGGGACGTTCGTGGCGCCGTCGGCGGGGAGCGTCGTCACCACCCGGGGCGCCTGCTGGGCCTGGAACGCCCACGACCCTGCCAGCGACCCGTCGGCGCGCCGCAGCTCGAAGCGGTGCGTGCTGCCGGGCTCCAGCGGCTGGGCGGGGCGCAGCGTGACCACGGACGGATCGGGTCCCGGCTCCGTGCGGAGGTCGAGCGGCGGGGTGACGGAGACGCCTCTCGCCAGCTCGACCGCGTTCGCGCCGCCCAGGGCGTGGAGCACGAACGCCGTGTCGCCCGCCACGCCGGCGGCGCTCGACACGGTGGCGGTGAGCTCGGCCACCGCGGGGGCCCCGGTGGACCATACCGGGCTCCAGGTCCCGCCGTCCGGGGCGGGGGAGGGGGTCGGCGACGGTGCAGCGGATCCGGGCGCCACGCCGGGCGATGCCGGAGCAGCGGGAGCCGACGGGGTGGTGGACCGGCCGGCGACGGTCGGTGAAGGGCTGCGCGGCAGCCCGGCGGAACCGACGATCAGCGCGACGACCAGCGTCGCCACGACGGACGCCAGTCCGCGCAGCGCGCGCGGTGCCGGCCATCGACGGTCTTCCGTCGGGCGCATCCCCCAGCCCCCGACCCGATCGACTGTGTGCGTGGGCGACGATCGGGCGGGTCGACGCTACCGCGGCGCGGCCCGGGGGCAAGAGCCGGACGGCACGCCGCGTTCGCCGGCGTCGCGGCCGGCGAGGAGGCGCGCGGCCGCCGACGTGGCGCGCGGCCGGTGAGGCCTCGTGGCCGGCTCGCCCGGACCCGCCGGTCCGACCTCAGTACACCTGCGGCACGAAGGTCTGGTCGGTCATCGGCGGCCGCACGTAGCCGCCGTCCGGCTGGCGGGGCGGGAGCACGATCGGCTCCGACCGCACGTCCTGGTAGGGGATCATCGAGAGCAGGTGGTGGATGCAGTTGAGGCGCGCCCGGCGCTTGTCGTCGGACGGGACCACCCACCAGGGCGACTGCTTGAGGTCGGTGGAGGCGAACATGTCGTCCTTGGCCTTCGAGTACTCCACCCAGCGGGCGCGCGACTCCAGGTCCATGGCACTCAGCTTCCAGCGCTTGGTCGGGTCGGCGATGCGGTCCTGGAAGCGCCGTTCCTGCTCCTCGTCGCTGACCGAGAACCAGTACTTGACCAGGACGATCCCCGAGCGGATCAGCATCCGCTCGAACTCGGGGCACGAGCGGAGGAACTCCAGGTACTCGTCCTCCGTGCAGAAGCCCATGACGCGCTCGACGCCGGCGCGGTTGTACCAGCTCCGATCGAAGAGCACGACCTCGCCGGCGGAAGGGAGATGCGCCACGTAGCGCTGGAAGTACCACTGCGTGCGCTCGCGTTCCGTCGGGGCCGCGAGGGCGGCCACCCGGGCGTAGCGGGGGTTCAGCGGCGCGGTGATGCATTTGATCACGCCGCCCTTCCCGGCGGCGTCCCGTCCCTCGAAGAGGACCACCACCCGTAATCCCTGCGCCCGCACCCACTCCTGGAGCTTCGCCAGCTCCACCTGCAGGCGGGCCAGCTCGTTCTCGTAGGTCCTGCGGTCCATCCACTCGCGGCGGCCATGCACGCGCGCCGCCGGGGGCGCCTCCTCGGCGGGGGGACTGCCGGTGGCGACGGCGGGCGGAGGGCCGGCGGTCACCTCGAGGGGACCGCCCGCGGCTGACGAGGACGGATTGCCCGCGGTGGCGGCGACCTCTGTCCGTGTGCCCCGATCGTGCGGCGGTGGGGCGTGACGCTCGCGATGCTCGTGTCCGGCGTGATCCTTCGGCATCCCGCACCTCCGCCACGGCGTCTCCGCCTCCATGGCGAGGCCGATGCTACGCCGGCACCGTGGCGCCGATGCACCGATTTAGGGCGAGTCCGAGCGGGGTTGCGAGGCTCGCGGCGGCCCTGGGCCGGTCGGGCGCTACCCCATCCGCTCCAGCACCACCACCGGGATCACCCGGCTCGTCCGCTGCTGGTACTCCGTGAAACTCGGGTGCATGGCGGCGTGCCGCGCATACAGGCGATCCCGCTCGGCGCCGTCGATCACGGTCGCCCGCGCCCGGAACGTCTCGCCGCCAGCCTCCACGGTCGCCACCGGGTTCGCCAGCAGGTTGCGGTACCAGGCGGGGTGGTCGGGCGCGCCGCCCTTGGACGCCACGATCACGTAGCGGTCACCGTCCCGCGTGTAGACCAACGGGGCCAGCCGTTGCGCGCCCGACCTGGCTCCCGTCGTGGTCAGGAGCAGGACCTGTCGTCCGGCGAACGGCCCGGCTGTCACGGTGCCCCGGTGGGCCCGGAAATCCTCGATGAGGGCGGCGGTCATCGCGGCAAAGGCGGCGCGGGGGTCGGGGACGCTCATGGGATGCCTCTCGGGATGGATGGGGAGACGGTGCCGGCCACGGTACCCGAGGAGCGCCAACGCCGCAGGGGCCGTGGCCGGCGCGCGGCCTGGAACGCCGCGGGGCCTGGAGCGCCGCGCGGCCTGGAACGCCGCGCGGCCTGGAACGCGGCAGGGCGGGTTGTGTCGCAGGGCGGGTCCGGCGCCGAGGCCCGGTAGAGCGCTGGACCGGTGCCGTACCATCGGGCCGTGCAGCCGCCCGTTGCATCCGAGCAGGCCCAGCCCGGTCCCGCATCGTCCGGCCTCGACACGGGGCCCGGCAGCGCCCGCGAGACGCGGCAGCCCGTCACGCGGGCGATCGCGTACGCGCGCAGCGTGCTCGACGGTCGTGGTCGGCCGGGTCGATCGGCCGTCGTCCGCGTCGCGTTCGGCGCCGCGATCGGGATTCTCGCCGTGCTGGCCAAGACCCCGGTCAACACGTTCGCGGGCGGGGACATCGGCTACGTGCCCATGCTCATCGGGGTCGGCGTCGCCGCCTGGTATGGGGGGATCGGCGGGGGTCTCGCTGCCGTCGTGGCCGGGATGCTGACGGACGTGTGGCTCGTCCTTCTGCCGGGAGGGCTGCTGCAGACATCGGATCGACCGGAGCAGGCGCGGGCCATCTTCAACCTGGTGGTCGGCGCCGCGGCGACCGTGGTGATCGCCGGCTTCCGGGAGAGCCTGGAACGCGAGCGGACGCGCGAGGCTGAGCTCGAGCTTGTCCTGCGCGCGTCCCGGATGGCGAGCTGGGCGTGGGACCCGCGCGCCGGCACGGTCCGCTGGTCCATCCGCTCGCGCACCGGGGATCCCGGACGGCCCGAGCCGTCGACGTTCGACGACTACCTGGCCCTGGTGCACACGGACGACCGTGCGGCGGTACGGCGGGCCGTGGAGGGCACCGCGCGGGGTGACGGTGACTTCGGCCTCGAGTTCCGGGCGCGCTGGCCGGACGGTTCCCTGCACTGGATCCAGTCGTCGGGCCGGCTCTTCGGGACGGGACGCGGCGAGGTGCCGCGCGTGGTGGGCCTGGACCAGGACATCACCGCCCGCCGCACGGCGGAGGAGCAGCGGGACGCGCTCCTGGCGGCCGAACGCCAGGCCGTCCTGCGCCACGACGCCTTCCTCGACGTGGCCTCCCACGAGCTGCGTACCCCCATCACCACGATCTACGGTGGTGCGAAGCTGCTCGCGCGCCGGGAAACGCCGCTGTCCGAGGCGGATCGCGCCGACCTGCTCGTGCAGATGGCGGCCGAGGCGGAACGACTGTATCGCCTGGTCGAGGACCTTCTCGTCCTCACCCGCTCCGAGCGCGGCGAGCTGCCCCCGGTCGCGGAGCCCGTCCGCATCGCCCCCCTGCTGCAGCGGGTCCTGGCCAGCGAGGCCCCGCAGTGGCCGGGTATCCGGTTCAGCGCCGAGATCGGCACCGACCTGCCGGTGGTCAGCGGCGACGACACCTACCTGGAGCACGTCTTCCGCAACCTCCTGAGCAACGCCGCCAAGTACGGCGCGCCGGGCGGCTACGTGCGACTCACCGCGTCCGGGGAGGGCGGCACGGTGGTGGTGCGGGTGCTCGACGGTGGGCCCGGCATCGACGAGGCGGACGCCGACCGGCTCTTCGACCTCTTCTACCGGTCGCCATCCACCGCCGGCCTGGCCAAGGGCGCCGGCATCGGCCTCTTCGTGTGCCGCAGCCTGCTGGCGGCGATGGGTGGCTCGATCAGCGCCTGCCGCCGCGACGCGGGCGGGTCGGCGTTCACGGTGCGCCTCCCGCGGTACGTCGAGGACGACGGGAGCGACTACGGCCCGGACGGCAGCGCCGAGCGGGTGGCGTGGATCCGAGAGGGCGAGGCGGTCCTGCAGGCGGCGAACGGGAGCCGCTCGCCCTTCAGCTGGTCGCCGTAGGGCCCCAGGCTGAGGCGAGCGGCCGACGGCTCAGCGCTTGGTCAGGATCCGCTCGAGCACCTCGCCGCTGTCCTCCATCGCGTCGATCGCCTCCTCGAGACCGGCGTAGATCTCGCGCCAGCGCAGCGCGAACATGGCGTCCGTCTGTCCCTTGAACAGCGCGGCGATGGCCGCCCGCGAGAGGCCGTCCGCCTCGTGCTCGAGCTCGTGGATCACCTTGAGGTGCGGCTCCATCCCCTTGAAGCTGTCCAGGCGGAGCAGCGCGTCGTGCAGCTGGGACGCCGTGGCCGCGAGGACACGCACCAGCGCCACCGCCTGCGGCGTGGGTCGCTCGATGTCGTTGATGATGAACGCCTCGGCCACGGCCTTGATCTCGTCGACCACGTCGTCCAGCCGATTCGAGAGGGCGTGGATGTCCTCGCGGTCGAACGGCGTGACCAGGGTGCGCTCGAGCCGGGCGGTGATCGCGCGATCCACGACGTCGGCCTCGTGCTCCACCGAGGCGATCTCCGCGATGCGCTCCTCCAGCCGGTCGTACTGCTCGACCAGCGCGGCAAGCTTGGTGGCCGCGTCGAGCAGGTGGTCCGCGAACCGGGCGAACTGCTCGGCGAACCGTTCGTCGCGGGGGATCAGTCGTGGCATCGCGCTGCTCCGGGCCGGGACGCGATCGGGTTGGGCGGCGGATCGGGCTCGACGGCAGGCCGAGCCGGGCGGGTCAAGGGTGGCACATCGGCCGCGCCGGCGCAGGTTCGTCGCGCACGGGTGCGAACGTGCGTGACGTGGCTCCCGACGGGCACGCCCCGACGCGGCACGCCCCAGTGCGGCGCGCCCCAGTGCGGCGCGCCCCAGTGCGGCACGCCCCAGTGCGACACGCCCCAGTGCGACACGCCCTGGCGCGGGCCTCAGCTGATGTGCCGCATCGCCGGCCAGGTCGCGGACCAGGACGCGCGCAGGCCACTGCACACCTCGACGTGCTGCCCCTGCTCCTGGTTCGGGATGCCGAAGCCGTCGTCGATGGTGGCGACAGGCCTGCAGCCGAGGAAGTACGGGACCCAGTCGGCGCTCGTCCAGTCGCCGACGTGGACGATCACGGTGTCGGTGGCGGGCGGCGGGCCCCAGGTCCAGAACGAGTTGTGGCCCGAGTAGACCGGCGGAAGGCCGGAGCCGAGCAGCGTGAGCGCGCCCGCCTCGCCGTAGTTGTCGGTCAGGATCACCGCGCGGGCGCGCTGGTCCGGGGGCAGCCCGGCCACCACCCCTTCCACCGTGGCGACCAGCTGCGGCCAGCCGACCTGCTCGGCCGTGTCGGTGACCGCCGTCGGGAGCGGCGTCCTCGCGTACGTCGCGAGCGGCAGGACGGGCAGCGTGAGGAGGGCGACGAGCGCGCCCGAGACGGCCGCGGCGGCGGCGAACCCGGCGATCTTCAGCTGCGCGTGGCCGCGTGCCATCCAGCGGTCCGTGAGCATGGCGCCTGCCGCCATGAAGACGGGCGCGGTGCCCACCGCGTAGTAGGGTTTCCCGCCGGTCGCCGCGACGAGGACGACAACCACCACGGTGGCGATCCCGATCGCGCGCCATGCTGCGGCATCCTTCGCCGCCAGCACCCAGGCGAGGCCCGCCGCGCTGACGGGGAAGAGGAGTGGCCCGGTGAACAGCCAGAAGAACGGCACGAACTGCGTGCGGTTCGCGGCCGCGTCCCCGGCGATGCGCGAGGCCATGGTGATCTCGGGCCACCCGTTGGCCGCCTGCCAGACCACGTTGGGAGCCCAGAGGAGCAGCGCGATGGCGATCGCCGCCCAGGCCCACGGCGAGCGCACGACATCCCAGCGCCGGGTGAGCACCAGCCCCACCGCCAGGCCGGCTCCCAGGAGGAGGAGCAGGTCCTTGTTCTCGAGCCCGATCCCGACCGCGGCGCCCAGCGCGAGCCAGAGACGGCGGTCGCCGCCCGCCAGGAGCCTGACCAGGAGCCATGCGACGATGGCCCAGACCAGCAGGTCGTACTCGCTGGTGTCGTCCAGGTGGCCCGCGGCCAGGTACCCGGAGACGGCCACCGTGATGGCGGCCAGGACCTGTGCGCGCCGGGATCCACCCAGGTCGCGCGCGATGGCCGCCGTCAGGACCGCCACGAGCGCCATGGCCAGGGCGGGCAGGACGCGAACGGCCGTCGGGGAGAGCCCGAGGACGGCCACGGATGCAGCGCTGAGCAGCGGCGTCAGCGGCGGCTGGTCCACGTAGCCGAACGCCGGATGCCGGCCGGCCACGATGAAGTACAGCTCGTCCCGGTGGAACCCGTACGCGCCCGAGACGGTCAGCAGCCCGGCGACCATCAGCCCTGCCACCGCGAGCACGGGCCAGGGGAGGGCCGGCGAGAGGAACCGGCGGACGGATCCGCCGGGGGACGTCGTCCTCACCGTCGGGACGTCAGCGCGCCAGGACGGCCAGCACGGCCGCCAGCGCCAGCAGCGCGTACCCGACCACCGCCACCCGGTTGCCCCACCAGGACCGGTGGTTCACCCGGCCGACGACGATGAGGATCGCCGCCACCACGACGACCAGGATGGGCACCGCCCTGGGCATGGTTCGTCACCTCCATCGGACATCGCGGTTCACCGCGGGACGGACGCCGTCGCTACCCACGGACGGCCTGCAGGAACGGCACGCGCGTCCCGCTGCGCATGGCCGAGTGGGCATAGATGCGGCCGGCCAGCACGACCACGCCGGCGATCGTGATCACGGTCAGCGCCATCGCGAGCCCGACCTGCCACGGCACCGCGGCACCCTCCGCGATCCGCATCGACATGAGGATCGGTGCTGCCGGCGGCAGGATCGAGAGCACCGTGACCCAGGTGCCCGACGGATCCGACAGGGCGAAGAACATGGCGATGTAGCACCCGGCGAACACGACGGTGACCGGGGCGGTCGCGCCCTGGACCTCCTCCTGCCGGGAGACGAGCGCGGCCACCGAGGCGTAGGCGGCCGCGTACAGGAGGAAGCCCAGCAGGAACCAGGTGAGGTACGTCGCGACCTCCACGACGCCGAGTGCCGGGATCGAGAGGCGGTGGGTGAGGCTGCCTGCGAGGAGCCCCGAGGCGGCCACGATGGCGAGCTGCAGGAGGCCGACGAGACCGATGCCCACGATCTTGCCTCCCAGCAGCTCGGCCGGGCGGACGGTCGCGAGGAGGATCTCCATGATCCGGGTCGCCTTCTCCTCGACCACGCCCTGGGCGACCTGGATGCCGTACATCTCGATGGAGACGAAGAGGAGGATCGCCACGACCAGGCCGGCGAACACGCTCTGGTCGACCGGGCTCGACGTGCCGGCCGGCTGGATGTGCTCAACCGGGACGCCCGCCATCACCGACGCGATGGCTGCTGGCGGAAGCCCGGCTGCGGCGAGCCGGGCGTCCTGGGCCGCCGCATCGAGCGCGATCTCCGCCATCGCAGGGAGGCCCTCGGCCGCCACGGCCGTGGGTGCCGTGGCCGACCCGCTCACCGCCAGGTCGAGCGTGCCGGCCCGGACCTGCGCCCTGCCGGTGCCGGCATCCGGGACGGCGCTGACCGTGACCGTCTCCCCGAGCGCCGCGGCGACCGATCGGAACGACGGCGCCAGGGCCTGCGATCCGCCGGTGAACCCGACGTGCACGGCTGGGGGCTGGCTGGCGGTCCCGGCGTGCAGGTAGGAAGCCGCGAGGATGCCGCCGGCCACGAGGAGCACCATCACGACGGTGCCCACCGCGAAGACCCGCGAGCGCAGCCTCGCGAGGATCTCCCGGCGCGCCACCAGGAGCACGTTCCGCGGCCCGGCCGACGCCGGGTGGTCTGTCTGCGACGAGGTCACGACTGCACCTCCCCGGCAGGGTCGCGCGCCTGGTCCGCGCCGCACGGCTCCATCACGGGTTCGACCGCCCGCGTCCTGCTCAGCGCCTGGAGACGAGGAACAGCGCGCCCGCGATGACGAGGACCGCGATCCCGGCGACGAACGCCCAGTTGCCCCACCAGAGGGCGCGGTTGATCCGGCCGACCAGGATGAGGATCGCCGACACCACCGCCAGCAGGGTCAGGACTGGATGAGACCTGATGCGTGACATCGCAGACATTGTCTGGTTGCTCCTAGATCCGCGGTGCGGCGGTCACGGGTGGTAAAGAAAGGCTAGGTAGAACGCAGCGAAGGCCAGGACGATGACGCCGTTCACCAGCAGCCGTCTCATCGCATCGCCGCGGAGGAATCGATAGTCCACCACGACGACGACGATGACGAGCACAATCAAATACAGCAGGCTGCCTTCCCGTCCCATCACGTACTCTTGTCCTACGCGGCCAGCAGGGCCGCGAGTGCTTGAGACGTCCCACGATTCATCGCCTGCTTTCCTCCGATCTCCACGGCCCGATGGGGCCGGAACGGGTGCCTGCCCTCGGCGCTACCCACGGAACGCATCCATGAACCGGACACGGGCCCCGATGCGCATGGCCGAGTTGGCGTAGACGCGACCGGCCAGCCAGATGAGCCCGGCGATGGCCGCCACCGTGAGCGCCAGGGCGAGGCCGACCTGCCAGGCAGGCACGTCGCCGCCGGTGGTGCGCACGGGCATGAGGATCGGCGCGAACGGCGGCAGAACAGAGGCGATCGCGACGATGGGGCTCGAGGGGTTGGCGAGGGCGAGGTAGGCGAGCAGGTAGGAGCCGATCTGGAACACCGCGACCGGCGTGACGGCGCCCTGGACCTCCTCCGGCCGCGAGACGAGCGAGGCGAGCGTCGCGTATCCCGTCGCGAAGAGCAGGAAGCCGAGCAGGAACCAGAGGAGGTACCCGAGGACGGCGGTCGCTCCGAGGGCCGGGGTGGTCAGCACGTGGGTGGTGTCGACCGCGGCCAGCGTCGCGGCGGCGACGATCCCGAGCTGCAGCATGGCGACCAGCCCGATCCCGACGACCTTGCCCGCCAGCATCCGGCTCGGCCGCACGGTGGCAAGCATGATCTCCATGATGCGGGTCGCCTTCTCCTCGACCACGCCCTGCGCCACCTGGCTCCCGTACAGGCCGAGCGTGATGAACAGCAGGATGGCGACGCCCAGCCCGACCACCCGGTCCTGCGTCATCCCGGGTTTCTTGGGCTGGAGGGCGTCGACGGGGGCCTGCAGCCCGCTGACCACCGTCTCCAGGACGCCGGGTGGGATGCCGACGGCCGTGAAGCGCGCGGACAGCACGGCGTGCTCGAGCGCCGCCTGCACCACCCCGGAGGCGGACTGCTCCACCACCACGGTCGGCGAGGTCGCGGGTCCGGTCACCAGGACGTCGAGCGTGCCGGCGGACACCTGGGCCCGGCCGGCTGCCTCGTCGCTCACGTCGGTGACCCTGACGGGCTGCCCCAGCGCCGTCGCCGAGGTGCTGAAGTCCTGCTCGAGTGCCTGCGATCCGCCGGTGAACCCGACGCGCAGGGCCGCGGCGGTCCGACCGCCGACGAGCGAATACCCGACGATGGCGATTGCCAGGAGGGCGACCATCACGACCGTCCCGCCGATGAAGACCCGGGACCGCAGTCGGGTGAGCACCTCGCGCCGCGCGACGAGGAGGACGATGGGCCACGCGCCGGCCGTCGGCCGGCCGGATGGAGCGGTCATGCGCCGGTCTCCCGGGAGGCGTTCCGGCACTCCCCGGTCACTTGAAGCACCCCGCAACTCCTTCCGAGACCAGCGTGCTCAGGGGGCAGACCGTGGCGCGCGGGTAGTACGGGCCCATGACGGCGGCGGTCGCCGCCGGGTCGTTGCCCTGGGTCACGCGCCCGGGCGAGTAGGCGAAGCCCGGGTTCACCAGCATGTAGCGGAACATGAGGAGGTGCGTCGTGGCCGGCTGCGCCGCCGAGAACGGCAGGAACGTGGTGTCCGCGACGCGCTCGATGGTGGCGCGCTGCGCCTCGGTTCCCAGCACGAAGGCGTAGTTCCCCGCTGCGTCGAGCCGCACCTGGTCGTCCGCGCGACAGCCGGTGTCGATGCCGCCCGAGGGCGTCAGGTTCATCACCGTCGGGACCACCCCGGTCGCGAGCGCGATGCACAGGGACCAGTAGCGGACGTCCTCGCCCGCGGCGGGCCAGGGGGAGGGATGGTCGCCCGAAGCGTGCGTCGGCGCCCTGGCCCGGATCACGACCACGTCGCCCGGTCCCGGGGGCGTGAGGTAGGACAGGACGTACGGCGTGTCGACGTTCGGGGCCAGCGTGTCGATGCTCGCCTTGAAGAACTGCAGCGGGCCCACGCGCTGCGTTGCCGAAGGGCTCGGCGTCGCCGTCGGCGTGGCGGTGGGCACGGGGGAGGCGGCCGACCGGGGGGCGGTCAGGGGTGAGTAGAAGCTCGTGCACGGTGCGAGCGACTCCGAGCGGCCTGCCTCTTCCAGCGTCATCGAGGGCAGCGGGACCTTCGAGATGTCGCCTCCCGCGGGAAGGTACACGCGGTACACGAGGATGCCCCGCCCGCTGCTCGTGCCCGCCGGCGCGAGCGGGATCGTGTTCGCCTCGCCAGGCGAGACGTCCTCGCGCAGCGTCACGGTGAAGTGGCCGCCGGGCGCGGCCTGCTGCTGCCAGGGATTGACGCTGCCCGGGTCTGGGGCGATCTGGTAGTCCGTCAGCGTGGACCCCACGCCGTCACGGGTGAACGGGGCGCCGGTCCGGTCGTAGACCTGGAACGAGGCGTACCGGGCATCCGGGAACGTGCCGGACAGGACGATCCGCAGGCCCGGCGCCACCTGGAGGGAATCGATCCAGACCACGTCCGCCGCGTCCGGGATCACCGTGTTCGACGAGTAGGCGTCGACCTCCTCGGGCCAGGCGCACCCCTGCGCTCCCGCCTGCCCGGATGCCGGCACCACCACCGACGAGGACGCGCCGGGCGATGGCGTCGGAGCGGCCGTGCACGCGGCGACGAGCGCCAGCACGGCGAGCCCGGGCACGGCGTCGCGCACGCGCCGCCGCCCGACAGGTGCGCGCGGTCCGACGCCCACCTGGCGACGCGCGACGCGGACGTCAGGAGGCAGCCCGCCGGCAGTCGGCCCGCTGGTCGGAGCGGTCATGCCGCTGTCTCCCCGATCACGTCCCGGAACAGCTCGACCAGGCTCGGCTCGGCGCGACGGAACTCCCGTACCGGCCCCGTGGCCAGCGCTGCCTGCAGCACGACCTGGTCGTCGGTGCCGGGCGCGAGCTCGAGCAGGACGCGGGAGCCCTCGACGCGCACGAGGGTGGCGCCGTCCACGCCGTCGGCCCAACCGGCGGACGCCCCGGGCACGTCGACCCAGAGCCGCTCCGGGCCGCCCCGCCGGAGGTCGGCCACCGTCCCGCAGGCGACCAGCCGCCCGTGGTCGATGATCGCCACCCGGTCGCAGATCCGCTCGACCAGGTCGAGCTCGTGGCTCGAGAAGATCACCGGCAGCCCCGCGTCCGCGCGCTCGCGCAGGACGGCGGTCATGACGTCCACGGCGACCGGGTCGAGCCCGGCGAACGGCTCGTCGAGCACGAGGATCTCGGGATCGAACACGAGGGCCGCGGCCAGCTGCATGCGCTGCTGGTTGCCCATGCTCAGCGTCTGCAGCTCCGCGTCGCGCCGGTCGGCCAGGCCGAACCGGTCGAGCCAGCCGAGCCCCGCGGTGCGGGCGGCGGGCCCGCTCATGCCGTGCAGCTCGCCCAGGTAGACGAGCTGCTCGAGGCAGCGCATCTTCGGGTACAGCCCCCGCTCCTCCGGCATGTAGCCGATCCGCCGGCGGGTGGCGAAGTCGAGCGGACGACCGGCCCAGCGCACCACGCCCGCGTCGGCTGCCAGGACGCCGAGCACGATCCGCATCGTGGTCGTCTTGCCCGCGCCGTTGCGCCCGACGAAGCCGAAGAGCTCGCCGGCACGGACCGCGAAGCCGAGGTCCCGGACCGCCTCGACCGCGCCGAACGTCTTCGAGATGCCCTCGATCTCGAGGGCGCGATCACTCGGCATCGTTCCTCCTGGCCGTGGCGAGGCCGTTGCCGGGCCCGGGCCCCGGGTCGCCCTGGCGGATGCCGTCGGGCGCGGACGCACCCCGGCGGAGGGCCGGCCCGGGCAGCCGGCCCGCGTCGCGCAGGGCGCGGCGCAGCAGGAACTCGATCTGGCCGTTCAGGCTGCGCAGGTCGTCGCTCGCCCAGGCACGCAGCGCGTCCATGGTCGCGGGATCCAGCCGCAGCAGGAATGGTTTGCGCTCCGCCATCGCGCGTCCCCGGCTGCCGCCGTGTCGCCGGCCGCTACTGGTAGAGCGATCCCGCGTTCACGATCGGCTGAGTCTCCCGCTCGCTGCAGAGCACGACCATGAGGTTGCTGACCATGGTCGCCTTGCGTTCCTCGTCGAGGTCCACGATGTGCTTCTCGGAGAGCTGGTCGAGCGCCATCTCGACCATGCTGACCGCGCCCTCCACGATCCGCGTGCGCGCGTCGATGATGGCGCTCGCCTGCTGGCGGCGGAGCATCGCGTTGGCGATCTCCGGTGCGTAGGCCAGGTGGCTGATGCGCGTGTCCATCACCTCGATGCCCGCCTTCTGCAGCCGGCTCTGCACACCCGCCTGGAGTTCCTCGCCGACCTCGTGCGGGTTGCCGCGCAGGGAGAGCTCGCCCTCCAGGTGCACGTCGTAGGGGTAGGCGGTGGTGAGCGTCCGGATCGCGGCCTCCGTCTGGACCTTCACGAACTGCTCGTAGTCGTCCACCTCGAAGAGCGCCTCGGCCGTGTCCGCCACGCGCCAGACCACGACCGCCGCGATCTCGATCGGGTTGCCGTCATGGTCGTTGACCTTGAGCTTCTGGCTCTCGAAGTTGCGCACCTTGATCGAGATGCGCGGGCGGCGGGTGAACGGGTTGACCCACCAGAATCCCTGGCCGCGGATGCTGCCGGCGTACCTGCCGAAGAGCACCAGCGCGCGCGCCTCGTTGGGGTTGACCGCGGTGAGCCCGGCGTAGCCGAGCGCGATGAGCACCGCGAACAGCGCGGTCCCCAGGTGGAACACGCTCGCCACGGCATTGGTGGCCTCCCACCAGATCGCCCCGGCCAGCACGAGGGTGGCGGCAAGCAGCACGAACAGCACGGGGTACCCGGGCAGTGCCTGACCTTCACGTTCCTGGATCATGGTCCCTCCTGATGGCGAGATGATATCACCGCGATACAAGTCCCACGGAGAGCCCGGACCGGGCCCCAGGCGCGCTCCGGGGGCTCGACCTCAGGTCGCCCGCCGTTCGGGCTGAAGCGGCAGCTCGACGCGCACGACGGTCGGTCCGCCCGACGGGCTCGAGACAGCCAGGACGCCGTCGAGCGCCTGGACCCGGTCGCGCAGCCCGGCCAGGCCGCCCCCCGGCGCCACGATCGCGCCGCCCACGCCGTCGTCGCGGACCTCGACCACGAGCCGTGCCGGTTCGCGGGCCAGCGTGACCTCGCACTGCGTGGCCGAGCTGTGCTTGGCGACGTTGGCGAGCGACTCCGCGACCACGAAGTAGGCCGCACGCTCCACGGCCGGGGGGAGCCGTTCGCCGGATGGGAGCGCCGTGTCCAGGGTGGTCGGCACGGGACAGCCGCCGGCGATCGCCGAGAGCGCGGCGACCAGGCCTCGGTCGAGGAGGATCGCGGGCGCCGTGCCGCGGACCAGGCTCCGCAGCTCCGCCAGCGCCTCGCGCGCCTGGTCGCGGGCCCCGGCGACCAGGCGCTTCGCCGACGCGGGATCGGACTCGATGCGGTCCTCGGCCAGGCCGAGGTCGATGGCCAGGGCGACGAGCCGCTGCTGGGTGCCATCGTGCAGGTCGCGCTCGATGCGGCGCAGCTCGCTCGCCTCAAGGTCCAGGGCGGCGGTCCGGCTGTCACGCAGCCGCTCCACGTCCTGCCGGAGGGCGGCCGTCGGGCTCACGCAGAGGAGCCCTTCCACCACCGCCCGGTGGAGCAGCATCAGGCCGCGGGCCGCCGACGCGGCGACGGGGACCAGGAGCAGGCCGACGACGAGCGCGGAGATCCCCAGCGCCGGGGCCAGGGCGGACGGGATCCCCGGGAGGATCGGGTGGGCGGCGCGCGGCCCGATCGCCGCGAGCAGCATCGGACCCACCAGCAGGGCCGCCGCGGTCACCCAGAGAACGACCGTCACCGAGAACTCGAGGACCGCGAGCGGGAAGAGGACCAGGACGTAGACGACGTCACGCCACCGGTTCCCGTCCAGGAACTCTGCCTCGGCCCAGGTGCGCAGCCAGGCGCCGTACGGTGCGTGGGGCGTGCCGTTGAGTGGCCGGTACGGGTGCGGCAGCAGGGGACGCGGGTCGGCGAGCGTCATCCGCCAGCGCTCGACGCGCGCCACGAACCGGGCGACCTCGATGCCCAGCGCGATGAAGGCGATGCCGACGAGCCAGATCAGCAGCGAGCCGCCTGTCGAGAAGCAGGCGCTCAGCGCGCTGATCGACAGGGCGGCGATGACGAACCCGAGCAGGATCGCCATCGTCGCCCGCCAGCTTGCCGGGTCGACCGGCGAGCGGAGGAAGGTCCGCAGCAGGTTCGGCTGCCTGCCCATCGCGCCGCCGGTCTCCCAGCCCGCCGTGCCCCCGGCCCAGCCGCTCATCGCGCCGACCCTACCATCCCGGCTGCTGCGCGATGCGACCGTCCGCGCGGCTCAGCCCTGGCCCGCCGCGGGCAGGACCGGGCTCATCTCGCCCATCGGCGGGACGCCGGGGCGCAGCGTCCGCCAGGCGGCCAGCAGGAGCGCCCCGAAGCCGAAGAGCGTGGCGATCGCCGTGACGAACGGCAGCATCCCCGCCACGGCCAGCGCGATCACGCCCACCACCGCGGCCAGGTACGGTCGGTCGGGCTCGGCGGCACCGCGCATGCGGGCCACGATCCAGTCGCCGATCCAGATCGCGGCCACCACCCAGGCGGCGAAGGCGACCAGCGGCAGCACGACCAGCAGGACGGCGAGACCGATCGGGGCACCGATCACGGTCACCGTGAGCAGCACGGCAAGCGCCGGCAGGAGGACGGTACCGGCGATGCCGGCCACCAGGACCTGCCCCGGCTCGCGCCGGATCAGCGCTTCCGTCGCGCGGAGCTGGCGGGCGCCGAAGGCGGCGACGAACAGCGCGGCCACCACGGCCGCGAGACCGAGCCCCAGGAAGAGCAGGACCAGGAGCGGGAGCACGAGCAGGCCGACCGCTGCCAGGTCGGCGTCGAGCGTTCGCACCGACCCGTTGACGGTGGCGCCCGGCTGGCGGGTCACGGTGCCGTGCAGCGTTCGCACGTCGCCACGGACGGTCGTCCCGGCCTGCAGGTCGGCGCTGCCGTCGACCACGAGGAGCGTGTCCGCGGTGGCCCCCGCGAGCGTGGCCGTGCCCGACGCGACGATGATCGTCCTCACCTCGCCGCTGATGCGCGCATTGCCGCCGGCCACCACGAGCGTGTCCAGGCGGTCGCCCGCCGGAACGTCCACGGAACCGTCAACGGAGACGAGCAGCGGGCGCGGCTCAGGCGGAGCCCCGGGCTGGACTCCGGCGGCGAGCGCGGCCGGAGCCAGGAGGCCGAGCAGCACGACGACGGCTGCGGTGATCATTGCCAGGCGCTTCATCGATGTCCCCCTTCGGACGCTTGGGCGTCGCCCGAGCCGGTGGCCGTTCACGTGGGCCGCCGGGCCTGCGAGCGGATCCGCTTGTCGAGGACGACGCTATCGCCGGCGGACGGCGCGTCCAAGCCGGGCAGCGGGCGTTCCGGGGGTGGGGTTATCCCCAGGACGGGAGGCGGGGCAGCCCCCGGACAGGCGCGGCGTGTGCCCGCACGCAGCGGAGGGGCGTGCCGCCCACGATCGCAGAGATCGCCCTCCCCGCGGCAGATCGGTGTCACGCCGGCCCGCCGACGGTGCATCATCGGGGCGTGAACGAGCACGGGCTCCGCGTCGTCATCGCCGAGGACTCCGTCCTGCTGCGCGAGGGCCTGATCCGGCTCGTCGAGGACGCCGGCGCGGTGGTCGTCGCGGCGGTGGGAGACGGTCCGGGCCTCGTGGCGGCCGTCGTCGAGCACCGCCCGGACGTGTCGGTGGTCGACGTCCGCATGCCGCCCTCCCAGCGCGACGAAGGGCTCCGCGCCGCGATCGAGGCACGCCGCCGCGTGCCCGGCTCGCCGGTGCTCGTCCTCAGCCAGTACGTGGAGCGGCAGTACGCCAGCGAGCTGCTCGCCGACGGGGCCGGCGGCGTCGGCTATCTCCTGAAGGACCGGGTCGCCGACGTGCGCGAGTTCGTGGAGGCGCTGCGCCGGGTCGCGGCCGGCGGGACGGCGCTCGATCCGGAGGTGGTCGCCCAGCTCATGGTGCGCAGGCGGCGCGACGACCGGCTCGCCTCGCTCACCCCGCGCGAGCGGGAGGTGCTCGCCTCGATGGCCGAGGGGCGCACCAACGCGGGGATCGCCGCTTCTCTCGGCATCACGGAGGGCGCGGCTGAGAAGCACATCAGCAACATCTTCGGCAAGCTCGACCTGCCGGACTCGGCGAACGACCACCGCCGCGTCCTGGCCGTCCTCGCCTACCTGGGCGCCGGCAGCTCCCAGTAGCCGGCCAGCCCGGCTCGCATGCCGGCGAGCCCGGCCCGCATGCCGGCGAGCCCGGCCCGCATGCCGGCGAGCCCGCGGTGGCCCCCGCCTCGACGGTCACTCGTCCGCCAGGTGCAGGTCCCCGTCCTGCCACAGCACCGCGCGCGGCAGCGGGCGCGCGTTGTACGTGCTGGCCATCGAGGCGCCGTACGCCCCGACCTGGCCGATGGCGACGAGATCGCCGCGGACGAGCGCCGGGAGGCGGTGGGTGCCGAGGTAGTCCGTCGACTCGCAGACCGGCCCGTGGACGTCGGCGTCGGTCATCTCCTCACCGGCCGAGTCGGTGCACCCGACGCCGCGCGACGTGAGCGCCGCCATCGGGTGCCGGGCCCCGTACAGCGCCGGGCGGATGAGCTCGGTCATGCCGGCGTCGAGGACGACCTGGCGGGGATCGCGGGCGCGCACGTGAAGGACGCGGCCGACCAGCCACCCGGACCGCGCAACGACGGCGCGCCCGGGCTCGACGGCCAGCCGCGCCGGAGGCTCCGCCCGCTGCAGCTCGGCGGCCGCGACCGCGGCGAAGTCGCCGGGCGTCGGGACGCCCGGCTCGTCCAGGACCGGGAACCCGGAGCCGGCATCCACCGTGTCCATGTCCGGCAGCCGTCGCGCGAGCCGCGCCCGGATCCGGAGTGCGGACGCCAGGGCGCTCCGCCACGCCGTCACCGAGCGCAACTGGGAGCCCGTGTGCACGTGCACGCCCCGCCAGCGAAGCGGGCCGTCGATCCCGCCGCCCGCCTGCACGACGTCGTCGATCTCACGTTCGAGCATGCCGAACTTCGAGCCGCGCGCGCCGACGGCCAGGCCGGCGTGCGTCTCGGGGCTCACCTCCGGGTTCACCCGGAGCAGGACGTCGATCCTGCCGCGTCCTCCGGGCCCGTTGCCGGCCAGCGCGGCGAGTGCCGCGGCCTCGTCCGAGGACTCGAGGCTGACCCAGAGCGGTGGCGTGCCAACCTGGAGCCTCCGGATCACCTCCCGGAGTTCCCGCTCCGTCTTGCCGATCCCCTCGAGCGCCGTAAGGGAAGGCTCGAACCCGGCCTCGCGAGCCGCGATGAGTTCGCCGAGGGACACGGCGTTGGCGCCGTAGCCGAGCGCGGGCAGGCGGCATACGAGCGGGCGCACCGCGTTCGCCTTGAGCGAGTAGAGCACGATCCACGGCGGGCCGAAGGCGTCTCGCAGCGCCTGCGCATCGTGCGTCATCCGGTCGACGTCGTACACGTACAGGGGCGTGCCGAACCGTTCGGCGGCGTCTCGCAGCGCCCGCGCCAGCTCCTCCTGCATCGACTACCTGTGCGAGCGCCCGGGGAGCCCGCCGGCTCCGAGGGCCTCTGCGACGGCCGGGGTGGCGTGGATCACCGCCGGAAGTCCCCTCCATGGTGACGCGGGTACCCATCAAGCGAGCGCGCGGGCCATTGTAGGGGCCCGGAGGTCGGGACCGCCTCATGCCCGTGGTGGCGGCCGGCCGCCTGCTGCCGCACGGAGACTCCCGGCCGCGGGCGGATCGGGCCGTCTGCCACTGGTCCGCGGCGATCGTCGCGCGAGCCGGCGAGCGGTTGGGACGTGCCACGCTGGGGCGAGGCCGACCATCGGCGAATGTTCGAGGACGCCGGGTTCACGGACGTGACCACCCGCACCGTGGGCATCCCGCCGCTCGGGGGTGAGCTGCTCGTCAGCGGCCGCAGGCCGGCGGCGCCGTGACCGGACGGCGTGGACCGGTCACGTGGTTCGTGATTTGCCCGCCCGTCACGGCGCGAGCACCGCGCTCGAGGTGATCGGCGCGTAGCCGGGCCAGTCGGCGCCCAGGGCCACGAGCCGCGTCCCGTCGGATGCCACCGCCAGCATGGGCCGGACGCGGCCCAGGACGGGCTGCCAGGCGGTGCCGTCGGTGGAGGCCCAGGCGATCCCCACCTGCTCGGGACTGACGGTGCACCGACCGACCGCCACGTAGCCCGGGCCGTAGGGTGCCATCCCGAGCATGTGGGCGGAGCCCGGGTCACAGGCGTCCGCGCCGGCCGGGCGCAGCAGGGCGGTACGCCGCCAGGCGAGCCCGTCGGTCGAGGTCCACACGGCAACCCCGCGCTCCGACGCGCCGCCGGGCAGGAATGAGCCGAAGGCGATCCAGCGGTTGCCCGCCCGGGCGACGCCCTCCGGGTGGCCGTTTCCCTCGAAGGCGGCCTGCGCAGGGGCAAGGGTCCACGCCAGCCCGTCGGACGAGCACATCAGTGCGGTGCGCCCGGTGATGGGATCGAGGCCGGCGGCCAGGAAGCCTCCCGCCCCGCCCGCCAGGGCGGTGGGGCAGACGCCCGCCGCGTCGGGCAGCGCCACCGGCAGCCAGGCCGTCCCATCGGTGGAGAGCCAGACCCGGGCGGCGCACGGGTCGCCGACGCTCCGTCCGATGGCCACGAAGCGGCCGACGGCCCACGCGACCCGGAGCGGCACCCCGTCCAGCTCGTCCGGGCCGAGTGCCTGCTCCCAGTCGGCGCCGTCGGTGGAACGCCAGATACCGACCCGCCCCACCGCCACGAGCCGCCCGCCGCCGGTGGCCACCGACGACAGCGCCGGCGTGGCGAGGAGGGACGTCGTGCCCGGGATGCCGATCCGGTGCTCCGTCCAGGTGCGGCCGTCCGCCGAGAGCCAGGCCACCGCGACGGCCTGATCGGCAGCCACCCAGTCGCTTCCCACGGCCACGAACCCGGGGCCCCCGGCCGTCACGTCGCCGACCGTCGGGTTCGTCAGCGCGTGGCCGGCGCCGAAGCGCGGCAGCGGCGCGAACCCGCTCCACGTGAGCCCCGCGCCATAGGGGGGCGCGGGTGTCGCCTCGGGCGTGGTCCGGGTGGGCAGCGCCGATGCGACCGGCGACGTCGGCGGGACGACCGCCGGGAGGCTCGCCCGCCGCGTGGGGGCAGGCGCGATGCCGAGCAGGCGCAGGTCGGGCAGCCCGCCCGCGAGCGAGAGCCCGAGCATCGAGGCGAGGAGGAGCGCGAGCGCCAGGAGCACCCACAGGTACGCCAGGCCCGGCAGGCGCCAGCCAGCCACGCGCACGAGCCGTCCGACGCGCGGGGTGGTGGCGGCGAGCGAGCGGACGAGGGCCCCCGCGTCGACCTCGGTCGGCGCTCCCGCCGCATACGCGCGCACGGCCTCGGCGAACTGCCGCTCGAAGGCGTCGCGCTCAGCCATTGGCGAGGTCCCGTCGGATCCGGTCGAGGAGGCGCTCCAGGCGGCTGCGCACCCCGGACGCCGAGATGCCCAGCAGCGTGCCGATCTCGGCCGAGTCGTAGCCCGCCGCGTAGCGGAGCGCGATGAGGGCGCGCTCGTCGGGGGAGCAGCGGGCCAGGATCCCCGCCACGTCGGCGGCGGTGACGGGGCCCGCGGCATCCGGGGCGCCCACGCGCTCCTCGGCGAACTCGAGGCCGACCGTCGCCGCGCGCCGTCGCCGGCGCAGCAGCTGGCGTGCCTCGTTGGCGGTCACCGAGAGGAGCCAGGCCCGCACCCGGCAGGGGTCGCGAAGCGTGCGCAGCCGGCACCAGGCGATCGTCCAGGCCGACTGGACCGCATCCTCGGCCAGCTCGCGATCGCCCCCGCCGACGACGTAGGCGACGCGCGCCATGTCGGCGTGGAAGGTCGCGACGATGCGGGCGAATGCGACGTCATCGCCCGCCGCGGCCTGCGAGACGACTGCGGCGAGCGCCCGATCGGCCGTGTCGGCGGTCTCGGTCACGCCCATCGGGCGGCCCAGCACGACGCGGCCGATCGCTGGTGGCAGGGGAAGTCCAACGACCGTCGGAGGGTACGGGAGCAAAAGGACCGCGCATGGGCCTGCTGGTCCTGCGGCGCGACCGGGGACGCCCCGAGCCCCCCCAAGCGTTCCCTCCCTGAGCGCGCAGCGTGCCCGATTGTCCAGCCACGCGACAGTGGCGTTTGGCCCCCGTCTCCCGCCATTTGACGGGGACGTCGAACCGATCATCCGGGCGGCGACACACGGCGGGAGACGCGACCACGGGCCGAACCCGGTCCGACCCGGTGGGTTGGCCACCTCAGCCGGTCCTCTGGAGGCCCGCGCGCGGGCCTCCGGATACGCCATCAACCAGCTCATACGCATCGGATGCACCAGGCGGACGTACTGTCCCGCGCGACCCGCCGGGACGGAGGCGGCTGTGCCCGTGGGGGAGGCGGTCTCAGGTGCGGCTTCTACCGCCACTCGGCGCCTGTCGCCACTCGGGACAGGTCACGTCGTCCGGCAGCGCAGGGTCGGGGCGAGGCAGGCCGCCGTTTCACGACGGGGCCGTCTGCCACAGGACCGCGTGAGAGTCCCCGGCATCGTCGTATGTGCGGCCGACCGCCTGGCCGCAGTCGTTGATGTCGGCAGCGTCGCTCCCGTCGAGGGGTCCGAGTGTCCCGAGGTCGACCATCGCCCCGTCCCGCCAGCCGAAGGCGTGGAGGAGGGTCGAACAGCAGAGCTCCCCCGGGTGTGGCGCCGGGATGTCGGTGAGACTCTCGCCGACGACCTGGCCGCGTTCGTTGATGGCGCTGGCCCAACTGCCGCGGCCGCCGAGGCTGCCGAGCCCGGTCATCCTGCCGTCCCGCCAGAGGAAGCCACCCTCAAGGGGCCCGAGATCAGCCGACGTCCCGTCTCGCCAGAGGTAGATGTCGCCATCCCACACGAGATCACTGAGCGTTCTGCCGCCCGCGATCTCGCCGCGATCGTTGATCGCGACGGCCGCGGGTCCGGCGGCCACGACGACGACCTCGCCCCTGTTGTTGACGGCGACGAATGCCGGCCCTGGGCCGAGCGGCCCGAGATCCCTCAGCCTGCCGTCGTCCCAGAGGTAAACGTGTTGCTCGCCCGCGTCGTCCGCGCCCGTGCCGACGACCTGGCCGAGATCGTTGATCGCGAGCGACTCGCGCGAGCCGCCGTATGGGCGGCCGAGCGGCGCGAGGTCGAACATCGTCCCGTCCTGCCAGAGGAAGGCGTGGCGCGGTGGGTCATCCTCCGCGCTGCCTGCGACCTGGCTCCAGCCGACGACCTGGCCGCGCTCGTTGATGCCTGTGGCGGCGCTCAGAGGCCCCCCGAGCGTCCCGAGATCGGCCATCGTCCCGTCCTGCCAGAGGGCAGCATGCGCGCCGTGCGCGCCCACTGCCTGGCCGGCGTCGTTGATGTCGACAACGAACGTGTCGGGCCCGAGGTCGGTCCGCACCCCATCCTGCCAGAGGAAGGCGCGACCGGCGTCCGTGCCGACCACCTGGCCGCGGTTGTTGATGGCGACGGCCGTGCCGGGACCGAGGTCGATGGGGGAGATCGTGATCCGGTCGCCGGCATGGATGAGCTCTGGGTCACGGATCTGCGGGTTGGCAGCGAGCAGGCCCTGCAGCGTCACGCCGTCCCGCTCGGCGATGCCGGACAGCGTGTCTCCAGGCACGACGGTGTGGGCCACCGCGACCGGGCATGACGACGTCGCCGTGCCCTCGGGACCAGACCCAGGAGTGGAGGCGAGCGGCGCGGCCGTCGGGCTGGGACGCTGCGTCTGTGGCTCGGCAGAGCTCGTAGCGGGTGGCGGTGTTGCAGGACCGATCGACGCCACGCCGTTCGAGGGGGTCGTCGAGCCAGCACAGCCGAGCAGAAGGAACGCGGTGGCGAGGGCCGCCAGCGTGGATGACGATCCTTCGCGCGGTCTCTGGCCGGTCCGCGTCTTCATCGCGCCCTCCTCAACCTGCCTGCAGGAGCCGCAGCAGCACGGGGTACACGACATCAGTCCGGCTGCCCTGCTGGACCGGGTCGACGACGTCGTGGATGAGCCCGAGGTCCCGGGGGAACTCATACGTGTCGACACGGCCCGGGGCACGCTGCCGCCATGCCGCCGCCACCTCCAGCGCGACGCCGTTGTCGACCTCGGAGTCGTTGGCGTTCGTCACGAGGACGACGGATCCGGCTGCCGGGGCGCGCGTCTCTGCCTGGTCGCGCACGACGGCACCCAGCTGGAGGATCGCGGCGATCGCGCGCGTGGCGTGGCGAGGGAAGGCATACGGCGGATCGGGCGTCGCACAAGCGCCTCGGCAGAACATGACGTTCGGCGCGAGCAGGAGCGCCTTCGCCACCTGGGCCGCGGCGATGGGCGGGATGCCTCCCAGGACGAAGCCCGGCGCGATGACGACGACACGATCGACGTCGGGCCGCTCCTGCGCCACGAGGCCCGCCATCACCCCGCCCATGGAGAACCCCAACACGCCGACGTGGTCCCCCAGGCCGTGCGCGATGTCGGTGGCCTCGTCGGCCAGGCGCACGAGCTCGACGGCCGTGAGCTGTCCGAGCTCGTCGGACGAGTCGTCGACGAGCCCGTGATGGGGAGCGCGGGGGACGAGGACGTTGTAGCCCGCGTCGTAGAGGAGCCGGGCGAACTCGCCCCACTGCGCCACGCAGTCGGTGTAGCCCTGGAAGAGGACGACGGACCGGGCGACCTTCGTCCCATGCGTCAGGAGGCGCGTGGCGCACAGCGGGTTGACCTTGGCGCCGTCCGTCGCCTGCAACCGCTGCACGCGCGCGACGGCGTCCGCATAGCCCGCCGCCGGCTGCGGACGCGACGCCAGGTCCTCCGTTTCGAGCGGCCAGGCGAGGAAGGCGACGAGCGCGACGATGATCGCCACACCGGCGAGCGCGAGGCCGCGCTGGAGCCTGCTCCCGGGCCGTCCGTGGGCCGCGCCGTTCGACGATCGATCCAGGCGTGCGGCGCCTTCCCCCGGCTGCTGCATTCGCCTACCTCCCCGACGTTGGCTCGATTGCGGGCCCGGCCCGGTCCTGCCCCTGTCCTGCACCAGAGAGATGCCGTTCGGAGGTCAGCCGTCCCGGCGTCGCGCTCCGCGGGATCCTCCCAGCGGGCGCATCGGACGGTACCGTCCTGGCCGCGCCGTCCCGGCCGCGCCGGCGCGGCGCTAGATGGGGAGCGGTCGCGTCCCCGTCGTCGGCTCGCCGTGAGCACCGCCTGGGTCACCGCG
>JAJYKX010000185.1 GCA_021788175.1 Chloroflexota bacterium
CCTGCGCAACGCCGATGCTCCGGCACTGTTCGAGTCGTTCTTCGTGGCGGCCGTCGTCTCGTTCCTGGGGATCCGGGCGTTCCTGGCGGCGACCGGCTACCCGCGCGTGGGCGGGGGCGGGCTGCACATCGCCCACATGCTGTGGGGCGGCCTCCTCATGCTGGTCGCCCTCGGCATGCTGCTGGCCTGGCTGGACCGCCCGGTGCAGCACGTCGCCGCGGTGGTGGCGGGGCTGGGCTTCGGCACCTTCATCGACGAGATCGGCAAGTTCCTGACCTCCGACAACAACTACTTCTTCCGGCCGGCGGTCGCGATCATCTATGTCGTCTTCGTGGCGCTCTTCCTGGTCTCGCGGGCGATCGCCGGGCAGCAGGAGCTGACCCCGCGCGAGTCGCTGGCCAACGCGCTCGACCTGCTCGAGGGACACCTGGAGCGCCCGATCGAGCCGAGCGACCGGGCACGGCTCCGCGCGCTGCTCCGTCGGGCGCCGGCGGGCTCCTCGCTGGCCCGCGACGTACGCCGATACGTCGACGCCCTGCCCGTCGCGGCGGAGCACGAGGCCTGGTACGAGGCGCTGCCGGCCCGGCTGGTCGCGGCGTACCGGCGCCTCGCGGCCAACGACTGGTTCGATCGCGTGCTGGTCGCTGCCGTGGTCGTATACACCGTCGCGGCCGTGGCGGGGGTGCTGACGCTGGCGGTGACGATCGGGGGCACCAGCCAGACCTGGACCGTGTCGCGCGCAGGGGAGGCGCTCTCCACGCTGGCGGGAGCGGGCCTGGTGGCGCGTGGCGTGGTGGCGTTCCCGGACTCGCGGGTGTCGGCATACCGCTGGTTCCAGCGCGGGCTCCTCATCTGGATCCTGGTCACCCAGGTCTTCGTCTTCTACGGCTCGCAGCTCGCCGGGCTGGGCGGCCTGGCGATCGACCTGGTGGCGTACGTCAGCCTGCGGTTCGCGCTGGCCGGGGAGCACGCGGCCGCCCGCGACGCGGAGGAGGCTGGTGGATCGTGAGCACGCCGCTGACTGCCCGGCGGGTGGTGGAACTGCTCGGCCTGGTGCCGCTCCTGCCGGAGGGCGGGTTCGTCGGCGAGACCTGGCGCGACGACCGGGCCAGTGCGATCTACTTCCTGGTGCAGCGCCCGGACTTCTCGGCGCTGCACCGGCTGGCCCACCTGGAGATCTGGGCCCACCACGCCGGGGCCCCGCTCCGGATGCTCCTCGTCGATCCGACCGGCACGGTCACCGAGCCGGTCCTGGGCCCCGACCTGGAGGCCGGCGAGCGGCCCCAGCTGGTGGTGCCGCCGGGGACCTGGCAGGCGGCGGAGCCGATGGGCGACTGGAGCCTGGTCTCGACGTTCATGGCCCCGCCCTACTCTGACGCGGTGGTCGAGTTCGCGCGATGGGGGGAGATGGCGGGGCGGTACCCTGCGCACGACGAACGGATTCGGCGCGTCTGTCGCTTCTGATCGCACCGGGGATGCCCGGTGCACCGCGGACGTGCCCAGTCGCACCGGGGATGCCCGGCCGCACCGCGGACGTGCCGGGCCGGCCCGCAGCTGGCTTCTGAGGAGGATTCCATGGACAGCGACGGGCTCCCCTTCCCGGTGCCGCCAGTGGATCGGCTGCTCGACCTGCGTGACTCCGCCGCGTTCGTCACCGGCGCCAGCCGGGGAATCGGCGCGGCCGTCGCGGAGCGGCTCGCGGAGGCGGGTGCCGCGGTGGCCGTGGCGGCGCGTTCCGCGGACGAGGCGCCGGGCGGTACCGTTGCGCGGATCCGCGACCGGGGTGGCACCGCGATGGCGGTTCCGCTCGACCTGACCGACGAGGGCCAGGTGGGCCCTGCGCTCGACGCGGCCGTCGACGCGTTCGGTCGCCTGGACGTCCTGGTGAACTGCGCCGGGATCCAGCCGTCCCGCGCGCTGCTGGACCAGGCAGCGGCCGACTGGGACGCCATGCTGGCCACCAACCTGCGGGGCGTCTTCCTGTGCACGCGAGAGGCGGCCCGGATCTTCATCGGCCAGGGGTCCGGAGGCGCCGTGGTCAACGTGGCGTCGATCGAGGGGCTCCAGCCCGCCTGGGACCACGGCCACTACGCGGCGAGCAAGTCCGGGGTCCTCATGCTGACGCGGGCGGCCGCCCTCGAGCTCGGCAGGCACCGCATCCGCGTCAACGCGGTCTCACCCGGGCTGACCTGGAACGCGGAACTGGAGCGGAACTGGCCCGACGGCGTACGGCGGTGGCGGGCGCACGCCCCCCTGGGGCACCTGGTGACGCCAGGCGATGTCGCCGACGCGGTGCTCTTCCTCGCATCGCCCATGGCGCGCTTCGTCTCGGGCACCAACCTGGTGGTCGATGGCGGCATGCTGGCGCACCCGACCTGGTAGCCCGCAGCGCGGGCGCTCCGCACGGTCAGCCGGCTCCGCCCGGCGATGGACGCGTGCCTGCGGCCGGGCCCGCGGACCCGGAACCGCTACTCCCCGCGGTGGGCCGGCTCGGCCTCCGGGTGCGCCGATCCGGGCGGCGGGGACGGAGGCGGAGATGGAGGCGCAGCCGGGCGCGGCCCGCCGGGAAGCGGGTTGACGGCCTCCCAGCGAAGGACCGCGGCCTCGCCCTCCACGGGCCGCATCGAGCGCGCGAGTTCCCGGTTCACCAGGAGCGTCTCGACCTCGTCGGTCACCGGTCCCGTGCCGCGATGGTAGGTGATCTTCGCGTCGGTCAGCGGCACCCACGGAGGCCGGCGCAGGATCATGCCCAGCGGGTCGCCGGCCGGCAGCCCGTGCAGCGCCCCCTCGACGCGGTACGGGCCCAGGTCCACCTCGACGCGGGTCACGTGCGTGCGCACGCGGCGTGCGCTGTCCCCGCGCGGGCCCGCCGCAACGACGGCGTGCAGCTCGTCGAGGCCGACCGCGATCTCGTCCGCCTCCACGACGTGCCCGTCGGCCAGGCTCTCGAGGCGCGCCCCGCGAATGACCAGCTCGCGGCTGCCGTTGAGCACGTCGCTGAGACGCGCGTCGCCGAGCTCGATCCCGCCCCGGACCCGGCAGTCGGCCGCGTACGCCTCGAGCTCGATCATGGCGCAATGCTACGGGCGCCGTCCAGTGGGCGGCCGGGATGTGCCGGCTCCCACCGCCGGCCTCAGGCGCGCCGGCGCACCAGCAGGTACCAGCCCAGGACGACCACCACCGCGACGACCACGAAGAGCTCGAGCGCGAGACGGCCCGAGAAGTGGAACCCCAGCAGGGTGAGGGCGAGCGGCACGACGTCTCCTCCAGGATGCGGATCCGCGTACGGTAGCGTGTCTCGCCCGGGGAGACCTGCGGCGCCTGCTGCGGCGGCTCGAACGCGTCAGGGCCCCCCGCGAACCCTGCCCCCGGGGCTTCCTGCCGACCTGTGCGGGGACGCCTGCCGCCCTGTGCCGGTGGCCTACCGTCCCGCCCAGGGGCGCGAGCGCCACCCGTTCCAGCGGTAGACGGGCCGGCCGTCGCGCCGCTCCCCGGTGGCGCGGTAGAACCCTTCCACCGTGTAGGACGCACGCGTCAGCGTCGGCCGGGTGAACGGCAGCCGTTCTTCGGACACGCGAATCGTCACCGGCGTTCCGCTCACCGTGGCGATCCCGCCGTCATCGGGCCCGCCGACCAGGACGACCTCCGTCGTGTCGTCGACCATCCGGACAGGACGGGTCCGTCACCCGAACCAGGTGGCCGCTTCCTCGGGCGTGATGGTGGGCACGGAGAGGAGCGACCGGATCGCCGATGGCGCGAGGCTGGACCGGTGGGCGACCAGGCGGGCGATCCGGATCGGGTCGTGCCGGCACCGCGCGAGCGCGCGGCGGTCGAGCCCGGGCCAGAGAGCGAGCGCACGCCGGTCGACCGTGCAGGGAGAAGCCGAAGGGCAATCGAGGTGGTACGCGCTGTGAACAGACATGGCTACCAATCGCGAGGACGCTGTACGCACTTCCCGGCGGATCGGTCTCGCCAGTGGCTGGGGTACGGCTCAGGCGGCCCGGAATTCGCGCCGCACCTCGTCGCCTTCCGTCGATACCCGGATTCTCCGCCGCCCGGATGCGTCGGGTCAACCTGTTTATCCACCGATCGACGATTCACCGGCGTGTCGGGTCCGTGACAGTCGGGCCCGCGAACCGGCACGACGAGCCGGCCCGGCGGCGCGGCGGGCCGGCGACCGGCGCGGCGGCTCGGCGACCCTTCGGTACGCCGCTACCTGGACGCCGTCATCCGCACGGGCTGGCGCCGCGAGCCCCAGCGGCCCGGGGGACCGGCGAAGACGCCCGGGATCACGACGCCGCAGTTGCCGCAGCGGCCGTCATCGGTGACGCGGTACGTGCCCAGCTCGTACCAGTCGCGCTCGATGAGCTGCGCACCGCAGCCGTGGCAGTAGGTGGACTGGCCGCGACGATCGTGGACGTTGCCCGTGTACACGTAGCGCACGCCGTTCGCCAGCGCGATCTCGCGTGCCCGCGTCAGCGTGGCTGCCGGGGTGGGTGGCACGTCGAGCATCCGGAAGTCGGGGTGGAAGGCGGTGAAGTGGAGCGGCACGTCGGGTCCGAGCTCGCCCGCGATCCAGCGGGTCATCGCGTCGATCTCGCCGTCGGAGTCGTTGCGGCCCGGGATGAGGAGCGTCGTGATCTCCACCCACACATCCGTCTCGCGCACCAGGTGGCGCAACGTGTCGAGCACGGGCGCCAGCCGGGCCGCGCAGAGGTCCTGGTAGAAGGCCTCGGTGAAGCCCTTGAGGTCCACGTTGGCCGCGTCCATGTGCCGGAAGAACTCGGCCCGGGGTTCCGGGTTGATGTACCCGGCGGTCACGGCCACCGTCCGGATGCCCAGCGCGTGGCAGGCGTCCGCCGTGTCCATGGCGTACTCGGCGAAGATCACCGGGTCGTTGTAGGTGAAGGCGACCGATGCGCAGCCCAGCCGCTGTGCGGTGGCGGCGATCGCCTCGGGCGACGCGGCGTCGGCCAGGGTGTCCTGCTCCCGCGACTTGGAGATGTCCCAGTTCTGGCAGAACCGGCAGGCGAGGTTGCATCCGGCCGTGCCGAAGGAGAAGACCGAGCTGCCCGGCAGGAAGTGGTTGAGCGGCTTCTTCTCGATAGG
>JAJYKX010000186.1 GCA_021788175.1 Chloroflexota bacterium
CCGCGTGGTGAGCGCCCTGGTGCAGGGCGTGCGGGTCACCGGCGTCTACGCCCTCACCACGCCCTTCACCGCCTTCCTGCACACGCACCTGGACACGCGCGTCGTGACGCTGGCGTCGACCTCGAGGACGGCGAAGCCAGCGACGCGAACCGGCACGTCCAAGGGATCCACGGCAACGCGGAGCACCTCGAAGCCGCGCGTGCTCCTTCGCCATCCCGCCACCGCGGCCATCCTGCGCGCGGCCCCGACCACGGCGGGCCGTCCCCTGGCCGTCCTCGCGCCCGGGACGTCGCTGCGGGTCGTCCGTTCGACCCGCGATCGTGCCGGCCGGACGTGGGACGAGGTCCGCACGCCCGGCGGCCAGGTGGGGTGGGTGGCGAACTGGCTGCTGCGGGCATAGGGCGCGCCGCTCGGCCACCGCGGACATGGGCGCCACTCGGCCCGTGAGGTCCGGTCTCTCCGACCCTCGCGGGCGGCCCCCATCCGGCCGACCATGACGCGGGTTTCGCGGGCCATCCGGGCCGCGACGCCGGAGGAGGGCGCGCATCGATGGACCGCAGCAGGCTGCCGGGGTATCTCGCCGCGGGACTCGTCGGCGCCCTGGTCGTGGTGATCGCCGGTGGGGCGCTGGCAGGGGCCGGCGTGCTGAGCGTTCGCACGGGATCCGCCGGATCGTCCCCCTCCCCGGCGCTCGCATCCGGCGCACCGGCGGGCGGCTCGACCGCTGCGTCGCCGGGCGCGCCCGGCGCCGGCGGATCGGCGGCACCCGGCGCGTCGTCGGGCGCCGGCTCGGTCCCCGTGCTGCCCGCCACGGCCCCCGAGTCGATCGGCAGCGCCTCCGCGCCAGTGGTCGTGGAGATCTGGGCCGATTTCCAGTGCCCCTTCTGCGACCTCTTCACCCGCGTCCTGGAGCCGACCCTGCTGCGCGAGTTCGTGGTGCCGGGCACCGCCCGGCTGGTCTTCCGCGACTTCGCCTTCCTGGGGCCCGAGTCGCTGACGGCCGCGGTCGCGGCGCGCTGTGCCGGGAAGCAGGGCCAGTTCTGGAGCTTCCACGATCTGCTCTTCGCCAGCCAGAACGGCGAGAACCAGGGCACGTTCAGCGACGCGCTCATGACGCAGATGGCGCGCTACCTGCAGCTCGACGCCACCGCCTTCGAGACCTGCGTCAAGGATCCCTCGGTGGCCGCCGCGGTCGAGGAGGGCCGCACCGAGGGCGAGGCGGTGGGCATCCAGGGGACGCCGTCGCTGCGCATCGTCGGTCCGAAGCAGACGGTGCTGCTCGGCAGCATGCCCACGATCCCGGTCCTCGCGACCACCATCGACCGGATGGCGCATGGGCTCCCCGCCCCGACGCCCGCTCCGGCACCGAGCGCCACCCCGGGCGCGTCGGGATCGGCGTCCCCGGTCGCCTCCGGGTCCGGCCCCGCGGCCGCGTCGGTCGCGCCGTCCGCGTCGCGCTAGGGCGACCGACCCGCGCCGGTCAGGCGCGCTCGACCTCGCGGATGGTCTCCTGCAGGATGGCCGCCGACCGCCGCAGGCCCTCCTGCTCGACGTCGTCGAGCTCCAGGCGCAGCGGCTGGACGACGCCGGAGCGATCCACCACCGTGGGGAGACTGAACGAGACGTCCCGCAGCCCGTAATAGCCGTCGATCCTGCTGGAGACCGACAGCACGGTCCGCTGGTCGCGGACGATCGCCTCGACCAGCCGCAGCAGGCCGGCGCCGATCGCGTAGTACGTGGCGCCCTTCCGCTCGATGATCTCGTAGGCCGCGTCCCGGGTCTGCCGGAAGATCTGGTCCATGGCCGCCGGGTCGTACGGCCGGCCCTGCGAGGCGCAGAAGGCCGGGAGCCGCATCCCGGCGATGTTGGCCAGCGACCAGACCGGGACCTCGCTGTCGCCGTGCTCGCCGATGATGTACGCGTGGACGCTGCGCGGGTCCACGGTGAAGTACTCGCTCAGCAGGTACCGGAAGCGGGCCGTGTCCAGGATGGTCCCCGAGCCGATCACGCGCCCGGGCGGCAGGCCCGAGAGACGCCACGTCTCGTAGGTCAGCACGTCCACCGGGTTGGTGGCCACCAGGATGATCCCGTCCGGGTTCGCCCGCGCCACGGCCGGGACGATCTGCCGGAAGATGGTCGTGTTGCGGCGTGACAGCTCCAGGCGCGATTCGCCGGGCCGCTGGTTGGCGCCCGCGGTGATCACCGTCACCGCCGCGCCGGCGCAGTCGTCGTAGTCGCCCGCCCAGACGCGCGCCGGGGGCGCGAAGGGTACCCCGTGGACGAGATCCATCGCCTCGCCCTCGGCGCGCTGCCGGTTGACGTCCACCAGGACGATCTCCGTGGCCAGGCCGCTCAGCAGGAGCGTGTAGGCGAAGGTGGCGCCGACGTTGCCGACACCGACGATCGCGACCCGGCTGGGCTGCAGGTGTTCGCTCATCGCGACCGCACTCTAGCAGGCCGGCACACCCGGAAGCCAGCAGGGCGAGACGGTGCGGGCGGCCGACGGCGACGCGGGTGGGTCGACGACGCGGGTGGTCGACGACCCGGACGGCCGGCCGGCGCATCGTCCACACTGGTCGCCGAGGATCGGGTGTCGGCAGGAGGAACGCGATGACGACGAGCGGACCGGGGCCATCGGGGGCGCCCGCCGTGGTCCGGCCGGGGGATGGGGCGTGGGCCAAGCACGACTTCTACATGCGGCTCGCGGGCGTGGTGGAGAGCGGCGCCAAGTGCCTGGGCAGTCGCGTGGGCGCGGTGGCCGTGCGCGACGACCGCGTGCTGGGGATGGGCTACAACGGCACCCCCAGCGGCTACCCGAACTGCACGGAGGACGAACGCGGGTGCCGGCGCTGCGCCCTGCGTCACGACGCGCCCGCGGCGGGCCTGACCGGCCGCCTCTACGACATCTGCCTCTGCGTCCACGCCGAGCAGAACGTGGTGGTCACGGCCGCACGGTTCGGGGTCGCCCTCGCCGACGCCTGGGTCTACACCACCCTGCAGCCCTGCTTCGGGTGCCTGAAGGAACTGATGCAGCTGCGCGTCCGCGGGATCATCTTCCTGCGGCCCTGGCAGGCGCACCATCCCGACTACGGCTGGGTCGAGGACGAGTACGAGCGCCTCGTGGTGCACTTCCGGTCCCGCGGCGGCATCTTCGCCCGACTGGAGACCGGCGCCCCGGTCGAGCCGGTCGGTGTCTCCATCGGCGGCCCGGTCGCATGACGGGCCGGCCCGTCCGCGCCAGGCCGGAGGGAGACGCCACCGGCGGTCGCCGCCCGGCGGCATCAGCGGCCGGCGAACCACCGGCGGCCGGCGAACGGCGGGCGGTGGGCGAGCGGCGGGCGGAGGGCGAACCGTCGGCGGCCGCCGACCTGCGCCCCCGCTGCTGGTGGGCGCCCGGCACGGAGCCGCGGGACCCGCTGATGGTGGCCTACCACGACGACGAGTGGGGCGTGCCGGCCCACGGAGACGCGGCGCTCTTCGAGCGGCTGGCGCTCGAGTCGTTCCAGGCCGGGCTCTCATGGTCCACGATCCTGCACCGGCGCGACGCCTTCCGCCGGGCGTTCGCCGGGTTCGACCCGGCGACGGTGGCAGCGTTCACCCCGACGGACGTCGGGCGGCTGCTGGCCGACGCGGCGATCGTGCGCAACCGCGCCAAGATCGAGGCCACCGTGGCGAACGCGCGTGGCGTGGTGGCGATCGCCCGAGAGGCCGGCTCATTCGACGGGTGGCTCTGGGACCAGCTGGACGGACCGCCACGTCGGCTGCCTCCGACCGCGACGCGGGCCGACGTCCCCTCCACCGATCCCCTGGCGCTGCGCCTCTCGCGGGAGCTGCGGGAGCGCGGGTTCCGGTTCGTCGGGCCCACGATCGTCTATGCCTTCATGCAGAGCGTCGGGATGGTCGACGACCACCTGCCCGACTGCTGGCGCTACGGGGGCTGAGGACCGGAATCCCGTCCGGCCTCACTCCACGTAGATCCCGCCGATCCCGCCCTGGAAGACGACGTCGACGCGGTTGGCGGCGCTCGCCCAGTCCGGGGAGATCCACCCCGTGCCCGCCCACCCGAACCGGCGCGTGTCCACGTGCGCGGCGCCCAGGGCCATGGTCCCGGCGATCCGTGCCGCGACGCCCTCCGGCACGCGCAGTCGGACCGCCGCGGCACCCGCCTCGACGCGAACCGTGGTGGCTCCCGCGGCCCGCGGCAGGACCACCCGCGTCTCGCTGGCCCCGGCGTGCAGGTCCAGGTGCGTCACCCGGAGCCCGGACAGGTCGAGCGTGTTGTCGCTCGCGCCGGTGGCGACGCGGAGCGCCACGGGCACCTCCGGGCTGATCCCCACGCGCCACCGGAGCCCGCCCGGCCCAGGCCACCGCCCGGCCCACCAGTCGCCCACGTCGGCCGCCAGCCGGACTCTGCCGGGGCCGGACTGCTCGACCCGGCCCCCGCCGCCGAGCGTCCCGTCGAGGAGCCTGCCCGACACCGCGGTGCCCACCTCGAGGCGGCCCGCCCCGAAGTCGATCCGGATCTCGGCGGAGGACGCACCCGCGGCATCGATGGCCAGGGGCACGTCCGCCGGACGCCGACGCGGCCACGCCGCCTCCACCATGATCGCGAGCCCCAGCCCCACGATCAGCAACGGCCACCAGCGGTCGATGAAGGCGCCCGCGTCGAAGGCGCCGCCGCTCAACTGGTCCGCCAGGAAGAGGCCGCCGATCGCGATCAGCACCAGCGCCCAGAAGACGCTCCAGCTCCGGTACATCCATCCCTCCCCTTGGGGACGCGCCTCGCGCAGCCTACTGATGCCGACGGCGGCGCACAACGGGTCAGCCAGCACCCTCCGGGGCGGCCGGGAGACCCGGTCCCGCCTCCAGCCGACGCCGACCGCCGCCCGCCCCCGCGAGGCTGTCGCCCGCCCCCGCGAGGCTGTCGCCTCGAAAGGCTTGATTCCGGCCCGCGCCCCTGCTATCGTGGCCGCGGCCATTCGTTTCTAACAGGCAGGAACTATGCCCGGTCTGCGCCACGCGGCCATGCTCGAGGTGAACGAGTTCCTCGTCCTCGACTT
>JAJYKX010000017.1 GCA_021788175.1 Chloroflexota bacterium
ACGCGTGCGGGCGCTCCTGGCCGGGACGCCGCTGCCCGACCTGCCAGGGCCCGTCGAACCGGCGCGGCGGCCGCGCGGCCGCCCCCGGGAGACGGCCGCCGCGGTGCCCCCCGAGCCGCCGGAGGCGGCTGCCGGCACGCGGCGCCGGCGGCGCGGACCCGCGACCTGACAGCCGACCTTGCAGATCGGCACGCCCGACCGGGTGCCCGGGCACGGTACCAACGGGCCATACCGGTGCGCGCAGGCGACGGCGATCATGCCGCCATGAGCGTGCAGGATCCCCGCGGATTCAACGAATGGCTCCGCGCCCAGCTGAAGGCGAAGCGGATGTCGCAGCGCCAGCTCGCCCAGCAGGCCGGCGTGGACCACTCCACGATCTCGCGGCTCATCCGCGGCGATCGCACGCCGTCCCTGGGCACCGCCACCAAGCTCGCGCGCGGGCTCCGGGAGATCCGCGACGACGCCGACTCCCCCGCCTACTTCGGCCAGGTGAACGGCACGAACACGAACCCCACGGCCCGCGTGGAGTACGCGCTGCGGGCCGACGATCTCCTCTCGGACGTCCACGTGCGGCAGATCATGGACTTCTACCTCACCGTGCGTGCCCGGCGGATGAACGGCGGGAACGACAACGACCACGCGCTGCGGGCATCCATGCTCATGCGGCCGGCCGGCCAGAGCTCGGCCGGCGCGCTGAGCGCCAGGCGGGCACCGCAGCGCTCCTGACGAGCACACGGCAGGTCCGGGTTCCTCCTCCCCCGGCCGTCGACTCCCTCGGATGCCGGCCCTCCCGAGCGGGCCGGCATCCGGCATTTCCGGGAAGATGCGCGATCGCCGCCGAACTCGCCCGCACCCCGGAGCCGGGCCCGCGCGGGCCGACCGCGGCGGGCGTCGACCGTCAGGCGCTCGGCTCTCCGTCGGCGGCCGGTGAGGGCAGCCCGTTCGTCGCGCTGGACGCCGGGTCCAGGGTCCGCCCCTTGGTCTTGGGCGAGAGCACGTAGACCACGCTGCCCAGCGCGATCACGGAGAGGACGCTGATCGCCCGGTCCACCACCGTGATGGCGAGCGCCTCGTTGGAGGGGACGCCGTAGACGGCGGTGAGGAGGCCCACCACGGCCCCCTCGACGAAGCCCAGGCCCGCGGGGGTGAGGGGGATCGCCGTCAGCAGCGAGGCCGCCAGCGCCACGAACGCGGCGCCGCTCATCCCGAGCCGCACGTCGGGGAACCCGAGGGCCAGCACCACCAGGTAGAGGCGGGCCGCCTCGGTGGCCCAGATCAGGCCGGTCAGGATCCCGAGCACCGGCACCTGCCGGGTCCCGATCCCGAAGACGCCTTCCTCGAACCGCTCGTAGAGCGAGACCACCCGGGCGGGCACCGGGAAGACGGTGAGCAGCCGGCGGCCGAAGTTGCGCAGGGTGAAGAGCCCGACCGCCAGCAGCGCGATCACCACGAAGCCGAGCCCGAAGATGATCTGCACCTCGCGGGGCATCCCCGCGCGGAAGCTCCAGAGCCCCGCCGCCAGGCCGAGCAGGACGATCGCGAAGAGGTCGAAGATCCGCTCGATGAAGATCGTGCCCAGGGTGCGGCTCAGCGAGACCAGGAAGTTGAGGCGCAGCAGCCAGCCCCGGTAGATGTCCCCGAGCTTGGCGGGGACCACGCAGTTGACCAGCCAGCTGATGTAGATGATCTCGGTCGAGTCGCGGGTGGAGACCTCGGTGGAGGCGGCGCGCAGGATCAGCCGCCAGCGCAGGCCGCGCAGGGGGAACCCCGCGTAGTAGACCGCCAGGGCCGCCAGCAGCAGCCAGGGGTTGGCCCCCAGGATCAGGCCGGGCAGCTTGTCGAGCTTGAACCCCGGCAGGCTGACCGCCAGCAGGACCAGCACCAGGACCGGCACCAGGATCGAGACCAGGGTGCGCGGCTGGCGCAGCCGGCGGCCGAGCGAGATCTGCTCCGCCGAGACGTCCGGCACGGCGGGCACCAATGGCGTCGCCTCGCCGCCGGACCGCGCCCCCCGGGACGGGCCGCCGCTCATGTCAGCGCCTCCCGGCGGTTGCCGCGCAGGCGCTGCACCGTCTTGGCGATCGGCATGAAGCCGCGCAGCAGGCGCGACGAGTGCTGCGTCACCAGGGCCGACCCCTCGAGCTGCGCCAGCGCACGGCGCAGGTCCTCGGCGCAGGTGATGGGCCCGGGCAGGACCGTGTAGGCGACACCCACCTCGAGCAGGGTGTGGGCGTCCGACGAGGCCACCCCGGGCACGCCGTGGGCGTGGGCGAACTCGGCGGCCCGGATGTTGGCGTCGCCGAACGGCACCCGCGCGTTGAAGGCCTCGATGTAGTCCACCAGCGGCGCCAGGCGCTCCAGGCGTTCGGCCCCCTCCTTCGCGGCCGAGCCGCGGAAGCGGTCGAACGGGTGGGGGACGCCGGCCAGCCCGCCCTGGGCGTGGATCCGCTCGATCGTCTCCGGGCCGGGCAGCCCGGGCGGCACGCGCTCCTCGATGAAGAGGGCGATCAGGTCGCCGTCGGCCGAGCGGATCTCCTCGCCCACGATCACGGTGAGCCCCTCGGGGGCCCGCTCGCGCGCGTGGAGCGCGCCGTCGACGTGCTCGTGGTCCGTGATCGCGAGGTGCGTGATGCCGCGCTCCACGGCCCGCTGCATGGCCGCCACCGGGTCGCTCAGCGAATCGAACGAGCGGTTGGTGTGGCAGTGCAGGTCGGCGAAGCAGCGATCCGACGTGAGCGGCCGGTCGCCCATCACGGGCTCCTAGACCTGCTGGACGAGCGACTTCTTGAAGAAGTCGAAGTGCTCGAGGGCGAGGCCGGTTCCCAGCGCGACACAGTTGAGCGGGTTCTCCGCCACGTGGCAGGGGACGCCGGTGACCTGGGTGAGCAGCTTGTCGATGTTGCGCAGCAGCGCGCCGCCCCCGGACATCACCATCCCCTTGTCGATGATGTCGCTGGAGAGCTCCGGCGGCGTCTCCTCCAGGACCTGGCGCACGGCCGCCACCACCTGCTGGAGCGGCTGCTCGATCGCCTCCATCGCCTCGGAGCTGGTGAAGGGAATGGTGCGCGGCAGGCCGGCGATCAGGTCCCGGCCCCGGACCTCCATGGTCATCTCGCGGTCGAGCGGCAGGGCGGTGCCGATCTGGATCTTGACCTCCTCCGCGGTCCGCTCGCCGACCATCAGGTTGTACTTCTTGCGGATGTAGTTGCCGATCGCGTCGTCGAAGCGGTTGCCGCCCACCCGCAGGCTGGTGCTCACCACGATCCCGCCCAGGGCGATGACCGCGATCTCGGTGGTGCCGCCCCCGATGTCGATGACCATGTTCCCCGACGGCCCGCTGATGGGGACGCTGGCGCCGATGGCGGCCGCCAGCGGCTCCTCGATCAGGTACGCCTCGCGGGCACCGGCCTTCAGGGCCGCGTCGCGCACGGCGCGCTTCTCGACGCTGGTCACCCCCGAGGGGACGCTGATCATCACGTCGGGCTTCAGCATGGTGCGCCCCGCCTTGCGGATGAAGTAGCGCAGCATGGCCTCGGTGATGACGTAGTCGGCGATCACCCCATCCTTCATGGGGCGGATCGCCTGGATGTTGTTGGGCGTGCGGCCGATCATCTCCCGGGCCTCCTCGCCGACGGCGACGATGTGGTTCTCGTCGCTGACGGCCACGACGGAGGGTTCCTGGAGGACGATCCCCCTGCCCTTGACGTAGACGAGCACGTTGGCCGTGCCCAGGTCGATGCCGATCTTCATGCGGTGGCGATGACGGTCCCTTCTGCGAGGCGCTCGATGCGGGCACCCAGGCCCACGAACTTGCCCTCGATGTTCTCATAGCCGCGGTGGACATGGTGCGCGCCGCGGATGGTGGTCGTGCCGTCGGCCGCGAGCGCGGCCAGGATGAGCGAGGCACCCGCCCGCAGGTCGCCGATCTCCACGGTGGTGCCGTGGAGGCGCGACGCGCCGCGGATGACGGCGTGGTGGCCGTCCTGGACCTGCAGGTCCGCGCCCATGCGGGCCAGCTCGCCCAGCCACTCCAGGCGGTCCTCGAAGATGGTCTCATGCACCCGGCTGGTCCCGCGGGCCTGGGTCAGCAGGATACAGGTGGGCGGCTGCAGGTCGGTGGCGAAGCCCGGGTACGGGGCGGTGACCACGTCGGCCGCGCGGTACGCGCCGCTGCCGCGGGGTGCCCCGCGCACCTCGATCGTGTCGCGTCCGCAGGCGACCTGCACGCCCATCTGCATGACCACCTCGAGGAAGGCGCCCAGGTGGTCGCACGGCGCGCCCCGCAGGGTCACCTCGCCGCCCGTGATGGCCGCGGCGACCACGAACGTCCCGGCCTCGATGCGGTCCGGGACCACGCCGTGCTCGGCGCCCCGCAGCCGGCGCCGGCCCTGCACCTCGATCGTGTCGGGGGCGGTGCGCTCGATCTCCGCGCCCATCTTCTGGAGCATCGCGATCAGGTCGTCCACCTCGGGCTCCTGGGCCGCGGGGCGGATCACGGTGCGGCCCTCGGCCAGGGTCGCGGCCAGCATGGCGTTCTCGGTCCCCATCACGGTGACGTTGGGGAAGCGGATCTCCGCGCCGCGCAGGCGCCCGGGTGCCCTGGCGAAGTAGTAGCCGTTGCGGTAGTCGATCTCCGCCCCCATCGCGCGCATCGCGTCCACGTGGAGGTTGACCGGCCGCCGCCCGATCCGGTCGCCGCCCGGGTTGCTCATGATGACCTGCCCGAAGCGGGCCAGGAGCGGGCCCAGCAGGATGAAGCTGGCGCGCATCTTGGCCGCCGCCTCCAGCGGGACGAAGAGCCAGTCCACGTCTCCCGAGGCGACCTCGTAGACGTTGGGGGCCGGGTGGTCCACCACCACGCCCAGGTCCCGCAGCGTCTCCACCATGACGCGCACGTCCTCGATCTCGGGGACGTTGGTGAAGCGGCACCGCTCGCCGGTGAGGGTGGCCGCCGCGAGCAGCTTCAGTGCGGCGTTCTTGGCCCCGCTGATGACGACCTCGCCGCGCAGCGCCGCGCCGCCCTCCACGCGGAAGACCTCGTGCTCGACGGGCGGGGGCTCGTACTCCCAGTGGAAGAGCCGGCCTCCGGTCACGATCGGCTACCCGTGATGGCGCGGGCCCTCCCGCCGGTGCCGCTCCGCGACCCGGATGCGCAGCAGCGCCTTCTGCAGCCCGGCCCGGGCCCGGGCGAGGTCGGCGGGCTCCAGGTACGTGGCCTCGAGCGTGCGCTCCGCTTCCTCGCGTGCGTGGCGGGCGCGCTCGAGGTCGATCTCGGATCCCAGCTCGGCGGTCTCCGCCATGACCACCACGCGATCCGGGCGCACCTGGAGGAAGCCGCCGGCGATGGCGAAGGCGTCCACCTCGCCGCCCTTGCGGATGCGCAGCTCGCCCAGGCCCAGCGTGGTGAGCAGCGGCGCGTGGTGGGGCAGGATGCCGAGCTCGCCTTCCACCCCGGGGCACACCACCTCGTCGACGTCGTCGGAGAAGGCGAGCCGCTCGGGGGTCACGATGTCGAGCCGGATGGGCATCAGCGCGCCTCCCGTACCACTGCCGGGTACAGGGTAGTCGCTGCGCGGCCCCGCCGTGACAGGATCACTTCATCTTCTCGGCGTTGGCCCGGACGTCGTCGATGGTGCCGGCGAGGAAGAACGCCTGCTCGGGCAGGTCGTCCGCCTTGCCCTCCAGGATCTCCTTGAAGGACGCCACGCTGTCGCGGATCGGGACGTACTTGCCGGCGCGCCCGGTGAAGACCTCGGCCACGAACATGGGCTGGCTCATGAACCGCTGCAGGCGCCGCGCCCGGGCGACCGTGGCCTTGTCCTCCTCGGAGAGCTCGTCCATCCCCAGGATCGCGATGATGTCCTGCAGGTCGCGGTACTTCTGCAGCACGCGCTGCACCTCGCGCGCCACGTCGTAGTGCTCCTGCCCCACCACCAGCGGGTCGAGGATCCGCGAGGTGGAGGAGAGCGGGTCCACGGCGGGATAGATGCCCAGCTCGGTCAGGTAGCGCTCCAGGCGGATGGTCGAGTCCAGGTGGCCGAAGGCGGTGGCCGGGGCCGGGTCGGTGTAGTCGTCGGCCGGGACGTAGACCGCCTGCAGCGAGGTGATGGAGCCGGTCTTGGTGGAGGTGATGCGCTCCTGGAGGCCCGCCATCTCGGTGGCCAGGTTGGGCTGGTAGCCCACCGCGGAGGGCATCCGGCCGAGCAGCGCGGAGACCTCCGAGCCGGCCTGGGTGAAACGGAAGATGTTGTCGATGAAGAGGAGGACGTCGCGGCCCTCGCGGTCGCGGAAGTACTCCGCCATGGTGAGCGCGGTCAGGCCCACCCGCAGGCGCGCGCCGGGGGGCTCGTTCATCTGGCCGAAGACCATCACGGTCTTGTCGATGACGCCCGACTCGGTCATCTCGTGGAGCAGGTCGTTGCCCTCGCGGGAGCGCTCGCCGACCCCGGCGAAGACGGAGTAGCCGGAGTGCTCGGCGGCCACGTTCCGGATCAGCTCCTGGATGATGACCGTCTTGCCCACGCCCGCGCCGCCGAAGATCCCCACCTTGCCGCCCTTGGGGAACGGGGCGATCAGGTCGATGACCTTGATGCCGGTCTCGAAGACCTCGGTGGCGGTCGCCTGCTGGTCGAACGCCGGGGCGGGGCGGTGGATGGGATCCCGCTGGACCTCGCCCAGCGCGCCCTTCTCGTCGATGGGGAGCCCGAGCACGTTGAAGACACGGCCGAGGGTCTGCGCGCCCACCGGGACGCTGATCGCCGCGCCCTGGTCGATCGCCGCCGTGCCGCGGGCCAGGCCGTCGGTGGTGGTCATGGCCACCGCCCGCACCCAGTCGTTGCCGAGGTGCTGCTGCACCTCCGCCACGAGCGGGCTGCCCTCGCGCTCGATGGTGACGGCGTTGAAGATGGCCGGCAGCTGGCCCGTGGGGAACTGGATGTCGACGACCGGGCCGGTGATCGCGATCACGGTGCCGGTGGCAGGTGCGGCAGTGGCCATGGTTCCGGTCGGTCCTCCGTCCCGCATCAGAGCGCCTGGGCGCCCGACGCGATCTCGATCATCTCGCGGGTGATGTTGGCCTGGCGCACCTTGTTGTAGGTGAGCGTCAGGTCCTCGATGAGGTCTGCGGCGTTCTCGGTGGCGTTCTTCATGGCGACCATGCGGCTGGACTGCTCGCTGGCAGCCGACTCCAGGACCGCCTGGTAGAGGCGCGTCGCCACGTAGCGGGGGAGGAGCTGCTCCAGCACGGCCCCGGGGCTGGGCTCGAAGATGAACTGGTTGCCGGGGATCCCGGCCGTGTCGTCGGACGGCTGGACCGGCAGGAGCTGCTCCAGCTCGGGGCGCTGGGTCAGGGTGGAGATGAAGCGCGGGAAGACCAGGTCCACCCGCCCGTACGTCCCCGACAGGTAGTCGTCGGTGATGAGGCGGGCGAGCGGCAGCACGTCGGCGAACGCCGGCCGGTCCCCGAAGTTGAGGAAGAACGCCGCGATGGGGACCCGCATGCGCCGGAGCGCGTCGCGCCCCTTGCGGCCCACGGCCACCACGGCGAGGTCGCCGGGATGCTCCACGATCTCGCGGGCCGCGAAGCGCACGAGGTTCGCGTTGAGGGCCCCGGCCAGGGGCCGGTCGGTGGTGAACACGACGAGACACCGCCGGCCGCCGTCACGCTGGGCGAGGAGGGGATGCTCCTCGCCGCCCAGCACGGCGGCCACGTCGGCCAGCACCTCGTCGAGCTTGTCGCTGTAGGGCCGGGCGGCGAGCGTGGCGTCCTGGGCGCGCTTCAGCTTCGACGCGGCCACGAACTGCATGGCCCGCGTGATCTGCTTGATGTTGCGGACCGACGCGATGCGGCGCCGGATCTCCCGCTGGCTCGCCACGCTCCGCTCCCTACGCCAGGAACCGCTGCTTGAACGCGGTGACCGCCTCGCCCAGGCCGTCCGCGATCTCGTCGGAGAGCGTCTTCGTCTCGGCAAGCTCGTGCAGCAGCTGGGCGCGCTCGGCCTCGAGGAAGCGGTAGAACTGCTGCTCGAAGTCGCGGATCCGCGGGGTCGGGACGTCGTCGAGGTAGCCGCGGGTCACCACGTAAAGGATGGCGACCTGGTGCTCCACCGGCAGCGGGTTGAAGAGGGGCTGCTTGAGCACCTCGGAGGTCTTCTCGCCGCGGGTCAGCTGGTCCCGGGTGGCCTTGTCCAGGTCGGAGGAGAACTGCGCGAACGCCGCCAGCTCGCGGTACTGCGCGAGATCCAGCTTGAGCGGGCCGGCCACCTTCTTCATCGCCTTGGTCTGCGCCGCCGAACCCACCCGCGACACCGAGATGCCGATGTTGAGCGCGGGCCGCTGGCCCGAGTAGAAGAGGTCCGACTCGAGGTAGATCTGCCCGTCGGTGATCGAGATCACGTTGGTGGGGATGTAGGCGGAGACGTCGCCCGCCTGGGTCTCGATCACCGGCAGCGCGGTGAGTGACCCGCCGCCGTTCTCGTCGTTGAGGCGCGCCGCACGCTCGAGGAGCCGGCTGTGGAGGTAGAAGACGTCGCCCGGGTACGCCTCGCGTCCCGGCGGACGGCGCAGCAGCAGGCTCATCTCGCGGTAGGCCCAGGCATGCTTGGAGAGATCGTCGTAGACGCAGAGCGCGTCCTTGATGGTCTGGCCACCCACCTGGACGCCCGCCTCCATGATCTCCTCGCCGATGGCGCAGCCCGCGTACGGCGCGAGGTACTGGAGCGGGGCGGGATCCTCGGCGCCGGCGACGACCACGATGGTGTGCTCCATCGCGCCGTACTGCTCGAGCGTCGCCACGGTCTTGGCGACGGTGGAGAGCTTCTGGCCGATCGCCACGTAGATGCAGATGAGCCCCTTGCCCTTCTGGTTGATGATCGTGTCGACGGCGATGGCGGTCTTGCCGGTCTGGCGGTCGCCGATGATGAGCTCGCGCTGGCCGCGGCCGATGGGGATGAGGGCGTCGATCGCCTTGATCCCGGTCTGCACCGGGGTGTCCACCGACTTGCGGGTGATGACGCCGGGGGCGATCCGCTCCACGGGGCGGGTGCGGGTGGCGGCGATGGGGCCCTTGTCGTCGAGCGGACGGCCCAGGGGGTCGACCACGCGCCCGATGAGGGCGGTCCCCACGGGGACCTCCACCACGCGGCCGGTGGTCTTGACCGTGTCGCCTTCCTTGATCTCCGTGTAGTCGCCCAGGATCACGGCGCCCACGGTGTCCTCGGAGAGGTTGAGGGCCATGCCCATCACCCCGCCGGGGAACTCCAGCAGCTCGGACGCGAGGGCGTCCTCGAGCCCGTAGATCTGCGCGATGCCGTCGCCGACTTCCACGACGGTCCCCACGGACCGCACGTCGACCGGCTGGTCGAAGTGCTCGATGGCCGACCGGATGATGCTGGTGATCTCGTCGGAACGAATGGCCATGCCTGTGGGTCTCCTAGAGAGCGCCGGAGACGAGCCGGCTGCGCAGCCGCTCGAGGCGCCCGCGGACGCTGCCGTCGTAGAGGCGGTCGCCGAGGCGGACGACGATCCCGCCGAGCAGGGACGGATCGACTTCGGTGGTCAGGCGCACGGGGCCGCCGGTGAGCTGCACCAGGCGGTCCGCGAGCTCGCGGCGTTCGTCGGCGGAGAGCGCCGCCGCGCTGGTGACCTCGGCACGGCTGACGCCGTCGTGGCGGTCCACCAGGCGCTGGAACTCGGCCGCCACCAGGGGGAGCAGCTCGATCCGGCGCCGCGCCATGAGCAGCCCGACCAGGTTGAGCACGGTGTCGGGGAGGGGCTGGGCCAGCACCCGCTGCAGGACCTCCTGGCGGGCCGTGGCCGCGATGGTGGGGTTGGTCAGCACCTCGGCCACCCGGGGCTCCGCCCAGGCCGCGGTCGCCCGGGCCAGCGCATCGTTCCAGGCGGCGACGGCATCCGCGTCCAGGGCCACCTCGAAGGCGGCCTCGGCGTAGCGGCGGGCGTCGGTGCTCGATCGGGGCATCAGTTCGCGGCCCCGCCCGATGCCGCGCCGCCGGCCGCGGTCCCCGGCGCCGTCTCGGCGAGGAACTGCTCGACCAGGCGCCGTTCGCGCTCGGACGTCATGGTCTCGCCGACCACCCGACCGGCCGCCCGGAGGGCGAGGTCGGCGATCTGGGCGCGAACGTCGGCGAGGGCCCGCTGCCGCTCCGCCTCGATCTCGGCGGCGGCCTGCTGGCGGAGCCGCTCGATCTCATCGTGGGCGGCCTCGAGATCCCGCGCCCGGGCCTCCTCGGCGCCCTTCTGGGCCCGCTGGATGATCTCGTTGGCCTCGTGACGGGCGTCCGAGAGCACACGGTTCCGGTCCAGCGCCGTCTCCTCGCGCTCCTTGCGCGCCGCGTCGGCGTCGCGCAGGCCCTGCTCGATCCGGTCCCGCCGCTCGGCGAGGATGCGGGTCACCGGGCCGAAGGCGAACTGCTGGAGGACGACCAGGAAGAAGATGAAGTTGACGGCGGCGATGAGGATCCAGAAGCCGTTGAAGACCAGCCCGGAGCTGGAGGCCTCCGCCAGGACGGGGCCCAGCAGGTGGAATCCGCCGGCGGCAAGCGCGTACACGTGTCCGACCTTCCCGGGGTACCGGCCGAGGCTACTTCAGGAAGACGATCAGCACGCCCACCACGAAGGCCAGGATCCCGAGTCCTTCGGCGAACGCCGCGCCCAGGATGAACGTGGCCCGGATCGTGGACGCCGCGTCGGGATTGCGGCCCATCGCGCTGGTCGACATGCCGGTCAGGATCCCGATCCCGATGCCGGGACCGATCACCCCGAGGGCGGCAAGGCCGGCCCCGAGCATCGCGACATCACCATTCATGTTCCGTGCAACCCTCCAATGTGCTCCCCTCTCCCTCCTCCGCGAGGGCCGGGAGGCTTCGACTGTCAGTGCGCGGGCCCGGGTGCGGACCCTGCGCCGAGTGGCGGCCCGACCTCACCCTCGGGCTCCGTGGCGAACGCTGGCGCGGCGTGCTCCTCCTCGTGGTGGCTCTCGATCGCGGTCAGGATGTACATCAGGGTCAGCGACGCGAAGATCAGGGCCTGGATGAACCCGATGAAGCCCTCGAGGGCCACGAAGGGGACGGGTACGAAGGCGATGATCAGGGCGGTGAAGACGCCCAGCATGATCCCGCCGCCGTACAGGTTGCCGAATAGACGGAAGGAGAGCGTGACCGGCTTGAAGAACTCGAGGAGGAACTCGATCAGCCCCACGTAGAGGTCGATCAGCCCGTCCGCGACCCCGCGCCGGAACCCGCTCAGGTTGATGAACTTGCCGATGTAGCCGCCCACTCCCAGCGCGCGCATCCCCTCCACGTGGGTCAGCACGAAGGTCACCAGGGCGAGCCCGATGGTGACGTTGAGGTCGCTGGTGGGGGTGCGCAGCGCGCTGATCTTGTCGCCGAAGAGGATGAGGTCCGTCCAGTTCGCGACCATGATGAAGAGGAAGAACGCGGAGAAGAGGCTCACGTAGGGCCTGGCGCCCGGCCCGCCCAGGCCCTCGGCGAAGTTGGCGAACTGCTCGTAGATCCACTCGAACACGTTCTGCAGCCCGCCGGGCACCAGCGTCATCCGGCGCGTCGCGACGATCGAGAGGACGAGCAGCGCAACGATCACCAGCCACGAGGCGAGGATGCTCGAGGTGATGCTGGGGTGGAAGTCCACCACGAGCGGGGCGTTGGCGACCGGGCTGCCGGGGGCGAAGTCCCACACCACGTTGGGGGGCACCGGCTCCAGGTTCTGGAGGATGGTGACCTTGGGGTTGGGGAAACCGCCCGGCGCATCCAGGATCACCGCGAGGGCGTCCACGACGACCACGGCCGCGGCCGCGATCCAGAGCGGTCGGCGGGAACGTGGGCGCGGGGCGGGCTGCACCGCCTCCCCCTCCCCGATCGACCCGGCGGGCGACAACTCGCTCGTCACGTCACTCCCACACCATGGACGCGGCAGGCGCCGCGCCGGAACTTGACTACTGGTACCGCGCCAGGAACCGGTTGATGATCCGGATCACGACGAGCCCACCGGTCGCGAGCCCGAGGATCGATCCCACCAGCAGGAAGACTGGCAAGGTATGCAGCTGTTGATCGACCCACGCGCCTGCCAGGACGAACGCCAGGATGGTGGTCGCGAAGGCGGCACCGATCTCGGAGAACAGGGCCAGATACGCACCGACTCGACCAGGCTCGCGCACTCGTCACCCGGCAAAGCCGCGAGAGTATAGCAGTGGGCGTCGATCGTACCATGCCGCGGACCCCGCTGACCGCCCGCGACACCGCCCGCGGCACCGCCCGGGGCCAGGCGCGCGGCTCAGGCGTCCGGCTCTGACCGCGCCCGCTCCGACCGGGTCGCGGGATCGGCGCGGCCGGGCGCGACGCCCGCGACCTCCGGCGCGGTGATCGCCGGGCCGTCGGCCGGGATCCCGTCGGCCGCCGGGGCGCCGGCCATCGCACCATCGGCCACCGCACCATCGGCCACCGCACCATCGGCTGTCGCGCCGTTCGCCATCGCGCCGCCGGCACCGGCGCCATTCGCCTCCTCGTCCTCGTAGGCGTGGGGGTCCAGCCCGCTCGATCCCATCACGCGCGCCCGGGCGGTGAGCAGGTAGAGCACCAGGCCGCCGCCCACCACGATCCCGAGGAACGCGTACATCTGCCCGGTCCCGGAGAGCCGGAAGCTCAGGACCGCGAGCAGCGCGCAGATCGCGTAGATCAGCAGCACGGCCTCGCGGTGGCCCAGCCCGAGGTCCAGGAGCCGGTGGTGGAAGTGGCCGCGGTCCGGAGCGAAGGGCGAGGATCCCTGCGCCAGGCGCCGCACGATGATCCAGAACGTGTCGATGATCGGCACGCCGAGGACCAGCAGCGCCACGGCCACCTTGGCGGTGCCCAGCAGCGAGAGGACGGCCAGCGTGTAGCCGATCACGAAGACCCCGGCGGTCCCCACGAAGATCCGCGCCGGATGGAAGTTCCAGGGGAGGAACCCCGCGAGCGCACCGGCCAGCGTGAAGCAGAGGATCGCGACCACCGGCTGGTTCTGGCCGACGGTGAACGAGATGCCGCCCAGGGTGAGGGCCGCGATCATGGCGATCCCGCTGGAGAGGCCGTCGAGCCCGTCGATGAAGTTGATGCTGTTGATCATCCCGATGACCCAGAAGACGGTGAGCACGGCCCCCACCGTGCCCCCGAAGGTGATCGTCGCGCCGGCCAGCGGGTTGTTGATGAAGCCGATGCGCATCCCCGCCGCGACGGCGAAGAGGGCGAGCACCAGCTGCCCCAGGAACTGCCAGCGCGCCCGCAGGTCCCGGCGATCGTCCACGAACCCCAGCAGCGCGGCGACCGCGGCGCCGGCGATCAGCGCCACGAGCTGGGCGGGCTGCGGCCGGTACGAGGCCGAGACCACGTCCGAGCTCCGCTCGTACCAGAGCAGCGCGGCGCCGACGAGCACGAAGGCGGTCGCCACGGCGAGACCGCCGCCGCGCGGGGTCACGGCGCGGTGGATGCGGCGGGCCCCCGGCCGGTCCACCGCCCCGACGGCGGTGGCGAACCGGGCGGCGAGCGGGGTGAGCAGGAACGCGACGAGCGCCGCGAGGACGAGCCCGGCGAGCGCGAGCGGGAGCGCCTCGGCTCCCTCGAGGGTCACGCTTCGGGAAGCCCCGGCACGGGGAAGCGGGCACAGATCTCGTGGACGGTGCCGGCCACGCGGGCACCCACCGCCGGATCGGCGCGGCCCTCGATCGCGTCCACGATCAGCCCGCCGATCTGGCGCATCTCGGCCGTGCCCATGCCGCGCGTGGTGACCGCGGGCGACCCGACGCGGATCCCCGAGGCGATGTTGGGCGGGTTCCGGTCGAAGGGGATGGCGTTCTTGTTGACGGTGATGGCGACCTCGTCGAGGGTCGCCTCGGCCTCGCGCCCGGTCACCCCGAGCGGCGTCACGTCCACCAGCATGAGGTGGGTGTCGGTGCCGCCCGAGACCAGGCGGGCGCCGCGGTCGCGCAGCGCGGCGGCCAGCTCCCGCGCGTTGGCCACCGTGCGGCGCTGGTCCTCGCGGTACTCGGGGGTGGCGGCCAGGTGCAGCGCCACCGCCTTGGCCGCGATCACGTGCATGAGCGGGCCGCCCTGCACGCCCGGGAAGACGCTCTTGTCCACCGCCGCCGAGAGCGTGGTCTTCGCGAGCTTCGGGTAGTTCGCCTTGAGATCGGGCGCCAGGTCCTCGCGGCTGAACACGAGGCCGCCCCGCGGGCCGCGCAGCGTCTTGTGGGTGGTGGTCGTGACGAGGTCAGCGTGGGGGAACGGCGAGGGATGGAGGCCGGCGGCCACGAGCCCGGCGATATGGGCCATGTCCACGAAGAGGACGGCACCGATGTCGTGGGCGATGGTGGCCAGCCGCTCGAAATCGAGGGTGCGGGGGTACGCGGAGGCACCGGCGACCAGCATGCGCGGCCGGACCTCCCGGGCGGCACGCTCCACCTCGTCGTAGTCCAGCACCTCGGTGCCGGGCGCCACGCCGTAGCTGTGGACCTCGAACCACTTGCCGCTGAAGTTGACCGGCGACCCGTGGGTGAGATGGCCGCCGTGGGCGAGCGAGAGGCCCATGATCCGGTCGCCGTGGTCGAGAACGGCGAGGTAGGCGGCCATGTTCGCCTGTGCGCCGGAGTGGGGCTGCACGTTGACGTGCTCGGCGCCGGGGAAGAGGGCGAGGGCCCGCTCCTGCGCCAGGCGCTCCGCCACGTCGACGTACTCGCAGCCGCCGTAGTAGCGCTTGCCGGGCAGCCCCTCGGCGTACTTGTTGGTCAGCCAGGTGCCCTGCGCCTCCAGTACGGCGCGGTAGACGTAGTTCTCGCTGGCGATCAGCTCGAGCTTCCAGCGCTGGCGGTCGCGCTCGCCCTCGATCGCCGCCCAGAGCTCCGGATCCACCTCCGAGAGGGGCGCCCAGGCGAGGCCCCGGCCGGTCGTCACGCTCATCTGCGGCTCCTCACCACGGCTCACTGGCGCACCAGTGTACGCGCGGCGGCGGCGGACCCGCCCCGCGGCGCACCGGGCACGCGGCCGCCGCCGGAGCGGCCACCCGGACCCGTGCGTGCCTCCTCCCCGCCTCGCGCCGGGATCGCCGCCCGCGTCAGGCGCGGGCCGCCTCGAGGATCGCCTCGAAGGGGAGCGCGCCGGCCCGCAGCAGCTCCGGACGCTCGGCGCCGCGCTCGAAGCGGACCACCGTCGAGGGGACGCCCCCCGGCGAGCGGCCATCGTCCAGCACGATCGCCACCGAGGCACCGAGCTGCCGGACCACCTCCGCGGCGTCGGTGGCGTCGGGCGCGCCGGAGAGGTTGGCGGACGTGAGCGGGATCGGCCCGAGGGCTCGGGCCAGGGCCCGGGGGACGGGGTGATCGGGGACGCGGCAGCCCACCGCGCCGGTCGCGCCGGTCAGGCTCTCCGGCAGCGTCACACCCCGGCGGACGGGGAGGACCATGGTCAGCGGCCCCGGCCAGAAGCGCTGGCCGAGCCGGTGGGCGGCCGGCAGGAGCTCCGCCACCGACGCCGCCTGTGCCACGTCGTCCACCAGGAGCGTGATCCCCTTGCTCGGCGGGCGCCGCTTCGCGTCGAGGAGCCGCTCGATGGCCCCGGCATCGAGCCCGCAGGCCACGCCGTACACCGTCTCGGTCGGCACCGCCACGAGCTCGCCGGCCCGCAGCGCGGCGACGGCCGCGCGGATCGCTTCGGGATCCCGGGCCGGGAGGACGCGGGGCGGCGGTGCCGGCACGTCCGGTCCTCCGGGCGCGCCCGGGTCGTCGCCGTCTCGAGGATCCCGGTTCATGCCGCCTCCCTTCCCAGCACCAGCGCCTCGATGGCGAGCGCGGCCCCGTCCGACTCGAACGGCGCGGTCACGTGCCGCGCCGCCGCCCGCACCGCATCGGGGGCACCACCCATCGCCACGCCGTGCCCGACCTCCGCGAGCATCTCCGCGTCGTTGTACTGGTCCCCGACCGCCATGACCTGGCCGGGCGCGATCCCCAGGTGGCGCGCCAGCCACCGGACGGCGCGGCCCTTGGTGACCCCGGGAGCGTTCCACTCCAGGTACTCGGGGTGCGAGACGGTCACCTGCGCGCGGCCCGCGAAGTCCAGCCGCGCGTCCGCCAGCGAGCGCTCGGGGAGGGGCGCGGGGCCGACGGCCAGCACCTTGGTCACCGGCCCGCGGACGGCCGCGAGCAGGTCCGGCACGAACTGCGCGCCGATCCCGGCGAGCCGCTCGTAGTCCTCGGCGCTGGTGGCGCCGGCCTCCATGACCAGCCGGTCGTGAATGTTGACGTGGGGATCGAAGCCGCGGTCCCGGGACCAGCGGATGGCGTCGCGGGCGGCCGCGCCGGACATGGTGCGGTGGTAGAGGAGGCACCCGCCGGCATCGTCGTTCGCCCCCGCAGCGGCGAGCCCTTCGCGGGCGGCAACCCCCGCAGCGGCCGGGCCCCCACGGCCGGCATCCCCGGCGTCCCCGAGGCCGGCGGTCGACGCGCTGGCGGACGTGCCGACGATGGCTCCTGCCCCGATCCCGCCCCCGGCGGGAGCCACCTCGCGCACGTAGGCGCCCTGGTAGCAGACGATCGGGGCGGTGAGCCCGAGCGCCCACGCGAAGGGCACGGCGCTGCGGTACATGCGGCCCGTGGCGATGGTCACGACCACCCCGGCCCGCTGCGCCTCCTCGATGGCGTGACGGACCCGCGGCGAGATGACCCGGTCCGGGCCCAGGATCGTGCCGTCCAGGTCGAGCGCCAGCAGGCGCACCGGGAAGACCGGGCGCGTCACCGGCCGGGCTCGCGCGTCACCGGCCGGGCTCGCGCGTCACCGGACGCACGTCGCCAGCCACGGCTCGCGTCACCGCCACGGCTCGCGTCACCGCGCGGCACCCGGCATCAGCTCCGCCACGCGGGGGATCCCGGCCAGGTCGTCGTGGAACTCCAGGCGCCAGCCCGGCAGCGCCCCGTCGACCGCGTCCTGCAGCGCGCCGGCCTCCCCGGCCCCGATCTCGAGCAGGGCCACCCCGGCCGGCCGGAGCGCCCGCGGCAGGATCGCCAGGAGCCGCCGCACCACCGACAGCCCATCGGGTCCGCCGTCGAGCGCCAGCGCGGGCTCGAAGCTGGCCGCGACCGGCAGGCGCGGCAGGTCCTCGGAGGGGACGTAGGGCAGGTTCGCCACCAGCAGGTCCGCCGGCGGCTCGTCGGGCGGCAGCAGGTCGGTGCGCTCGAACCGGATCGCCTCGCCGAGGCCGTGCGCGACGGCGTTCTCCACCGCCAGGGCCAGGGCGTCCGCCGAGACGTCCGTGGCCAGGATCCGCACCGCCGGGAGGAACCCGCGACGACGGAGCACCGCGGCGAGCGCCACCGCGACGGCGCCCGATCCCGTCCCGACGTCCACGATCCGGAAGCGGTCGGCGTCGGTGCGACGGGGCGCCGAGGCCAGGGCGACGGCGGTCCGGGAGGCCCCGATCTCCACCAGGAGCTCGGATTCCGGGCGCGGGATCAGGGCCCGGTGATCGACCGTGAACGCCAGCCCGTGGAACTCCTTGATGCCGCGGATGTACGCCACCGGTTCGCCGCGTTCACGGCGGGCGACGCACGCCTCGAGGCGCTCGGCCATCGAGGGCGACAGCGGCACCTCGGGATGGGCCAGGACCGCGGTGCGGTCGGCCCCGATGGCGTGGGCCAGGAGGAGCTCGGCATCCAGGCGCGCGGTCTCGGACCCGCCGGCGCGCAGGCGCAGCATCGCGCGCTGCAGGGCCGACCCCACCGTCTCCGGCACGCCCTCAGGCGGCATCGCCCTCCCCGAACTCCGCCAGCCGCTCCGCCTGGTCGGTGGCGATCAGCGTGTCGATCAGCCGGTCGAGGTCGCCGTCGAGCACGCCGGGCAGGTTGTGCAGGTCCATGTCGACCCGGTGGTCGGTCACCCGGTCCTGCGGGAAGTTGTAGGTGCGGATCTTCTCGGAGCGCTCGCCCGACCCGACCATGCTGCGCCGCCTGGCGGCCTCGGCCTCGTGGGCCTTGCGCTGCTCGATCTCGAGCAGCCGCGAGCGCAGGACGGCCATCGCCTTGGCCTTGTTCTTGTGCTGGCTCTTCTCGTCCTGGATCGCCACCACCAGGCCGGTGGGCAGGTGCGTGATGCGCACCGCCGAGTCCGTGGTGTTCACGCTCTGACCACCGGGCCCGGTCGATCGGTAGACGTCGATCCGCAGGTCCCGCTCGTCGATCTGCACGTCCACCTCGTCCGCCTCCGGCAGCACCGCGACGGTTGCCGTGGAAGTGTGGATGCGCCCGGATGATTCGGTCTCCGGGACGCGCTGCACGCGGTGGACGCCGCCCTCGAACTTGAGGCGGCTGTACGCGCCGTCCGCGTGGACTTCGAAGATCACTTCGCGCAGGCCGCCGATGCCGGTCTCGCTGGTGGTGAGCACCTCCACGCCCCAGCGGTGGCGCTCCGCGTAGCGGACGTACATGCGGAAGAGCTCGGCCGCGAACAGCGCCGCCTCCTCGCCCCCCGCGCCGGCCCGGATCTCCACGATCACGTCGCGGTCGTCGAGCGGATCGCGGGGAAGCAGCTGGACCTTGAGCTGCTCCAGGATCCGCGCCTCCTCGGCCTCCAGCCGATGCACCTCGTCGCGCGCCATCTCCCGGAGCTCGGTGTCCTGCTCCTCGTCGCGCATGCTTCGGGCGCCCCCCAGCTCGGCACGGGTCGCCTGGAGCCGCTCCCAGGTCCCCACGATCGGCTCGATCCGCGCCAGCTCCTTGCCGATGCGGCGCAGCGCGTCGGGGTCGGCCGCGACCTCGGGCCGCGCCAGCTCGCCCTGCAGGTGACGTGCCTGGGCGGCGAGGTCCTGCAGGCGATCCTCGAGGCTCATCGCTGAACCTCCTCGTCGGCCGCGTCCGGGCCCGCGCTCGGGACGCCGGCGGCGACCAGGGATGCCTCGCGCGCCGCGGCCTCGCGAGCCTGGCGCGTCTCCGCGTCGGCCTGCACCATGGTCCGCCGCGCCGGGTGGACGCTGCCCTCGGGGATCGGCTCACCGTCCGCCCGGAGCGCCTCCTGCAGCGAGACGATCGCGACCTCGATCATCGAGTCGTCGGGCTGCCGCGTGGTGATGGCCTGGAGCCAGAGGCCGGGCATGAAGATCCAGTGCACGAGGGGATGGGAGCGGTGCTTGGCGCCCCAGCGCAGCACCTCGTAGCTCACCGCCACGATCACCGGGATCAGGAGCAGGCGGCCCAGGATGGCGGCCACCAGCCCCTGCCCGCTCAGGACACTGAACGCGAGGATGCTCACCACCACGACCACCAGCAGGAACTCGGTGCCACAGCGCTGGTGGGCGGTCGGATAGCGGCGCACCATCTCCGGCGTCAGCGGGTCGCCGTGCTCGAGCGCGTGGATCGACATGTGCTCGGCGCCGTGATACTGGAAGACCCGCCGGATCTCGCCGGAGCGGCTGATCGCCAGCAGGTAGGCCACGAAGATGACCAGCCGGATCAGTCCCTCGAGCAGGTTGCGGCCCAGGGTCCCCACGCCGTCCGCGGCGGTCGCGGCAGCCTGGGTCAGGAGGAGCGGCAGCACGAAGAAGAGGGCGACGCCGAAGGCCAGCGAGATGGTGAGGGTGAGGGCCACGACCCCGCCGCCGAGCTCCACGCCCTCGCCGGATGCGGCGATCGCCGCGGAGCGGGTCAGCCATTTCGTGCCGATCACCAGCGTCTCGTACAGGACGACGAGACCGCGCACGAACGGCCATCCCGCCGCCCGGTGCCGGTGGACGACGGAGTCGCTCAGCCGCTCTGCCTCCCAGACCACGTCCCCGTCGGGATGGCGCACGGCCACCGCGATCGCGTCGCGACCGCGCATGAGGACGCCCTCGATGAGGGCCTGACCGCCGTAGCTGAAGCGTGCCATCCGAGCCTCCAGTCTACCGGCGGCTCACAGGGGCGATGGGGGACCGGGGCGCCGCGAGGCCGCGTGTCCGGCGGCTGCGTGCTGTGCGGCCGAGCGCCGGGCGGCCCCGTGCCGGGCGGCCCCGTGCCGGGCACCGAAACGGAGCGGCGGACCCGTCGGGGCCCGCCGCTCTCGATGCCGTGGTGACGAGGGAGCTCAGGATCGGAGCGAGCGCTCGAGGCGCTTCTGGAACCGCTCGACCTGGCCCGCCGTGTCGACGATGGTCTGCTTCCCCGTGAAGAACGGGTGGCACTGGGCGCAGACGTCCACGCGCAGCGTGGGCCTCGTGGACCCCACCGTGAACGTGCGGCCGCAGGCGCCGCAGTGGGCCTCGGCCTGGAAGTACTTGGGATGGATCCCGTCTTTCACGATCGACTCCTGTCGGGCCTTCCGTCCGGGGATGCCCCGGCGGTGGTCCCGGCGACTGGTGCGTTCAGGCCTGAGCGGCGGTGGCCGGTTCGGCGATCACGCGGATGCGCTTCTTCTCGCGGGTCTCGTGCTCGAACTTGACCCGGCCGGTCACCGTGGCGAAGACGGTGAAGTCGCGGCCCAGGCCGGTCCCCTCGCCGGAGAGGAAGGTCATGCCCCGCTGCCGGACGATGATGGAGCCGGCGGGGACGAGCTGCCCGTCGCCCGCCTTGACGCCCAGCCGCTGGCCGACGCTGTCGCGCCCGTTCTTCGAGCTGGAGCCTGCCTTCTTGTGTGCCATCGACTACGCGTCCTTCCTGGTGCCGCGGGACCTGGGCTTCGGCTCGCCCTCGGGCGCGGGGGCCTGCGTGCGCGGGGCGCGGGTGCGGGTGCGCGCCGCCGGCTTCTCGCCCTCCGCCGCGGGCTTCGCGGAGCCCCGGCGCGGCGCGGCGGCCCTGGCCTCACCCTCCGGCCTGGCGGGAGCTGCCAGCTTCTCGGCCAGCGCAAGGTCGGCGGCGGCTCGCTGCGCGGCCTCCTCGGCGGCGGCCTCGGCCAGGCGCTCGCGCTCGGTCTTGGCGGCCTCGGCGAGCTGCAGCGCGCTGCGCGACCCGTGGACGATATCTGCCACGCGCAACACGGTGAGCTCCTGCCGGTGTCCGTGCTTCACGCGCCGGCGGGCCTTGGGCCGGTACTTGAAGACGATGGCCTTCTCGCCGCGGTCCTGGCGTACCACGCTGGCGCTCACGTGCGCCCCATCCACGATCGGGCGGCCGATCGCCGTGGCATCCCCGTCGGCCACGAGCAGGACACGGTCCAGCTCGAGGGTCTGGCCGGGCTCCGCGTCCAGGTGCTCGACTTCGATCTCGCTGCCGACTTCGACGCGGTACTGCTTCCCGCCCGTCTCGATGACTGCGTACATGGGTCCCCTGAACACATGATGGCGCCCGGCTGTTGCCGGGGCGCGACCGTTGATGGTATCGCCCGAGGCTGGCTCCGTCAACGAAGGCTCACGGGCCGCGAACGGCGCTGCCCGCCGGGCGACCGGCCCGCGGCGCGTGGACGGCTGCCGCCCTGGCGCCGGGAGGGTCGCCGATCCTTGCGCCGGGAGGGCCCCGCCGGAGGCGATGCAGATGCACGGCGTGCCGTGGCATCCCGGCCGTCTGCGGCACGGATGGTACCCTGTCGCGAACGCGCCCCCTGCCGACGCCGGGCGAGCAGGTTGCCGGAGGCCCAGTGACCGACGAGCCGGATCCGTACCGAGTGCTCGACGTTCAGCCGTCGGCCGATCTCGCCACCATCCGGGCGTCCTACCGTCGACTGGCCCGGCGCTACCATCCCGATCTCGCCGCCGAGGTCCATCCGGACGACGTGCGCCGCATGAGCGAGATCAACCGCGCCTGGGAGATGCTGCGCGACCCCGACCGGCGCGCCGCGTACGACCGGCGCCGGTCCTTCCCGGGCAGCGGGTACGTGCCGCCCCGCCCCACGGGGCGTGCCGGCAGGCCACGGGCCGGGGGGCCACCGTCCGGCGACGGGCGTGGCGGTGACGGCAGGGCCACCCCGGGCGCCTCGGCCTCGGCGGGGCCCCCGGGCGGCTCCCCGACCAGGCACCCGGGCGGCCCGGTCCTGGCGTTCGGGCGCTACGCGGGGTGGTCGCTCGGGCAGATCGCGGCACGGGACCCCGACTTCCTCGAGTGGCTGGAGCGCTCGTCCTCGGGCAGGCCCTATCGCGACGAGATCGACGCGCTGCTCCGGCGGCTGGGACGCCGCACCGGGGATCCCGATCCCCTGGCGAGACCGGGCCGCTTCCGCCGCTGATCCCCGGAGGCTCGCCCGGGGACCGTCGCGGTCAGCTCACCACTTGGGGCGCACCTGTCTCAGGTTGATCGACTCCAGCACGCCGAGCCCGAGGGCGATGCTGATCAGGGAGGCCCCGCCGTGCGTGATGAACGGGAGCGGGATCCCGGTGACCGGCATGATCCCGATCGTCATCCCGACGTTCACCAGCACCTGGAAGAGGAGCATGGAGGCCATCGCCGCGGCGAACGCCAGCCCGAACACGTCGTCCGAGTGCCACGCCACCAGGAGGACCCGCCAGATGAGGGCGGCGAACAGCAGGAAGACGACGATCGCCCCGACGAACCCCAGCTCCTCCGCCAGGATGGCGAAGACGAAGTCGGTCGACTGGACCGGCAGGAAGTTGAGCGAGTTCTGCGTGCCGTTCGTCAGCCCCGTCCCGAACACGCGTCCGGAACCGACCGCGATCATCGACTGGATGACGTGGTAGCCGGAACCCTGCGGGTCGGCGGCGGGGTCCAGGAACGAGATCAGGCGCTGCTTCTGGTAGTCGCGCAGCAGGTACGTCCAGACGAACGGGACGGAGGCCATGGCTCCCGCGCTCAGCACGACCAGCCAGCGGAGACTGGCCCCCGAGACGAAGAGTGTCCCGACCACCATGGCGGCGAAGACGAGCGACGTCCCCAGGTCCGGCTGCATCGCCACCAGGACGATGGGCGGCACGACCAGCGCGCCGGCGCCCACGATCGTCAGGAGCCCGCTCATGCGCGACTCGCGGGAGCTGATCCAGTTGGCCAGCACGACCGCCATCAGGACCTTGGCAAGTTCCGAGAACTGGAACTGCATGCCGAGGATGGTCACCCAGCGCGAGGTCCCGCCCACGCCCGTCCCGATCGCCAGGGAAAGCACCAGCAGGCCGATGTTCACGAAGTACAGCGGCCAGGCGAACGTCTTGAGCCAGCGGTAATCGAACGCCGCGGCGACCAGGAACACCACGATGGCCAGTGCGGTCCAGATCAGGCCTCGCGTGAACGTCGATCCGGCGGAGAGGGGTGAGACACCGGACTCGTACGAGTTGGTGTAGGCCATCACGAGGCCCATGCCCGCCAGCAGGGACGCGTAGATGACGAGCTGCACGTCGAATGCGCTCCAGGCCGCGGCGGCGGTCTGGCTCGCCCACTTCAGACGGTCCTGCTGGAGCCTGATCGCGCCCATCTCAGTTCCCCGCCCCGGGCTGGATCAGGTACAGGTTCCGGTAGTCCTGCTTGATGCCGTAGTGCATCTGCAGGAAGTACTTGACGATCTCGGTGGAGGGGTTGCCGATGCTGTTCGAGGTGTCGTAGGTGAAGGCCAGGATGGCCAGCTGCGAGTCGGTCTTCGCGAAGTCGCCGGAGGGCGAGACGAAGCCCACGAACCAGGAGTCGAACGGCAGGTTGCCGCCGATCTTGACCGTGCCGTACTCGGCGGTCCCGGTCTTGCCGGCCACGTAGAGCGGCATGTCCACCACGTTGCCGGTGTGGCGGATCACCACCGCCTCGCGGGCCGCCTCGCGCATGTAGGCAAGGACGGACGCCGGGACCTTCACCTGCGCGCGCAGCCTGGGGGCGAAGGCCTGCACCACCTGGCCGGTGGGCGAGAGGACCTGGCGCACGATCTGGGGCTGGTAGAGCTTGCCCCCGTTGGCCAGGGCGCAGTAGGCGTCGAGCAGCTCGATGGGGGTCACCGCGTCGTAGCCCTGCCCGATCCCCGCCAGGTACGTCTCGCCCGGATAGATGGGCTGCCCGAAGGTCTGCATCTTCCAGGCGTTGGAGGGGACGATCCCGGCCGCCTCGCCGGGCAGGTCGATCCCGGTGGGGCTCCCGAAGCCGAACTGGTGGGCATACCAGGCCAGCCGGTCGATCCCCGCCAGGGCCGCCGCCTGGTAGAAGAAGGTGTCCGAGGACTGCGCGTACGCGCCGGCCACGGTGAGCGGCCCGAACCCGACGCCGTTCCAGTCGTTGAAGCGCTGCCCGGCGAGCACCAGGTGCCCGTACGTCTGCAGGGTCTGGTCCGGTCCCAGCTTGTGGTCCGCCAGCACCGCGCTCCCGGTCACCAGCTTCCAGGTGGAGCCGGGCGGGTAGATCTCGCCGATCGCATGGTTCAGGAGCGGCTGGTTCGGGTTGCCGATCAGTGCCTGGTAGTCGGCGTTCGAGATGCCGCGTGCGAACAGGTTGTCGTCGTAGGTGGGCAGGCTCACCATGGCCAGCACCTCGCCGGTCTGGGGGTTCATCACGATGACGACCCCCTTCTTGATGCCGGCGGCCTGGATCCCCCACTCGAGCGCCGTCTGGGCCTGCTCCTGGGCCTTGACGTCGATGGAGAGCTGCAGCGAATCGCCGGCCTGCGGCTGGGTGACCGTGGAGAGCACCTGGATCTGGCGGCCGGAGGCGTCGCGCTCCACCTCCTGGACCCCGTACGTGCCGCGCAGCTGC
>JAJYKX010000187.1 GCA_021788175.1 Chloroflexota bacterium
ATGCCGATCTCGCGCCCCGTCAGCGTCCAACCCGACACGGTCTGCGTGCTCCCGCCGCTCGTCGCTCGGTGGGGCTGATGGCAGTCCGAGCACTCGGCATGGCGGTTGAGGATCGCCTGCCCGCTCGTGTCCTGGAACTCGTTCTCGCCGGCATTCGTGTGCGTGGAAGGCGCGAGGGCGTCGTGTCGGTAGTAGGAGGCGGTCGAGGCATCGTTCGCGGGCACCGATGCATCGGTGTACTGCGCGGCGACATCGGTGGCGGCTCCCGTGCCATCATGGCAGGAGAGGCAGAGGGTCGCCTGGGGGTTCGCGCTCGTGGTGAGGCTTGAACCCTGGGCGACGTGCGCGCGGTGGCACGCCGCGCAGGTGTCGCTGGTCAGCGTGTCGGCTGTGTGCGGGGTGATGAACGTCCCGTCCGGCGCGCGCGGCGGCACGAGCGCATACCTCGGGCCCGGGTCCGCTGCCGTGACGGCCGGCTCCGCGACGGTATCGATGTCCAACGCGTAGGTGACGCCAGCCGTCGCCGGCGTGTCCCGAACCACGCCTACGGCCGCCGGCTCGACCAACGCCGGCGAGGCGACCGTGAGCGAACCGGTATCGTCGGGCGGCGAGCCCGCGACCGGGATCCCGGTCCGCTGCCCCGGCGACAGCTGCACGGCCGGCCGGGGGCCCATGTGCACCCACGCGGTGCGGGCTCCGGTGAAGTCGCGACCGGCATCGGTCACTCGGAACTCGTAGAGCCCCTGGTACACCGCATCCACCGTCGCGCGCACGCTGAACTCGATCTCGGTATAGGAACGTGGCCCCAGGGTGAACGCAGGCAGCGGGTTGGGGCCCATCGAGTGCGTTCCCGCCGCCGGCACCTGGTCGGGACCGTCAGTGTCGTCCGAGCGGAGCTCGTCGGCGGCCAGCGTCTCCTGCTCCGTGCCCAGCCGGGTCCCACCACCGACGGGGTTGCGCTGCCACTCTCGCGTCACGTAGAAGGGCTCGCCGTCGCCTCGCTGCAGGGACGGCACCGACGAGAAGGACCCGTCCCCTGCCGCGCGTATCTCCAGCTGCGGCGCCCAGTCGACCGGGATCGAGTCGGCGTTCCGCACCTGGAAGCGGATCCGGAGGGCCGCATAGCGCTGCTCCGCGAGGATGGCGGCATCCTCGGGCAGGTAGACGGGCGCCAGCGTGGTGGCGTCGATGTCACCCATGGTGACGTGGGCGACGACCACCGGCGGGGCCACGAGGATCACCACCGGGGCGGTCACGGATTGTCCGCCGCGGTGGCCGTAGCGCGCCTGGAACGAGGCGGAGAAGGCGGGGCGACCGGCGTCGGGATCGACGATCGGCGCGCGCAGCACGATCCGGTGCAGGGTCTCGGTTCCGCCCCGGACGGTGCGCGAGGACCAGGCGATCTCCCGTGCCGGTCCGTCGAATGCGCCGCCGTCCGCGTCGACCACCTCCCAGCCCGGCGGGATCGACGCGGCAAGGCGAGCGTCGCGAAGCTTCCGGAGGGCTCGGCCGTCGACCTGGATGGCGAGGAGGCCCCCGGGCTCCACGCGGTGAAGGCCGGCCTCGGGTGCGTCCGTGGTCAGCGCCACCTGTCCGTCCGCGGCACTCGCCGTCACGATCTCCACGACCGCGTACAACCCAGGCGACGGGATCGGGGCCCGCAGGCTGCCATCGACCAGCGCCGTGACCAGCACGGACCAGGCGCCGTCGAAGCGGGCGATGCGGAGATCCGCGACTTCGGAGTCGCCGAGCGTGATCGAGTCGACCGGCACCCGCAGCGTGGCGGCGCCGAGGCCGGCGAGGGGACCGCCCGAGTCGGCATCGATCGCGAGCAGGGCGTAGCCCGCGAGCGGCGGCGCTCCGTCGAAGTCCGGGATCGCGCTGCCCGCCGCGCGAAGGCTGATGGTCGTCGGTGCCGCGAGCCCACCCGGCGCCACGTCGAGCCAGGCGCCGGCACCGCCGATCGTCCCGCCGTCCGCGCCGAGCGTGCCCGGTGGAAAGGGCGTCGGAGATGGCGAGGGCTCCGGGGACGCGGATGGGTCGGCCGATGGGGACGGCTCGGGCGGCGACGATCCAGCCGGATCAGGCGTCGATGAGGGGTCTGGAGTCGCCGACGGGTCTGGGAGGTTCGACTGCTCCGGGGAGGCCGACGGATCAGGCGCAGCAGAGGGGTCGGCCGAGGGTGTCGGATCCGGCGACGGTGGGGCGGAGGGATCGGCCGAGGCCCCAGGATCAGGGGATGGGCGAGCGCCCGGCGCCGGGCTGGTCGCCGGATCGAACGTGGCGCTCGGACCTGGCGCCGGCGTGGGGTCGGGCGCGGGCGTCGTGGTCATCTCCGGGGCTGGGGCTGGGGTCGGGTCCGGAGCCGGCGTCGGCGCAGGATCGACGGCGGGCGTCGCCGACGGATCCGATGTGAGCGCGACGACCCGGGCGGGACCGGCCGGCAGGAAGGCGACCGCGAGGGCCGCGACGAGCGTGGCCGCGACGAGGAGGGGGCGTGCGTGCCGGCCTCGATGACGCACCGGCTCGTTCAGGGTCGCCACGTGTGGGTCTTCTCCGGGCGATGTTCGCGAGGTGTCCGGTGGCCGCCCGGGTCCCGGGCGGCCACCGAGCTGCAGCTACGGAAGGATGGGGTTGGGCGTGGGACCCACCTGAGTCCCGACCGTGATCGTCCCGGTCGGATCGTGGCAGGCCTGGCAGGTGCCGCGGTTATCGATCTTCAGGAGGCGGCTGTCTCCCACGGGCGCGGCCGCGCCACCGGGGTAGTCCATGTTGGCCGAGTAGATCCCGGTCATCTGGGCGTTGGACCCATGCGCGACGTGGCACGTCGTGCAGGCCATCCCCTTGCCGGCCGTGTAGTGGCGATGGGTGAAGATGGCATCCCCCGAATCGCTCGAGGCGCCATCAGAGGCGTACCGCGTGTGGCACTGTGTGCACCACGCGGTGATCTGGGTGTCGAACGTGGACGGCAGGCCGTTTGGCGCGTCGTTGGCCGTCCCATTGACGCCGTTCCAGGGAAGCTTCCGGTGCAGGTAGTCGCCGGCGACGTTCGAGTAGCTGCCGGCCACCACCTGGCTCGCGTAGAGCAGGTAGGTCGACGGCGCGCTTTCCGTGCCCTTGAGCTGGATGACGGTGTAGTTGCGCGTGTCACCGGCCTGAGGCAGCGGCGCGTCCGTAACGTCGACGTCCGTCGTCGCTGCTACGGCCGTCCCGCTCCCGACCACCGGGATCGGGTTCAGGATCCGGTACTGGTTGTTGCCGTGCGGGTTGTGGCAGCTGGTGCACGTCAGCTCGGTGTCGCCTCCCGGGTCGGGGGTGGCGCTCACGGGCCCGTTGCCCCACGCCATGCCCACGAAGTCCGGGTTGCCGAGATCGAAGTGGGTGGACGTCACGGCCTGACCCGTGATCGCACCGCCCGCATCGACCTTGACCGGCACCTTCGCGTTCTCTCGAACCGCCGACCCCGACAGGTACGCGACGCGCACCGTGCTGTCGGAGCCGATCGCCGAGGTGACGAAGCCGCCACCGCGGAGCGCCCCGAGGATGACGGATGTGTCGCGGACCGTCCCGCTGGATGCCGACGCCAGTGCGTACTGGACGCCGTTCTCGACGTTGGTCGTGGCCCCGGTGGCCGTCGAGCCGTGGCACGACAGGCAGAGCCCTTCCTCGGTCGCCGCCTGCAGCAGGCTGTCGGTCTGCGCCGTGTGGGCGCGGTGGCAACCCGCACAGCTGTCAGCTGAGATGCCACCAACGCCCGAGTTGATGGACGCAACGTGCGGCCCGCCGTCCGCGAGGACGGGGACCGCCGCCAGAAGCAGCCAGAGGGCGCCGCCTGCGAAGAGCAGCGCCAGGCGTCTCACTGGCCTCGCCTCCTTTCCATGTGTGGTGGACGTGCGTGGTGCCCGCCTTGCGAGCTCGACGGTTCCGCCATCTGCCTCCCTCTGCCCTTCCGAGTTCGGCCTGTTAGCCGGTGCGTCACCAGGACCACACCTGGACCCGGTTGTTCCGCCAGTCCGTGACGTAGATGCGCCCTCGCGCGTCTGCGGCCACCGCATTGGGGTATTCGAATCCGCCATCTGCCGTCCCCTCGGCACCGAACCGCCCGACGAACGCCGGCGCCCGATCTCCCGCCTGGTACGCGTGGTAGATCTGCACGCCCTGCGCCATGGTGTCGACCACGTAGACGCGCCCGTCGCCGTCAATGGCGATCCCGCGGGGGAGTCCGAGGTCGCCCTCAGCCGCGCCGCGACGGATCACGGCGACCTGGTCACCCGACGGATCGAAGACGACGAGGCGGCCGTTGTTGCTGTCGGAGATGTAGATGTTCCCCGCCGAGTCGGCGGCCACGCCGTTGGGGAAGTTGAGGAGGCCCGCGCTGCCGATGGTCCGGAGAAGCACCCCGTCGGGGCCGAATTCGTGGATGCGGTGGTACGGTCCGCTCACGTCCGTGACGAAGAGGTCACCGTGCTGGTCGAACGAGAGGCCGAGCGGCTGCCATCCGACCAGCGCGGGCCCGGGGTCGAAGGTCCTGCGGTAGACGCCGTCCGCGGAGAAGACGTAGATCGATCCGGCGGGACGATCGCTGACGTACAGGTCGCCACCGGTCGGGCTGAGGGCGACGTAAACCGGAGTGTGCCCGGTCCCCGTCGAGGCGGGAGGCGCCGCCGTCGCCAGCACCCGGCCGTCACGGTCGAGGATGAGCACCTTCGTGTCCTGCTCGGTCTGCGTCACGTAGATGCGGCTTCCGTCCGCGTTGACGGCGACGCCGGTCGGCGCGGTGACGCCGTAGACGCTGAACGCGTAGTGCGGGACCTGTTCGGCGGCGATGACCGGCAACGGCAGCACGGTGATCGGCTTGCGGTTGAGCAGATACCAGCCCGAGAAGACCAGGAACACGGCGCACGTGCCCGCCAGCAGGACGAGCAGCGCCTTCCGGCGCCGGCTCACGGGCTCGG
>JAJYKX010000188.1 GCA_021788175.1 Chloroflexota bacterium
CGTCGGCCGACACCTCGTATGCCACGCCCGTGCCGTCGAGGGGCAGCTCGTCCAGCCGATCGCCGTGCACCACCATCGCCCGCTCCGTGCCCAGCGCCCGGAGCACCTCGGCGAGCCGTCTCGCGGCCCCAGGGTCCGCCACCCCGACCAGCTGCCGTCGCGCCCCGGCCGGGTTGGTGATCGGCCCGAGCAGGTTGAACGCCGTCCGGATCCCGATCTCGCGGCGGGTCGGACCGGCGTGGCGCATGGCGGGGCTGTAGCCGGGGGCGAAGAGGAACGCGAACCCCACCTCGCGCAGCGCCTCGGCCGCGTCGTCGGGCCCGAGGTCGGTCGGCACCCCCAGCGCCTCGAGGACGTCGGCGCTTCCCGACGCCGAGGTGATCGCCCGGTTGCCGTGCTTGGCCGCCGGCACGCCGCCCGCTGCGGCCACCAGTGCGGCGGCGGTGGAGATGTTGAACGTGCCCCGGCCATCGCCCCCGGTTCCGCACGTGTCGATGGTCCCCACCGGGGCCTGCACGTGGAGGACGCGCTCGCGCATGGCGCTGGCGAAGCCGGCGAGCTCCTCCACCGTCTCGCCGCGCATCCGGAGCGCCACCAGGAAGGCGCCCAGCTGGGCCGGCGTCGCCTCACCGTCCATCACGGCGCCCATCGCCATGCGGGCCTCGTCCCGGGTCATGGTCCGGCCATCCACCACCGCGGCCAGCGCGGCACGAACCTGGTCGCTCATCGAGCCTGCACCTCCGCGACCGTCGTCGCCGTCTCGCCATGCCCTGCAGCCCGGACCGGGCCGGTCGCCGCTCCGCCCGCGCCGTCGGCCGCGCGTCGCCCTGCGCCCGATCCCCGCGACAGGCCGCGCGTCGCGAACGACGTCGCCACCGCCTCGTCGAGGATCTCCGGCGTCCCCTCCCCCGCCAGGCGGAGGAAGTTGGCCAGGACGCGGGGCCCTTCCGGCGTCAGCACCGACTCCGGGTGGAACTGCACGCCCTCCAGCGGCAGGGAGCGGTGCCGCAGCGCCATCACCACCCCGTCGGCCGTCCGCGCCGTCACCTCCATCGCGCCGGGCATGGTGGCCTCGTCCACGCAGAGGGAGTGGTAGCGACCGGCCAGGAAGGGGGACGGGACCCCCGCCAGCACGCCGTCGCCTCCGTGCAGGACCTCGCTCGCCTCGCCGTGCACCAGGCTCGGCGCCCGCACGATCGACGCACCGAACGCCGCGCCCAGGCACTGCAGGCCCAGGCAGACGCCGAGCATGGGGATCCGGCGCTCGGCCGCCAGGAGGATCGCGTCCACCGACACCCCCGCCGTCCGCGGGTTGCCGGGCCCGGGGGACACGAGGATCGCCCGGAGCGGCCGCGTGCCGTCCGGTGCGTCGAGCAGCACCTCGATTCCCGCCCGGTCCACCCGGTCGTTGCGCACCACCAGGAGGTCGGCCCCGGCAGCCTCCAGCGCCTGCACGAGGTTGAAGGTGAAGCTGTCGTAGTTGTCGACCACGAGGATCATCGCCCGCTCGCTCCGACGCCCGGTGCGGGCGTGCCCGTCGGCCCGGACATGCCCGCCGGCTCCGGCGCCCCCACCAGCGTCCCCGGCCCGACCGCCGCCGGCATCGCCGCGAGCTCGAACGCACGCCGGAGCGCGGCCGCCTTGTGCTCCGTCTCCTCGAACTCGCGGCCCGGCACGCTTCCCGCGACGATCCCCGCTCCGCTGTGGATGTGCACCACGCCGCCCGTGAGCACGGCGCTGCGGATGGTGATCGCGGTGTCCAGCCCGCCGTCGTACCCGACGTACCCCACCGCCCCGCCGTACAGGCCGCGCCGCTCGCGCTCGAGACTGGCGATCAGCTGCATGGCGCGGACCTTGGGCGCGCCCGAGAGCGTGCCGGCGGGGAAGACGCTGCGCAGCGCGTCCAGGGCGTCCAGGTCCGGTCGCAGGCGTGCCTCCACGTGGCTCACGAGGTGGAGCACGTGGCTGTACCGCTCCACCTCCATGTACCGGGTCACCGCCACGCTGCCGGGGCGCGCGACCCGGCCCAGGTCGTTGCGCCCGAGGTCGACGAGCATGACGTGCTCGGCGCGCTCCTTGGGGTCGCGCTGCAGCTCCTCGGCGATCAGCTCGTCCTCCGCGTCGTCGGCTCCGCGCGGCCGGGTGCCCGCGATGGGGTGCGTGGTGAGCCGGTCGCCCTCGACCCGCAGCAGGAGCTCCGGGCTGGCGCCCACGACTTCGAACGATGCCGTCCGCACGAAGAAGAGGTACGGGCTCGGGTTGACGCGGCGCAGCGCGCGGTACAGGGCCAGGCCGTCCAGGCGCCGTCCGTCCGGGCCCCCGGGGATGCCGAACGACTGGCGACGCGCGAGCACGATCTGGATCGCCTCGCCGGCGCCGATGGCGGACTTGGCCGCGACCACGGCCGCCTCGAACGCCTCCCGGTCCATGCTGCTCGGCCCGTGCAGATCGAGCGCACCCGCGATCGGCTGCTCGGCACCGCGCGATCCGCGGGCGGCATCCGACGGGCCCCGGCCCGCACGCTCGAGCGCCTCGAAGACCGCGCGCTCGGCGATCCGGTACCGCCCCTCGAAATCGGGCGCGTCGGCGTGCAGGGAGGCGATGGCGCTCAGGGTGTGCGTCAGGTGGTCGAAGACCAGCACCAGGTCGGTCTCGAGGTAGGCCGCCTGGGGCGTGCCCACCGGGTCGGCCCCGGGGAGCGGAACCGGCTCGAAGGCGCTGATCGCGTCGTAGGCGAGCGCGCCCACCGCGCCGCCGGTGAAGCGCGGCATCCCCTCGAGCGGCGCCACTCGCCGCCGCGGGACGAACCGCCGCAGCGCCTCGAGCGGGTCGGCAGCCGGCTCGACCGCGGCCGGGAGGTCGGGGGCGTATGCCTCCACCGTGACCGGCCGGGTGACGGTGCGCGCCAGGCCATCGCGCACCTCCAGCGTGCGCCGCGGGCCCACGCCCAGGAAGGAGTAGCGGCCCACCCGCTCGCCTCCCTCGACGGATTCGAGCAGGTACGCCGGTCCACCGTCGTCGAGCGCGAGGAACGCGCCAACCGGCGTCTCCAGGTCGGCCTCCCGCGAGGCGCGCAGGAGGACCGTGTCGGCCCCCGCCGCAAGGCGGCGGGCCTCGGCGAGGCTCAGGGGTCGTGTGAGCGGCATCTGCGGTTGCCTCCGGGTGGCCGGCCCCCACGGCCTGCATGGCCGGGGACGGGCCGGGAATCGAACGACCTTCCGTCCCGCCGGGACGAAAGGTCGAAACCCTCCGCGGTGCCACCCGCGTTCGGCGTTGCCGCCGCACTCATCGCCGACGGACCGCTGCATCGCGGTCGATCGGTGCTGCCCGCTATCGCTGGCGCCCTGCGCCGGAGCCTACTGGGCGGCGGTCACCCGCTCGCGGTTCGGTCCGGAGGCTCCCGGGTCCATTCGCCGCCGCCCTCGTGCCGGTCTCGCACCACCGCCGGCTCGCTGTGCCGAGGGGGATGGCGGGTACTCGTCCCGTTCATCGCCCCGTCTTCGATTGGCGGGGAGTCTAGGCGCCCTTCGCCGAGGGTGTCAAACGGGCCCAGCCTGCGCCGGGGCTCGGCCCGCATCGGGTCCAGCCTGCGCCGGGGTCCAGCCTGCGCCGGCCGAGGCTTGCGCCGGCCGAGGCGATGCGGCTCGCTCCGCCGACCGGCGGCTGAACGTGGCCCACCCCGGAACGAAGATCAGTCCCCGGCGGCCTCGCGGAGACGGGCCACCACCACCTGCCAGACTGCCCCCGCGATGACGCCCCCGGCGCCTCCGGCGATCGCGAGCGTGAGCCAGGCGAGCCCCGAGAGCGGAGCCCACGTCGGATCGGTGGCCACCTCCTGGGCCGCGCGCAATCCCATGAAGCTCCCGATGGTCACGAACGTCAGGCCGAAGGCGAGCGGGCCGAAGAGTGGCCGGTGCGGGCTCTCCTCGTCGGGCCCGGGGCCCTGGCCGCCGCGACCACGCCGGCTGCGGTCCCGCCGCTGGGCCTCCTCGTCCTGGGCGATCCAGACGCCGCCCAGGAGCCCGATGCCGAACCCCGCGATGAGCCCGGTGAGGATCACCGGCACGTCGACGGCGAGGCCAACCAGGCGCAGCGCGACGGCCCCGAGCACGGAAAGTGCGAGCCCCAGGAGGCCTCCGACCGCGGTGGTGAGTGAGATGAAATGGCTCACGCGCATGGGCTCACGTCGCTCCGCATGCTACCAAGCGCCACCGGGTCAGGGGGCCCGAGAACGGCTCGCGCGAACGGGGCCATGGTCCGACGCGACCGGCATGCAGGCATCCGGCGGCCGCGGATGGCCGTCCCGGCGAGCACCGCTTTCAGGGCTCGCTCAGGTGGTGTCGTCAACCTTGTCGCCGCCACCGGGACGGGCACGAACCTGGTGGATCGCCCCGGGCGGGCCGGTCTTCCGGCCCGCCCGTCATGCCTCAGGGCCCGGCGGGGTCGAGTCGCTCGCGGGCGAGCAGGGCGAGGTGCACGCGCGAGTCGGCGCCCAGCTTGCTCTTGATGTTGGCCACGTGGACGGAGGCCGTCTTGGGGCTGATGTAGAGCCGGCGGGCGATCTCGCCGTCGGAGCATCCGTCCGCCAGCAGGGCGAGGACTTCGCGCTCCCGGGCGGTCAACTGGTCCGCGGGACCGGTCCGCCGCTGCGAGGCGCCGGACGGAAGAGGACCGGCCAGGATCGCGCGCACCTCCCGCACGAGCTCGTACGGCCCCCGCCGACGGCCTTCGGTGACGGCCAGCTCGAACCGTGCCGGCCCCAGCGCCGACCGCAGCCTTGCCTCGACAACCGGCGCGCGCTCGGCGTGGAGCGGCTCGGGTGGGATCCCGAGATCGTCCCAGGCTCGCTGCAGCGCACCCCACGCCTGTGCGCCCTCCCAGGCGGAACCCACGACGAGGAACAGTTCGGCCGCGGCCGCGAGAACCGCCGGGATGCGCTCCTGCGCCTCGCTCG
>JAJYKX010000189.1 GCA_021788175.1 Chloroflexota bacterium
GACGTGCTGGACGAGGAGCCGCCCGACGTCGACGTCGTCCTGGCCGGCGACTGGTCCTACGAGGCTCGCCTAGCCGAGCGTGTCATGCCGTGGCTGCGCCGGGCCTGTGATCGCGGGATCGACGTGCTGGTCGGGGATCCCGGGCGCCGCTATCTCCCGGTGGGCGAACTGGTCGAGCTCGCGACCTACCCCATCCGCACCACGACCGAACTTGAGGACCTGGAGTTGAAGCGGGGCAGCGTGTACGCGCTGCGACCGGGACGAAGGTAGCGGCCTGGGGCCAGTGACGTCCATGACATCGCTGGAATGTGACGTACGTCACACACATCGGGCGCTTCGGCACTGTCATGCCACCGGCCACGGCGCTGTACTGGCGCGGTTCCGTGGAGACCGGGCCAGGGTCGGACGCGCATCGGCGTCACGTCGCCGCGTTCCGCCTGCGGGGTGGCCCGATCCGGTGGATCGCAGCCTCGACGGGAGGGCTGCCATGACACCGATCATCGAGGCCGAGCGCCTCACGAAGTACTACGGCCGCCACCGCGGTGTGGTGGACCTCGATCTCGCCGTGTACGAGGGCGAGATCTTCGGCTACCTCGGCCCGAACGGCGCGGGCAAGACCACGACCATCCGCCTGCTCCTGGACCTGATCCGGCCCACCTCCGGTCACGCCCGCGTCTTCGGCATCGAGGCGTGGGAGGATCCGGCATCCATCCACCGGCGCGTCGGGTACCTGCCCGGCGAGTTCGCGCTCTACGACCGCCTCACCGGCGGCCAGACGCTCGAGTACTTCGCGAACCTGCGCGGTGGCGTGGATCCACGCTACCAGGCCGAGCTCATCCGGCGCTTCGACCTCGACCCGGGGCGTCGCTACCGCGAGTACTCGAAAGGCAACAAGCAGAAGGTCGGGCTGATCGTCGCGCTCCAGCATCGGCCCGAGCTCCTCGTCCTCGACGAGCCGACGGCCGGGCTGGACCCGCTCGTCCAGCAGACCTTCTTCGAGCTGCTCCGGGAGACGGTGGCCGAGGGCCGGACCGCGTTCCTCTCCTCGCACATCCTCTCGGAGGTCGAGAAGACCTGCGACCGGGTCGCGATCATCCGCGAGGGGCAGCTCGTCGCCGTCGATCGCGTCGACACCCTGCGGGATCTCGCCCATCACCAGGTGGAGCTCCGGTTCGCCGGGGAGCCTCCGGTCGCGGCGTTCGCCTCGCTTCCCGGCGTCAGCGACGTCGTCCAGGACGACCACGCGCTGCGGATGCGGGTCGCCGGGCCGGTGACGCCCGTGGTCCGCGCCGCGGCGCAGTACGACCTGGTCGACTTCGTCAGCCGCGAGCCGAGCCTCGAGGAGACCTTCCTCGCGCAGTACGGCCGCGAGGCCGTCGAGGTGACCAACCATGGCCGTTGAGACCCGGCGCGTGCCGGCCCCGCCGGCCGCGTATCCCACCCCGCACGTTCCCCTGGTCCGGCGCCTGTACGGCCTCGGCAGCGTCTTCGGCAAGACCGTCCGCGACTCGCGGTTCGCGGCGCTCGCCACGGGCGGGCTGCTGGTCGTGCTGGTGTTCGCCGGCGGGATGGCCATGTCCACCACGTACGGGACGCTGGAGACGCGCCGCGAGCTCGCCGCGCTGACGAGCACGCTGCCGCCCGTCCTGCGCGGCTTCTACGGCAATCCCGTCGCCGTCGACACGCTCGGCGGCTTCATCTCCTGGCACTACGGGGCGTACCTTGCGCTGCTCGGCGGGCTGTGGTCCATCCTCGCCCTCTCCTCGACGCTCGCCGGCGAGGCCCGCCGGGGCAGCCTGGACTTCATGCTCGCCGCGCCGGGGTCGCGCCGCGCCGTGGCCCTGGAGAAGCTCGCCGGCCACGTGGTCGCGCTCACGGCGGCGATGGTGGCCGTCGCGGTCGCGACCTGGCTGACAGGTACCGTCGGTGCCACCTTCCCGCAGGACCGGATCGGCCCGGCCGCGGCGGTCGCGTTTGCGCTGGCGATCGGGCTCAAGGCCCTCGTCGCCGGGGCCGTGGCGTTCGCGCTGGCCCCCTTCGTCGGCCGCGGCGCGGCGGCGGGCATCGCCGGGGCGGTCATGCTCGGCGGGTACCTGGTGACGAGCTACCGGCACGTCGTGCCGGCCTTCGACGGCCTGGCCAACCTGAGCTGGTTCGGCTGGACGTACGACCACCTGCCGCTGGCGGGTCGGTACGAGTGGGCCGGCGTCGGCCTGCTGGCGCTCGCGGTGGCGGCGCTGCTGGTCGTCGGGATCGAGGCGTTCACGCGACGCGACGTCGCGGTCACCGACGGCCTGCGGATGGCGGGCCTGCCGCGGGCCACTCTCGGCCTCGGGGGTCCCGCCCGGCGCGCGTTCGGCGACCTGCTCCCGGGCACCCTCGCGTGGGGCATCGGGCTTGCCGTCTACGGGGTCATCATGGCGGCCTCCGCCCGGATCTTCTCGGACGAGCTCGCCAGGTCGTCGGCGCTCGCGGCGGCCGTGCGCAGCCTCGTGCCCGGGGTGGACGTGACGACCACCGCCGGCTTCCTGCAGTACGCGTTCATCGACCTCGGGCTCATCCTCGTCGGGCTGGCCGCGGCCACGCTCGTGGGGACCCGGTCGTCCGACGAGACGGCCGGCCGCCTCGAGCTGCTCCTGGCGACACCCATGTCCCGGGTGCGGTGGGCGCTTGCCAGTGGAACGGCGCTGTACACGGCGATCGCGGTCGTGGTGGCGTGCCTCGCGGTCGCGCTCGCGGGCGGCGTGGCGTCGGCCGGAGACGATCCGGTCCGGGCGGCCGCGGGGACGGTCGTGCTCGTCCTCTACGGCGCGGCCCTGGCCGGCGTCGGGATCGCCGTCGGCGGCTGCTTGGGCCCGGCGTTCGCGGCGCCCACGGTGGCGGCGCTGGCGATCGCGACGTTCCTCGTGGACCTGCTGGCTCCCCTGCTCGACCTGCCGTCCTGGGTGGCCGATCTCTCGCTCTCGGCGCACCTGGGCCAGCCCATGATCGGCACGTGGGACGTGCCGGGGATGCTCGCGTGCGCGTGCATCGCGGTCGGGGGCCTGGTCGTGGGCGCCTGGGGCCTGTGGCGGAGGGACGTGCGTGGCTGACGAGAACGTGGCAGGCACGGCCCTCCCGGCACAACCGCCGGCCGGGAGGCTGCCGGAGGCGCGTCGCTGGCTCCTCCTGGTCTATCGGATCAACGCCGAGTCATCCGGCCAGCGGACGTACGCGTGGCGGCGGCTGCGGCAGCTCGGGGCCATCTACCTCCAGCAGGCCGTGGCGGTCCTGCCCGATCGGCCGGACCTCCGGGACGGCCTGGACCAGCTGGGGACGCGGATCCGGCAGGCCGGGGGTGAGGCATCGCTGCTCGAGACCACCTCGCCCTCGCGGGCCTGGGAGGAGGACCTGGTCGCCCGGTTCGACAGCGCCCGCGACGCCGAGTACGACGAGCTGATCGAGAGCGTGGAGCGCTACGCGGAGGAGATCCGGCGCGAGTCGGCCAACCAGCGCTTCCGCTTCGCCGAGCTGGAGGAGAGCGAGGCGGACTGGCAGAAGCTGCGGCGGTGGTTCGCCCGCACGACCGCGCGCGACTTCTTCGGGGCGGCGAAGCGCGGGGCCGCCGAGGAGGCGCTCTCCCGGGGGCGTCTGCTCCTCGACGACTTCACCCGGGAGGTCTACCGCGCCGAGGGGCTGGGTCCGGGCGGCGGGGCGCGATGAGGCCGCGGGCCGGCGATGAGGTGCGCCGACCGCCCGGGTCGTGCGGCGTGGCGCCGGGCGCCGCGCCCTCGCAGGGCCCTGGTCAGCGCGCCGGCAGCAGCCAGGCGACGAAGCCCGGGAACGAGATCAGCGCCGCGGCCAGGCCGACGATGACCAGGACCGCGAACGTTCCCGCCAGCATCGTCACCGCCCACGAGGGCCGGACCGGGACGATGGGCGGCACCGGGCCGGTCCAGTCGACGACGCCGGCCGGCGTCCAGCAGGCGACGATGGGGAGCCTCGGCGTGGCCCCTCCCGCCAGGAGCCGCGGCAGATCCGCTGCGGTCACGGACCCCACCGAACCCCCGGCCGCGCGGGCCGCGGTGTCGATCACGGTGGCGAGACGGGCCGGACGGCTGGCGGCGATCGCGTCCCAGTCGAGCACGGGACGGACCTGGCGGTACCCGATCACCCGCAGCGGCAGGCGCCGACGATCTGCGCGCCGGGGACGCTCGATCGGCCCGGGTACCAGGCGCGGCCAGCGGAGGAGGTCGACGCGGCCGTTGCGTCGCACGAGGCACACGAACCAGCCGTACCTGGGCACGCGCAGGAAGAGCAGTGCCACCGCGGCGATCTCGCGCAGCGGAATGCGGGTGACGCCCAGGAGCCGCGGGACGCGCAGCTCGGTCGTGGTGATGACCACGGGCCGTTGGCCCCACAGGATGAGCCCGGCGGCCAGGGTGGGGAGCACCAGGAAGTAGGCGGCGCCGTACAGTGCCGACGCCCGGTGCCCCACGACGTACGCGCCGGCCATGAGCACGCCCGCGGCCACCAGCGGCAGCATCGCGATCGCCTCGAGGAGCTGTGCCCGGTCGCGCGGCCAGAAGCGCCCCGCGCCAACGCGACCGTCGATGCCGATCGACGCGACCGGGTCAGCCGCGACCGGGTCGGGCGGGGACGCAGGACCGCCGGGCTGGGACGCCATCGGGCCAATAGTGCGCCAGGACCCTGTCGCCGCGCCAGCGCGCCACGCCTGCAAACAAGGTGCCCCCAGATACGCGCCCGGTCACGCCGCCCGCCGCCGATGGCCCAGGTGCCAGCCGCCGCACCACTCGCAGTGGTACGGATGAAGGGCCCCGTCGCGGTGCATGCCGTGGTTCGCGTACGACCGCGCCTCTCGCCTCGACTCGTACCGCGCCTTCGACCCGCACCCCCGCTCGACCAGCGGCAGGTCCCGGTTGATGAACAGTCGGTAGTCGACCAGCATGCCGC
>JAJYKX010000018.1 GCA_021788175.1 Chloroflexota bacterium
CGCGGTGGCCGCCTCGCAGGCGCTGGAGTACGTCGGGCTGCCGGAGGCGCAGTACGCGCTGGCGCAGGCGACGGCGCTGCTCGCGGCGCTGCCCAAGTCGAACCGGGCCGGGCGAGCGTACTTCGCGGCGCGCGCGGACGTCGAGCGGCTCGCCCCGCTCCCCGTGCCGCTCCACCTCCGCAACGCGCCGGTGGCCCGCATGAAGAGCCACGGGATCGGCGTCGGCTACAGGTACCCACACGACTTCCCCGGCGCCGACGTGGACCAGCAGTACCTGCCGGACAGGCTCGCGGGGACGCGCTACTACGAGCCCTCGGACCAGGGGTTCGAGCGGCAGCTCGGCGAGCTGATGGAGCGGCGGCGGGAGCGGCGCAGGAACGCGGGCCCGGCGGATTGACGGCCCGCGGGAAGCCACGGCCCGCGAGGTGCCCCGGCCCGCGGGGCGCCGTGGCGCACCAGGGCCTCCGGGTCATGTCGGGGAATGGTGGTACTGTCCGACGTCGGGATCCGCCGCCGCACGTCCCCTGCGCGCGGAGCACCCGAGCGCCGCGGCTCGCCGGCCCAGGGCCGGAGTCCGCGCGGCAGCGAGCCACGAAGCGAGGCAGGCGATGGACGTGACGAGCACTCCCCCGCACACCCCGGGGCATCCCGGCGGGCATCCCGGCGCGCCGTCCGCCGCCCCCGTCGGGGGAGGCGGACACCTGCCGTCGGTGGGCGCGGTGCGGCCGGACGGGTACGTGTATGCCCGGGCCCCCATGCTCGTGTACTGGGAGACGACGCTCGCCTGCGGACTCGCCTGTCGGCACTGCCGAGCCACCGCGCAGCCGGAGCGCAGCCCCAACGAGCTGACCACCGACGAAGGATTTCGGCTGCTGGACGAGATCACCGGGTTCGGCCGCCCGTACCCGCACGTCGTCTTCACCGGCGGGGACCCGCTCCGGCGGCCGGACCTGGAGGCGCTGGTGCGGGGCGCCACCGAGCGCGGGATCGGCGCGTCGCTGGCGCCCTCCGCCACCGTGGACATGACGCCGGAGCGCCTCGCGGCGCTGAAGGCGGCCGGGATCCAGACGATGTCGCTGAGCATCGACGGCTCGGACGCGGCTCGCCACGACGGGTTCCGCGGCGTCGAGGGCACCTTCGAGATGACGCTGCGCGCCGTCGAGTGGGCCCACCGGGCCGGCCTGCCGCTGCAGATCAACACGCTGGTGACGGACGAGACGCTGCCCGACCTCCCGGCGCTCTACGAGCTGATGCTCGGGCTGGGGATCATCCGCTGGAGCCTCTTCTTCCTGATCTCGGTCGGCCGGGGAACGGGCCTGCAGGAGATCTCGCCCGCCCAGTCGGAGCGGCTCAACCACTGGCTGTACGACCTGTCGAAGGAAGCCCCGTTCGCGATCAAGACGACCGAGGCCACCCACTACCGGCGGATCGCCATCCGGCGGCTCCGCGCCGAGGGCCTGGACGACGAGGCGATCGCCCGGACGCCGGTGGGCCGCGGGTTCGGCGTACGCGACGGGAACGGCATCGTCTTCGTCTCCCACGACGGCCAGATCTCCCCGTCGGGGTTCCTGCCGCTCGCGGCCGGGAACGTCCGCACCGACAGCCTCGTCGACGTCTACCGCACCCACCCGATGTTCACCAGCCTGCGGGACGTCGCCACCTTCAAGGGGCGCTGCGGGCGATGCCCCTACGTCGCGATCTGCGGCGGGTCGCGGGCGCGCGCCTACGTCTGGACCGGCGACTACCTGGAGACCGATCCGCTCTGCCCGTACGTCCCCTCCGCAGAGCCCGACGCGGACTGACGCAGACCGGAGGGCAGTCTCCCGATGCAGGCGCTGGTGATCGGCGGGGGGATCACCGGGCTCGCGGCGACGCATGCGCTGGCGGAGGCCGGGGTGTCGGTGACGCTCGTGGAGGCCTCCGGCCGCCTGGGCGGGAAGCTGCGCACCGAGCGCATCGACGGGTTCCTCGTCGAGATGGGCCCGGACTCGTTCGTCAGCTACCGTCCCGCCGGGATGCAGCTGGTCCGGTCGCTCGGCCTGGAGGAGGCGGTGGTGCGTCCCCTGGAGCCGCGGGTGGTCCACATCCGCATCGGCGGACGGCTGGTACCGCTCCCCCAGGAGATGGGGCTGGTCCTCCCCACGAGGCTGCAGCCGTTCATCACCACGCCGCTCTTCTCGCCGCTCCAGAAGCTGCGCATGGGGCTCGACCTGGTCCTGCCCCGCGACGGCCTGGCCCGCGACGTGGGCGTCGGCGTGTACCTGCGCCGCCGCCTGGGCCCCGCCCTGGTGGACCGGCTGGCCGGGCCGCTGCTGGGCGGGGTGTACGGCACCTCGATCGACGAGCTCAGCCTGCAGGCCGTGGTGCCGCAGCTCCGCGACGCGGAGCGCGACCACCGGAGCCTGTTCCTGGCCAGCCTGGCGGCGGGACGAGCGCGGCGCGCGAGTGCCGCGCAGGGCACGCGCGCCGGCGTGGGGTCGCCGTTCGTGACCCTCTCCGGCGGGGTCGGCCAGCTGGTGGAGGGGCTGCTCGGCGCGCTGGCATCCTCATCGGCCGTGGAGATCCGGACGGGCACGCCGGTGGCCGCGCTCGCGCGCACGGGGAGCGGCGTGGAGGCACGGCTGGCATCGGGCGAGGTCCTGCGGCCCGAGGTGACGATCCTGACCGCCCCCGGGCCCGAGGCGGCACGGCTGCTCGACGAGGTGGCCCCGGCCGCGGCCGCCGGCCTCCGCACCATCCCGCACGGCACCACGGCGGTGGTCTCCCTGGGCTACGAGGCGGGCCAGTTCCCGTCGCCGCCCGTGGGGCACGGCTTCCTGGTGGCCGCCGGCGAGCGGCTGTCGATCGACGCGTGCACCATCAGCTCGAACAAGTGGCCGGGGCGTGCGCCGGAGGGCCGCGTGCTCATCCGTGCGTACGTGGGATCCCGCAGCGGCGCGGCGATCGCGATGCCGGACCGCGACCTCGTCGGAGCCGCGATCCGCGACGTGGCGACCACGCTGGGCGCCCGGGGAGAGCCGGTGCTGGCACGCCTGGCCCGGTGGAGCGGCCAGATGCCGCAGTACACGGTGGGCCACCTGGACCGGGTGGCGTCCGTGCTCGCGGCGGCGGGGGAGGTGCCGGGCCTGCTCCTCGCCGGTGCGCCCTACCGCGGCGTCGGGATCCCCGACTGCGTGGCACAGGGCCGGGGGGCGGCGGAGGAGGCGGTGCGGATCATCGGGAGCGGCGCGGCCGGAGGCTGACCGGCCGGCGCACGGCCGCCGGTTCAGGCGGCGGACTCGGAGCCCTCCGCCGGCTCCATGCCCAGTCGGTCGAAGCCCTTCAGGCGGTAGATCACCGTCGATCCGACCCAGCTGATCACGAAGATCCCCACGATGGCCACGCCGAGCGTGCCGAAGTCCAGGTTGCCCGCGAAGGTCCAGATCCCGCCGGACAGGCGGAGTTGCGAGGCCAGGATGCTCAGGACCTCGATCCCGCCCACCACGAAGGCGATCACCACCGAGATGAAGGTGATGGTCAGGTTGTAGTAGAGCTTCCGGATGGGGCGCAGGAAGGCCCAGCCGTAGGCGCCCAGCATCAGGATCTGGTCGGTGGTGTCCATGGTCATCATCCCGGCCGCGAAGAGGGCCGGCAGGACGAGGATGAAGATCACGGGGATCCTGTCGCCCCCCGCCGTGGCGGCCAGTCCGAGCAGGGCCACCTCGCTCGCGGTGTCGAAGCCGAGCCCGAACAGGAACCCCACCGGGTACATGTGCCAGCTCTTCCGGACGAGGCGGAGCATGGGGCGGAAGATGCGGGCCAGGATCCCGCGGTTCTGCAGGAGCTGCTCGAGCGACTGGTCGCTGTAATCGCCGCCGGTGGAGACCTGGCGGAAGAGCCGGTACACATCCACCAGGACCACCAGGTTGATGATCCCGATGAGCAGCAGGAAGGTGGCCGAGACGCTGGTCCCGACCAGCGCGCCGGTGCTGCGCAGGGCCGGGATGTCGCTGGCCACCGAGGCGGAGATCGCGAGGAGCACCGAGAGGAGCACCACCACCGACGAGTGCCCGAGCGAGAAGAAGAGCCCGACGCCCACCGGGCGCTGCCCGTCCTGCATCAGCTTGCGGGTGGTGTTGTCGATCGCGGCGATGTGGTCCGCGTCGAAGGCGTGGCGCAGGCCGAGGGTGTAGGCCAGGAAGCCGGCGCTGACCAGCTGGGGGTACGGAACGCTGAGCGCGACCAGCAGCGCGTAGCAGGCGATGGTCAGCCCGACGAGGACGGCGTAGATCGCGATCACCCGGTTCCGGATGTCGCTGGGAGCGCGGAGCATTCGCCAGACGGCGGTCATGGGACGACTTCCTCGGTGCGGTGTTCCGCAGATCATACGGTTATTGCGACGCTATGCAATAGAGCCGCGTTGCAGGAGCGTGACGACGCGATCCTCTGCCGTGCCGTTCGCGCGCGAGGCGCCGGCGGATTGGCCCCGGATCAGGCCCGCTCGCGGAGGGCGGCGAGCAGCGACTCCTCGGTGGGGGTGGAGCCCAGCCCGAACGCCGCGCCGACGCGCGCCGCGGCGGGAGGCTCGAGGTGGGTCGAACGGAGCAGGTCGCCGTTCGCGGGGGCGAAGACCTGGGCCGGCGAACCATCGGCGATCACCCGGCCCCCGCGCAGCACCACGATCCGGGGGAAGGTCTCGGCCACGAAGCGCATGTCGTGGCTGGTCGCGATCACCGTGCGACCCTCGGCCAGGGCGCTGCGGACGACCGCGACCACGCGGGCCAGGCCGGGGCCATCCTGTCCGGTGGTGGGCTCGTCGAGGGCGAGCACCGGCACGCGCATGGCGAGGATCGACGCGAGCGCGACGAGCTTCCGGCGCGAGTAGCCGAGGTTGAACGGGTTGGCGGCCTCCGCGCGCTCGAGTCCGACCGCCTGCAGCGCCTCGCGGACCGCCGTGGCGAGTGGTTCGCCGGACAGGCCGAGGTTGCGGGGCCCGAAGGCCACCTCGTCGTCCACCCGCTCGGCGAAGATCTGCAGGTCGGGGTCCTGGAAGGCCAGGCCGACGGTGGCGGCGAGAGTCTCCACCGGATCCCGTCGGACGTCGCGGCCGTCCAGGAGGATCCGTCCCTCGGTGGGGCGCAGCAGGCCGTCCAGGTGGCGGAGCAGGGTGGACTTGCCGCTGCCGTTCTCGCCCACGATCGCCACGCCGCTGCCGGGCGGGATCTCCAGCGAGACCGAGCGGAGGGCGCGCGTCCCGTCGGGGTACACGAACCCCACCTCGTCCAGCCGTATCCCCGGGACGGCCCGACCTTCGCCCAGCGCCCGAGCGGTCGCCGGCACCCGTGCGTCGGCCTGGGTGCTCGCCGATCCCCGCGCCGCGCTCACGACCGCGCTCCGTCGTCCAGGGCCGCGGCGAGGCGCTGCGGGTCCAGCGTGACGCCCGCGCTCGCGCCGAGCCGATGAAGCCGCACCCGCGCAGGGGGCACGAGCCCCAGGCGCAGGAAGTCGGGGTGCCCGAAGACCGCGTCGGCCGCGTCGTCCAGCACGATCCGGCCGTGGTCCAGCACGACGATGCGTCGGCAGAGGCCGTCCATCAGGTCGGCCTTGTGCTCGATCAGGACGAGCGCCGCGCCCTGGCGGACCAGCTCCGCGAGAGCCCGGCGGACCAGGCGCGAACCCGCCGGATCGAGCTGTGAGGTGGGCTCGTCGAGCACGAGGTGGCTCGGCCGCATCGCCAGCAGCGAGGCGATCGCGACCAGCTGGGCCTGGCCACCGGAGAGCCGGCGCGGGTCCCGCAGCGCGAGCTCCTCGATGCCCAGGCGCGCGAGCGCGTCGTCGACGCGTTCGACGATCTCGTCCCGGGAGAGGCCGAGGTTCATGGGCCCGAGGGCAACCTCCTCGTAGACGGTGCGGCTGAGGTGGCTGAGCTGCGTGGCCGGGTTCTGGGCCACGTAGCCCACGCGCTGTGCCAGCTCGTGGGCCGGCTGGCCGCGCGTGTCGGTGCCGTCGATCTCGAGCGAGCCGTCCAGGACGCCGCCCACTACCGCCGGGGCCATCCCGGAGAGGACGAGGCCGAGTGTGGTCTTGCCCGCCTCGTTGGGTCCCATCAGGCCCACGACCTCGCCGTGGTCCACCGCCAGCTCCAGGGGGCCGAGGGCGGGCTCGGTCATGACGGGGTAGGTGTAGCGGCGGCAGAGCAGGTGGAGCATCAGCCCAGCCTCCCCGCCAGCCGGAGAAGGACGACCGCCAGGATCAGCGCGGCCAGGACCCAGCGGAGCGCCCGCTCGGCCCCCCGGTCCGGCGGCCACCACAGGAGCGTCCGGGCGCCGTGGCGTCCCGAGGCACGTGACTCCAGGGCCAGGCTGCCCTCGGCGAAGTCGCCGAGCGCCGAGACGAGGGTGGGGAAGACGAGCGGCAGTCGGGCGCGGAACGCCGCGAACGGTCCGCCGCCCACGCGGAGGCCGCGGGCCCGCTGCGCCGCCGTGATCTGCGCGATGCGCGCACGGACCGCGGGTCCCAGGCCGAGGACCGAGAGGGTCCCGTAGGTGAGGCGGCGGGAGATCCCGCGCCGCTCCAGGTCCAGGGCGAGGACGCGGCCGTCGGTGGTATCCGCGAAGAGCAGCACCGTCGCGATCAGCACGCCGACGCGCAGGAGCACCTCGAGGCCGAGGAGGGACGCGTCGAGTGGAGAGGCGGCGGCCGCTCCGCCGCTGCGGGAGCCGAGGAGGAGTCGCTCCGCGACGACCAGGATCCCCAGCGGGACCGCGACCAGGAGCGCGGGCCGGGTCACCCGCGCCACGTTGCGCGCGACGAGCGCCGAGATGCCCGCGACCGCGAGCGCCACGAGCGGTCCCGCCAGCCCCGGCACCACGAGGTCGACCACGGCGGTGGCCAGGCCGAGGACGAGGCGCGTGGACGGGTTCAGGGCGTCGTAGCGGGTGGCGGGGACGGGCCGGATGCGCTCCAGCCAGGGGCTGGGGTCCTGTGGTCGGGTGGCGGTGGTCACGGACGCACAGCGTACCCGCACGTGGCCGGCCGGGTCGTCGGCGCAGGTCGCCCCCGGTGTCGCCGCGTCCGAGCGCCGGGCGACGGCTCCCGGCGGTGCCGGATGGGCTGGCCGGCGCAGGAGCCGCGGTGGGCCGCGCCTACGTTCCCGCCGGGGGGTACAGGGCCGCCAGCAGGGACGCCACCGCCGCATCCGGGTCGATGTCCTCGCCATTGGCCATCACCGTGATCGAGACGCCCGCCGAGGGGAAGTAGCGCATGGCCGCCCGGAACCCGGACAGGGATCCGGCGTGGCCCCAGGACCCGAGGCCGTCCAGGCTGCGTCGCTGGACGCCGAGCCCGTAGGGGAGCGTCGGGTGGAAGGCGCTGGTCAGCCCGAAATCGAGCATCTGCGAGAGCTCGGCCGGGGGCAGGACGCGTCCCCGGTACAGGTAGAGCGCCCATCGGGCCAGGTCGTCGGCGGTGGTGACGAGAGCGCCCGCCGCGCCGAGCGAGGTGGCGAGCGAGGTGAAGGGCAGGTACGGAGACCCGTCGGAGAGATCCTTGACCTTCCAGGTCCGGTAGCTGGTGTACTCGTACCCGTGCGCGACCGGCCCGCTCACCGGCTCCTCGCCCTGCAGGTAGGTGTGGGTCAGCCGGAGCGGGCCGAAGAGCCGCTGGCGCAGCAGCGTGGCGAGCGGCTGGCCGGTGGCCCGCTCGATGACCTGCCCGAGGAGGATGTAGTTGGCGTTCGAGTAGGCCCAGCCCTGGCCGGGTGCGAAATACGGCTTGCCGACCTGCGCGAGGACCTGTGCCGCCGTCCAGGCCCTGCTCGGATGGTCGCCGAGGGCCGCCAGGAACGGCTTGTTGTTGAAGGGATCCTCGATCCCGCTGGTGTGGTCGAGCAGCTCGCGGATCGTGACGCCGCTCACGTACGGGAGGTCCGGCAGCCAGCGTTCCACCGGGTCGTCCAGGCCGAAGACGCCCTGGCCGGCGAGCTGGATGGCGAGGGCGGCGACGAACGTCTTGGTGATGCTGCCCGCGTCCAGCAGGGTGAGGGTGCCCATGACCTGGTGGTCGGCGAGATCGGCGAACCCCGCGTGGCCCTTCCACGCGGCCCCGTCCGGGTAGCGGACCACGGCCTGGATGCCGGGAAGGTGATCGGCTGCCCGGAGCCGGGAGAGCGCCGCCGTCAGCCTGGCGGTGATCGCCGGCGTGAACGGCGGCGGCGGGGCGGTGGGTTGGACCAGGACCGCGTCGGTCGCGAGCCCGGCTGGGACCGGCCCGGGGAGCAGGGGCTGCTGCGCGGCCGCCGTTCCCTGCGAGACTCCCGCCCGGGAGGCGGCACGAACGGCCATGGCGCCCCCCGGCCAGCTCGCCAGCAGGACCAGGGAGAGTGCTGCGGCACCCGCAGCGACGCGTGCACGTGTCGGGCGGGGCCGCGCGTGGTGGTTCGCTCGGGTGTGCCATGCCCCGAACCGGGCAGGGCCGTCGGCGAAGGTCGAATGCTGCATCGTCACCGCGCTGACTCCCGGGTACGGTGTGGGTCCGGCGCGGTCACGCCGGGCAGGCGACACCGGAACGGTACGCCCGACCGTCAGGGACGTGCCGAGGGAGGGGCCGGAAGCGCCGTCGGCGATGCCGGGGCCGCGGCCGGCGACGCGGGGGGCCGGGCGGCGCCCGGAGCGCCCGCCTCCAGCGCATCGAGCAGCGTGGCCACCACCGCGTCGGGGTTCACCGTGTCGTCGTTCATCAGCACCACGATGGTCAGGCCGGTGGCGGGGAAGTAGCGCATGGCGGCGTGGAACCCCGACAGGAGCCCGGAGTGCCCCCAGGAGATCTGTCCGCGGTACGTGATCTCCTGCACGCCGAGCCCGTAGGGCCAGCGGGGATGCAGCCCGCGCGTGAGCCCGACGTCGAGCATGGTCGACAGGGTCGCCGGGGGCAGGACATCGCCGCCGTACAGCGCCTGCGCCCAGCGTGCCAGGTCGCCCGCGGTCGTGACGAGCGCGCCGGCGGTCCCGAGGGCGGTGGCCAGGGACGTGAAGGGCAGGTAGCCCGACCCATCCGAGAGATCCACCGGCCGGCCGGTGGGCGCGGAGTCGTAGCCGTGCGCGGCCTGTCCCGATACGGGCTGCTCTCCCTGCAGGAACGTGTGCGACAGGCCGAGCGGCACCAGGAAGCGCTGGCGCAGCAGGGAGGCCACGCTCTGGCCGGTGGCGGCCTGGACGATCTCACCGAGGAGCAGGTAGTTCGCGTTGGAGTAGTACCAGCCGCGGCCCGGGGCGAAGTGGCGCGGGCCCACGTAGCGCAGGACCCGGGCCGGTGTCCATGCCGTCCGGGGGTGCGCGCCCAGGGCGTCGAGCAGCGGGGGGTGTTCGAACGGGTCGTCGATCCCGCTGGTGTGGTCGAGCAGCTCGCGGATCGTGACACCGGTCACACCCGGCACGCCGGTCACCCAGCGGGTCACGGGATCGTCCAGGCGGAGCACGCCCTCGTCCACCAGCTGCAGCGTCAGCGTGGCGACGAAGGTCTTGGTGATGCTGCCGGCGTCGAAGAGCGTGTCGTTGGTGACGGGCTGACCGGTGGCCAGGTCTGCCATCCCGGCGTGGGCGCTCCAGGTCCAGCCCCCGCGGTAGCCCACCACGACCTGGATCCCGGGCAGGTGGTCGGCAGACCGGACGCGACGGAGGGTGGCCGCGAGTCGCGCCGCCAGCGCCGGGGTGAGGGCGGGCGGCTGGACGCCCTGCGGGGCCGATGCGGAGGCCGGCGCCTCGACGGTCGGCGATGCGGTCGCATGGACCGAGGAGACGGAGGACGATGGGGCGGCCGCGGTCGACGCGGGCGAGGATCCCGGGGCACCGGTCGCGGGCGAGCCGCCGCAACCCGCGAGGATCGCGACGAGGACGAGCGACGCTGCCTTCGCGGCGAGGTGCCGTGTCCCGGTGGCGGCATGGGATCCCCGCGCGGTGCGGGACGTTCCGGCAGCGCCGCCGGTGCCAGGGCGGACCAGGGGCCGGAGCACGCGGGTCCCCGGGACGAGTCGCGCCCCGGGACGCGCGCCGGGTTCAGAGCGCGATGACGTGCGCGAAGTCCACCAGGAGCCAGACGAGCGCCATCAGGACGGCCGCGCCACCGGCGAAGGTCCCGATGCGGCGCAGGTCCTGGGCGACGTAGACGTACTCGGTCGCCGCCTTCTGGGCGAGCAGGCTGCCGGGGCGGGAGGCGGTGCGCGGTTGGGGGCGCGACGTCGCCGCGCGCGGCGACGGGGCGGGTTGATCCGTTGCCGGCACCTGGTCCTGCGTCACGCTCGCGGCCGCCGGGGCCTGGGCGACCTCGGTCGCGGCGGCGGAGCGGCGGGGGGTCGCGGCACGCTGCGCAGCAGCGCTCGGCTGGGGCCTCTGGCGCCTGTTGGGGCGCGCGGCGCGCGCACGCTTGCTCATCTCGCGGTGGGACCTCGTGCAATCGGATCGGAACGGCGGGGCGCTCGGTCGGCAAGGATAGCATCCCGGGTCGCCAGGTCGTGACGGACAAGGTGGCACGGCGCCCCGGCATCGTTGCGCCGTGATCTCGATCGCCCCCGTTGCCCCCGCCCGCGCGACATCGGCGCCATCGCCGGGCCCGCCGTCCCCGGTCGATCCGCCCTCGCCGGCCCCGGCGCCGGCCGACCCGGGCGTCCCGGAGCTGCTGCGGGGCCTGGACGCGGCGCAGCGCCGGGCGGTGACCCACGGGGATGGCCCCCTCCTGGTGGTGGCGGGCGCCGGGACGGGCAAGACCCGGGTGATCACCCGGAGGATCGCCTGGCTCATCGGCACCCGCCGGGCGCGCCCGGCGGAGATCCTCGCGCTCACGTTCACGGACCGCGCCGCGGACGAGATGCAGGCCAGGGTGGACCGGCTGGTCCCGTACGGGTACGTGGACACCGCCATCCACACGTTCCACGCGTTCGGCGACCGGCTGGTGCGGGAGTTCGCGTTCGAGCTCGGACTGCCGTCGGACCCACGGGTCCTGTCGCGGGCGGAGACCGTGGTCTTCCTGCGGGAGCACCTCTTCGAGCTGGGGCTGGACCGCTACCGGCCGCTGGGGGACCCGGCGCGGTTCCTGGAGGCGCTGGCCGGGCTGTTCAGCCGTGCCAAGGACGAGGACCTCGACCCGCAGGGCTATCTCGCCGCGGCCCGAAGGCTGGCCGACGCGGCACAGTCGGCGGGCGGGCCGGATGCCGTCGAACCTGCGACCGAGGAGGCGGCCGCGCAGCTGGAGCTGGCGCGGGCCTACGCGCGCTACCAGGAACTGCTGGCGGCGGCCGGCTGCCTCGACTTCGGCGACCAGGTGCACCTCGCGCTGCGCCTGCTGCGCGAGCACCCGGCAGCCCTGGACCGCGTTCGCCGCCGCTACCGGTACGTCCTCGTGGACGAGTTCCAGGACACCAACCGCGCGCAGCTCGAGCTGCTCGCCCTCCTGGCCGGCCCCCGCGGCAACCTGACCGTCGTGGGGGACGACGACCAGGCGATCTACGCCTTCCGGGGCGCCGCGGTCAGGAACATCCTGGAGTTCCGCCAGCGCTTCTCGGCGCGCGTGGTGGTGCTCCGCCGCAACCACCGGTCGCGGGCGCCCATCCTGGAGGCGGCGCGCAGGCTGATCCGCCACAACGACCCCGAGCGCCTGGAGGTGCGCGAGGGGATCGACAAGCGCCTCGTCCCGACCCGGCGCGCGCGTCGTCCGGCGCCGGTCCGGCACCATGCCTTCGCCACCTCCGGTGACGAGGCGGACTTCATCGCCGAGCAGATCGCAGCACGCATCGCGCGGGGCGCGCGGCCGTCCGAGGTGGCCGTCCTGGTGCGGGCGAACGCGGACGCGGACCCGATCCTGCGCTCGCTGAACCTGCGCGACATCCCGTGGAGGTTCAGCGGTGGATCGCGCCTGTACGCGCGGCCGGTGGTCCGCCGCCTGCTGGCGTTCCTCCGTGCGGTGGCGGACCCGGACTCCACGGTGGACGTGTACGCCGTGGCCGCGGGCGCCCCGTACGGGCTGGGTGGCGCGGACCTCGCCCGCCTGGTGGAGGCCACCCGGCGCACCCACCGGCCGCTCTGGACCGTCCTGCAGGAGGTCGCTGTGGGCGCCGGCCCCGCAGTCTCCGACGAGACCCGGGCCAGTGCCGCCCACCTCGTGGAGGACCTGGGGGACGCCATCTCCGAGGCGCATCTGCGCCCGACAGGGGAGGTGCTCTACGGCTTCCTGCGCCGCACCGGGGTGCTGGCGTCGCTGGCGGCCGGCGGGCGCGGCGCGGAGGAGGAACTGGCGGACGTGGCGAGCTTCTTCGAGATCGTCCGGCGGCAGTCGGAACTCCTGCCGGACCCGAGGATCGCGTTCCTGGCGCCCCACCTGCGGACCCTGGTGGACTCCGGGGACGACCCGGCCGCCCCGGCCGATCCGGACGTCGATGCCGTCCCGGTGCTCACCGTGCACCGGGCGAAGGGGCTGGAGTTCCGTGTCGTCTTCGTGGCCGGCCTGGCGGACGGCCGGTTCCCCGTCCGGTCACGCCGGGAGGCACTCGAGCTGCCCCGCTCGCTCGATCCGACCGCGCCGTCCCCGGAGGCGGAGAACCTGGCAGAGGAGCGCCGGCTCTGCTACGTCGCCATGACACGGGCGCGGGACGAGCTGGTGCTCACCAGCGCGGCCGACACCGGCGGCCGGCGTGCCCGGCACGTGTCCCCCTTCGTGGCGGAGGCGCTCGACCAGCCGGCCGCGGCGCGGGAGGCCACGACCGGGACCCGGGCCATCGAACGCCATCGCCCGGAGGCGCCGGGGACGCCGTCGGGCATCCGCGCGCCGTCGGCCGACCGGATCAGCTTCACCCAGCTCGACGACTACCTGGCCTGCCCAGCCCGGCACCACTACCGCCACGTGCTGCGCCTCCCCACCCCGCCGCACCACGCGGTCACCTACGGGATCGCCATGCACGAGGCGGTCGCGGCGTTCGGTCGGAGCCAGCTGCAGGGCCGGCCGCTCTCCGAGGCCGGGCTGCTGGACGCGTTCGCCCGTGCCTGGACGGGGCTCGGGTTCCTGTCCCGGGACCACGAGGAGGCGCGGCTCCGCGCCGGACGGGCTGCCCTGCTTCGGTTCCGCGAGTCGGCGCTCGCGTCGCCCGCACTGCCCCTCGCGGTCGAGGAGCCGTTCTCGGTGCCCCTCGACGGGTTCCGGCTCGAGGGCCGCTTCGACCGGGTGGACGAGGGTCCGCAGGGGATCGTGATCACGGACTTCAAGTCGAGCGACGTGCGGGACCCGCGCCGTGCCCGCCAGCGCGCCCTCGAGTCGCTCCAGCTGGCCCTGTACGCGATGGCGTGGGAGGCGCGCGAGGGCGAGCTGCCGGCGGTCACCCAGCTGGCCTTCCTGGACTCGGGCGTCACCGGGCAGGTGATGCCGGACCGCGCGAGGCTCGAGCGTGCCGCGGACCGGGCGCGCGAGGCGGTGGAGGGGATTCGGGCCGGTCGCTTCCCGGCGCGCCCGGATCCCGTGGCCTGTCGCTTCTGTCCCTTCCGGGAGATCTGCCCCTCCGGTGCGGTCTGACCGGTGGGTGCGTCCGCCGCGTAGACTCGCTCCGCCCTCGTGACGGCCCGCAGGGCGGCCGGGTGCGATCGACCGGCGAGGCGCAGGCAGGGGAGGTAGCAACGGTGCAGCACCGCGACCGGGTCACCGCCGTCGCGCTGATCGCCGCGGCAGCCGTGGCATGGCTGACGGTGGCCGCCGTCCTGACCAGCGTCTCGCCCGTGGGGCGGGCCAGCGTCCAGGTCGGGGGCTCGGTGCTGATCGGGATCGCCTGCGGGCTGACGGCGGTGCCGCTGGCGTGGCTGGCCGTCTTCCGCCATCACCGCCGGATCGCGTACCGGGGCGACTGGACCCGCGCCGTCCGGCGCGGGGCGTGGGTCGCGCTGGTCGTGGGGCTGCTGGTGGCGCTCCGCACGCAGCACGCCTTCAGCGCGCCGGTCGCGCTCTTCGTGGTGGTGATGGTCGTCTTCGTGGAGGCGAGCCTCACCGTCCAGCGCTGACGCTACAATCCCGCGACGCCCCGCCGGACCGTGGCGCGGGAACTGGCGGCGTCACCGCGCGAGGACGGCCACATGCGCGACGACCACCCCATGCGCAACGACCACCCCATGCGCGACGACCACCACCTGGCGCAGCAGCCCGGATCGCTCGGCCGCGCGAACGGGTGGGACCGCGACTACCCGTCCTTCGAGGACGGCGACCTGCCGATGTACGTCGGGATGCCGACCTTCTCGAAGCTCCCCTACGTGCCCGACCCGGCGGAGATCGCCGGCAGGCGCGCGGACGTGGCGATCGTCGGTGCGCCGTTCGACGAGGCGGTGAGCCACCGGCCGGGGGCGCGGTTCGGCCCGCGGGCGATCCGTGCCGCCACGTACACCACCGGGCAGCACCTCTCCCTGCAGCTCGACGTGGAGCCGTTCGCCGTGCTCGACGTGGTCGACGCCGGGGATGCCCCGATCGTGCCGGCCTGGATCGAGCGGGGCCACGCGGTGATCTACCGGAAGGTCCGCGACGTGGCGGCCACGGGCGCCATCCCGATCGTGCTGGGCGGCGACCACTCGATCACCTGGCCCTCCGCCACGGCCGTCAGCGAGGTGCGGGCCCCGGGTTCCATCGGCATCGTCCATTTCGACGCCCACGCCGACACTGCTCCCGACGACTGGGGCGTCCCGGCGGGGCACGGCACGCCCATGCGCCGCCTGGTGGAGTCGGGCGCGGTCGCCGGCCGCAACTTCGTCCAGGTCGGGCTGCGAGGCTACTGGCCGGGCCCGGAGGTCTTCGCCTGGATGCAGCGGCAGGGGATGCGCTGGCACCGCATGCGCGAGATCGAGGAGCGCGGCGCCGATGCCGTCATCGACGACGCCATCGCGGAGGCCCTGGACGGTCCGGACGCGATCTATCTCTCGGTGGACATCGACGTGCTCGACCCGGGGATGGCGCCGGGCACCGGCACGCCGGAGCCGGGCGGGCTGCTCACCCGCGAGCTCCTGCGGGCGATCCGGCGGATCGTGGGTCGCGTCCCGCTCGCGGCGATGGACGTGGTCGAGGTGTCGCCGCCGTTCGACCACGCGGAGGTGACCGCCATGGCCGCCCACCGGTGCGCCCTCGAGGCGATCAGCGCGCTGGCGGTGCGGCGCGCGGCCGGGGAGACCGTGCGCTTCGAGGCCGCGGGCGAGGCCGGCCGGGGAGCCTGAGCCGGCAGCGCCGGCACGTGCGACGGGGCGCGGCGTGGCGAGCCGACGGCCGGCAGGCCACGGGCCGGCGGTACGATTCGGCCAACGGAACGAACGGAGGCCGACTCGTGGAGCTCACCGCCATCCAGCCCGCATCGCCCCACGGCGAGATCAAGGCGCGCATCGCCGCCGCCGTGGCCGCGGCCAGGTCCGAGATCCTCGAGCTGTCCCATCGCATCCACGCCAACCCCGAGCCGGCCTTCGAGGAACACCAGGCGGCCGCGTGGGTGGCCGAGGCGATCGGGCGCCACGGCTACGTCGTGGAACACCCGGCCGGGCGACTCGAGACCGCGGTGCGGGGCCGGCTGTCGGGAGGGCGCGGTCCCGGCGCCCGGGTGGCCATCCTCGCCGAGTACGACGCCCTGCCCGGGATCGGCCACGCGTGCGGCCACAACACGATGGCGGCGAGCGGCGTCGGCGCGGCGATCGGGCTGGCCGCCGTGGCCGGCGACCTTGCGGGCGAGATCGTCTTCCTGGGCACGCCCGCCGAGGAGCGGGGCTCCGGCAAGCAGTACATGCTCGACGACGGGCTCTTCGACGGCACAGACGCGGCGCTCCTCTTCCACCCCGGTGATCTCACCTCGATCGAGGCACGCCTCCTGGCCAGCGAGGACGTCGACGTCACGTTCCATGGCCGAGCCTCCCATGCCGCCTCCGAGCCGTGGGAGGGGCGGAACGCCCTGGACGCGCTGGTGATGCTCTTCAGCTCGATCGGGCTCTGGCGCCAGCAGCTCCGCCCCGAGTCGCGGGTCCATGGCGTCGTGCTGGAGGGCGGCACGGCCGCCAACATCATCCCGGACCTGGCGGCGGGCCGGTTCATGGTCCGCTCGCCCGACCAGCTGTACTTCGAGGGGATGCGCAGCCACTTCCGGACGCTCTGCGAGGCCGCGGCCATGGCGACCGGGTGCAGCGTCGAGGTGGAGTTCTCCGGCAGGTCCGAAACGATGCGGCACAACCGGGTGCTGGGCGGGCGCTACCTGGCGAACCTCGAGGCGTACGGCATGCACGAGGATCCGCCGAGCGACAACCTGGGCAGCTCCGACATGGGCAACGTGAGCCAGGTCCTGCCCACCATCCACCCCACCCTGGCGATTTGCGACCCCGGCGTGCCCGGGCACTCCATCGAGTTCCGGGAGGCGGCCGCGTCCCCGCGCGCCGAGGAGGTGACGCTGATCGCGGCGACGGTCGCCGCCCAGGTGGCGGCCGAGCTGCTCATGGACCCGGCGCTGGTGGCGGCCGCGTGGCGGGACTTCCGGGGAGCGGCATCGTGACGGTGGGCGACGACCTCGCGCGCTGGTACGACCTGGACCTCCTGGACGATCCCGGCGATCTCGACCTCTACCGGGCGCTGGCGTCGCGGACGGGCGGTCCCGTCCTGGAGCTGGCCGTGGGCACCGGGCGCCTGGCCGTCCCGCTGGCGGCCGGCGGGCTCGAGGTGACCGGGATCGACGACGATCCGACGATGCTGGCCCGCGCCCGGGCGCGCTGGGCGACCGAGCGTCGCGCCCGGCGGGTGCGCCGCGGCGGTCGGCTGGAGCTGATCGAGGCGGACCTCTTCGACGTGGCGCCGGAGCCGCGCTTCGGCCTGGTGATCCTCGCGCTCAACACCTGCTTCCTGCTGGGCGACGCGGCGCGCCAGGCGACGGCCCTGGCCGTGATGGCGCGGCACCTGCGTCGCGGGGGGCTGGCGGTGGTCGACGCCTGGCTGCCCTCCGTCGACGATCTCGCGCTGTACGACGGGCGCGTGGTCCTCGAGTGGGTCCGGGACGACCCGGAGACGGGGCAGCGCGTGGTGAAGATGGGGAGTGCCTCGTACGACCCGGCCACCCGCCGCGTGGAGCTGACCTCGATCTTCGACGCGGCGCCGCCCGCCGGCGGCCCCCTCAACCGGCACGTCCGGCGGGACGTGCTCCACCTGACCAGCGCCGCCGAGCTGGTGCGGGCCGCCGCGGATGCCGGGCTCGCGGTGATCGAGCTGGGCGGGGACTACGAGCTCGCCCCGTTCGGCCCGGGATCGTCGCGGGTGGTGCTCGTGGCCGGCTTGGTATAGTCGCCCTCGTGCCCACGGACCAGATTCGCCTGCTCGTCGTCGAGGACGTGCCGCAGGTCGCGCAGTACGTGCGAGGGCTCGTCGCCGCCAGCCCGCGCGTGAAGCTGCTCGACGTCCTGCATGACGGGCGCGCCGTGACCGACCAGGTGGTGCAGCAGCGGCCCGACGTCGTGCTGATCGACGCGCTCCTGCAGGGGCGCGTGGGCGGGCTGGAGCTTGCGGCGCACCTGCGACGCGCCGGCCTGCCGCCGGCCATCGTCGTGATCACGGTGCCCCAGCGGCCCGTGTCGACGGACGCGGAGCGAGGCGTCGACGCGGTGCTCTCGATGCCGTTCACCGGCTACGAACTGGTGAACCTGCTGCAGAGCGTCCACCAGGCGCAGCTGGAGCGGGATCCGGCCGCGTCGTCGCGGCTGCTCGGCGTGTTCGCGCCGAAGGGCGGGGTGGGCAAGACCACCATCGCGTTCAACCTGGCCGTGGCGATCCAGCAGCACGTGGGCGCGAAGACCGTGCTGGTGGACGGCAGCCTGCAGTTCGGCGACCTGCGGGCGCTGCTCAAGGTGCCGGCCGACGCCCCGTCCATCCTCGAGCTGCCCACGGACCGGATCGCGGAGGCGGATCTCGCGGACGTGCTGTGGCGCGATCCGTCGGGGATCGACATCCTGCTGGCCCCGCCGCGCATCGAGATGGCGGACATGGTCACGCCGAGGGACGTGGAGAAGGTCCTCTCGCTCCTTCGCCGGGTCTACGCCGCCACGGTGGTGGACCTCCCCACCAACCTGAGCGACCTCACGCTCGCGTTCCTCGACGCCGCCGACGTCATCCTCGAGGTGGTCACGTACGACTCCACCACCATCCGGAACACCGTCTCGGTGGCCGACACGTTCCGTGCCATCGGGTACCCGCCGTCCAAGATCCACTACGTCCTCAACCGCGCCGACTCGACGGGCGGCCTGGATCCCGCGATGGTGCAGTCGACCCTGGGCAGGGTGCCTGAGCACACCATCGTGAGCGACGGCCGGCTGGTCGTGGAGGCCAACAACCAGGGCCTCCCGTTCGTCCTCGCGGCGCCCGATGCGCCGATCAGCGCGGACGTGCGGCGCATGGCCGGGGCGCTGGTCTCGTCCCGCGGCCCGGTCGGCGCCGGGGCCTGACCCATGTCCGACCCGCGCCCGATCGGGCTCTTCGACTCCGGGGTGGGCGGCCTCACGGTGCTCAGGGAGGTGGTGCGCCGGCTGCCCGACGAGTCGACGATCTACCTGGGCGACAACGGCCGGGCGCCGTACGGCACGCGGTCCGACGACGAGGTCCGCCGTTTCAGCACCGAGTGCCTGGACGAGCTGGCGCGGCGGGACGTCAAGGCGATCGTCGTCGCCTGCAACACCTCCACCTCCGTGGCGCTGCCGGATCTCCGGCGCCGCTACGACGTCCCGATCCTGGGCGTGGTGCGGCCGGGTGCCACCGCGGCGGCGCTCGCCACGCGGACCCGCCGTGTCGGCGTCATCGCCACGCCGGCCACGATCCGGTCGCACGCGTACTTCCAGGCCATCAAGGACGAGAATCCCTTCGTGGAGGTGTACGAGCACGCCACGCCCGAGCTGGTGCCGCTCGTGGAGGCCGGGAAGCTTCGCGGGCAGGAGGTGGACGACGCGGTGCGCCGGTCCCTGGCGCCGCTCATGGGCAGCCGTGCCGCCGACGGCGAGTGGGTCTTCCCGCTCCCGTCCGACGCGCGGATCGACACGCTGCTCCTCGCCTGCACGCACTACCCGCTCCTCTCCGACGCCATCGTCGCGGCCGCGGGGGACGGCGTCGCGGTGATCGATTCGGCATCGGCGACGGCGAGCGTCCTGGCGGAGCTCCTGGCGGTCAACGAGCTCCGCGCGCCGGTCGGCGGGCGGCCGCTGCACCTGCAGCTCACGACCGGCGACGTGGAGCGTTTCCGGAGCACGGCGGCGATCCTGTTCGGCGCGGAGTTCGCGTCTGTCGAGCCGGTGGTGGTGCCGGCAGCCGCATGAGCACCGGCGCGAGGGCCGTCGGCATGTCCGGGGCGGCGGGCGGCCGGGGACGCGGCGGGACCCGCGGCGACGACCGGTCGGCGGCGGGGCGCGGACCGGCGTGGCTGCACGACCGGACCTGGCAGGCCGGCGTGGTGGCGGGCGCGCTGGCCGGCTTCGGAGCCGCCTACCTGAACCGCCGGGTCCAGCGGATCGCGCGCGCAGGGCTGGTGGACTGGGCCCAGGCCGAGGATCTCGCGGCAGCGCGCCTCGCCCGGTCGCCGGGGGCGCTCGAGCCGGCGGAGATCGCCAGGTCCGGTGCCCGCTACGCCGCCGCCATGGAGCGGATCGTGCCGGCGCTCGAGGCGGAGCTCGGGACGCCGCTGCCCGGCGTGGTGAGCCGCCACGCGGCGGTGAGCCGCGCGGCATGGGCCGGCGCCAACCTGGTCGCGTTCCGCGAGCTCTACGGGCACATCGAGGCCGCCCTGGGGGACCGGCTCCGGCCGCACGAGGGCAACCTGGGCGAGGGGATCGGCGCGCTCGCGAACCGGGCCATGGCCACGCGCCAGATCGCGTTCGTGCTGGGCTACCTGGGTACCCGCGTCCTGGGCCAGTACGACATCGCGCTCCTCTCGGCCGAGGCGAGCCCCGGGCAGCTCCTCTTCGTGGAGGAGAACATCCGGGCCACCGCCGCGTCGCTGAAGGTGCCGGTCGACGACTTCCGCGTCTGGGTGGCGCTCCACGAGACCACGCACGCGTTCGAGTTCGAGGCGCATCCCTGGCTGCGGCCGTACCTGGCGGAGCGGATGGAGCGCCAGCTCGCGGGGGTCATCGACGGCGCACGCCTGCTCAGCGTCGAGGGCGTCGGGCGGATCGTGCGCCGCTGGCGCGACCGCCGGGGCGGGGGGCTGCTGGAGACGCTCCTCGACCCCGAGCAGCAGCGGACGTTCCGGGAGACGCAGACGGTGATGAGCCTCCTCGAGGGGTTCGGCGACTGGGTCATGGACCGCGTCGGCGCCTCGTTCCTGCCGGACGTCCACCTGCTGCGGGAGCGGTTCGAGGCGCGCCGCAGCCAGCCCCGGCGCGGGCTCGACGGGCTCGTGTCGCGCCTGATGGGGATGGACCTGAAGCTCGCGCAGTACCACCGCGGCGAGCGGTTCGTGGCCGGCGTCGACGCCGCCGGCGGCCCCGCGGCGGTGGCCAGGCTCTGGGACGGGCCGGCGTCGCTCCCCACCGAGGCGGAGATGGACGACCCGGCGGCGTGGGTGCGGCGGGTCCTCCCCCCGCGCGACGAGGCCGCAGGCGATGCGCCGGTGCCCGGGGAGGTCCCGGCATGACCGGGCGGATCGGCGACACCGCCGCCCACGGCAGCGAGCCTCGCAGCGGCCCCGGAGGGATCCCCGGTCCGGCCGGGCCGGCGTCCGGCTTCGGCGCCGCCCCGGAGCCGCTGTCGATCGCCCTGGGCCAGGTGCTCTGGGCACGCTACGGGCCGGAGGACCTGGCGCGGATCCACGAGGCCGCGCCAGGGGCACGGCTGGTGGCGGTGGCGGCGGACGGATCGGCCGACGGTCCGCTGGACGACGTCCGGGTGCTGCTCCGGGGCAGCAGCCTGGGCGGCGACGCCCTGGATCGCGTCCTGGCGCGGGCGCCGCGGGTGGAGTGGATCCACTCCGCCTCGGTCGGCGTGGAGCGCGTGCTGACGCCCCTGACGCTGCAGCGGGGGATCGTCGTGACCAACGGGCGGGGTGTCTTCAGCCGGCCCATCGCCGAGTACGTGCTGATGATGGTGCTGGCCACGGCGCGGCGGCTGCCGGCGCTGCTCGAGCTGCAGCGGGAGCGGACCTGGCAGCCGCTCCAGGGCGAGGAGTTGCGCGACCTGACGATCGGGATCGTCGGGTTCGGGTCGATCGGGCGGGCGGTGGCGTCCTACGCCGCCGCGGTCGGGGCGCGCGTCATCGCGGTGCGCCGGCACCCGGAGCGCGGCGCGGAGGCCGAGGCGGGCGTGGAGGAGGATCCGCTCCCGGTTCCTCCGCGTGCCGACCTGGTGCTGCCGCCCTCCGGGCTGCCGGAACTGCTCGCGCAGAGCGACTACGTGGTGCTGGCGCTTCCGTTGACGGGCGGGACCGAGGCGCTGATCGACGAGGCGGCGCTGGCGGCCATGAAACCGGGAGCCTGGCTCGTCAACGTGGCACGCGGCCGGCTGATCGACGAGGCGGCCCTGCAGCGGGCGCTGCGCCAGGGTCGGCTCGGCGGTGCGGTGCTCGATGCGTTCCGCGAGGAGCCGCTGCCCGCCGCCTCGCCGCTGTACGACCTGCCGAACGTGATCGTGACGCCCCACACCAGCTGGTCCAGCGCCCGGGTGCGGGCGCGGAGCGTCGAGGTGTTCGCGGCCAACCTGGCGCGTTTCGTGCGCGGCGAGCCGCTGCACAACGTGGTGGACCTGCGCTCCGGGTACTGATCCGACCCGTTACGCTGCAACCATGCAGATCGCGATCGTGGGCCTGGCCGGCTGCGGCAAGTCCACCGTCTTCAACACGCTCACCCGGGGTCACGCCCAGACCGGCGGGTACGGCGGTGCGGTCGTCAACGTCGGCGTCGTGAAGGTGCCCGACGAGCGGCTGACCCGCTTGACCGAGCTGTTCCACCCGAAGCGCGAGGTGCACGCGGACGTCACCTACGTCGACCTGCCGGCGCCGCCCCGGGCGGCAGAGGGCGGCGGCGGGGCCAACGACATGCCCGCCGACCAGCTGGCGCGGCTGCGCAACGCCGACGCGCTGCTCCACGTGGTCCGGGCCTTCGAGAGCGCCGCCGTCCCGCACCCGGACGGGTCCGTCGATCCGTGGCGGGACCTGGAGCGGCTGGAGCTGGAGCTGATCCTGGCGGACCTGGCGGTGGTCGAGAAGCGGGTCGAGCGGCTCCGGATGCAGGGGCACCACGGGACGCCCGCCGAGCGCGAGGCGAACGACCGCGAGCTGGCCATCCTCGAGCGGGTGCTGCCCGCGCTGCAGGCCGGCTCGCCGGTGCGCGACATCGGGCTCGAGGAGGACGAGGCAAAGGTCCTCCGCGGGTTCCGCTTCCTGACCGAGAAGCCGGTGCTGGTGCTGCTCAACATCGGCGAGTCCGACCTGCCCCGCGAGGCGGAGATCGTGGCCGGGGTGGCCGAGCGCTACCGGCACGCGCAGACGCTGGTGGACGCGCTGTCCGCCCGCGTTGAGATGGAGATCGGCGAGCTCGAGCCGGCGGACGCGGCGGTCTTCATGGAGGAGCTGGGGCTGCGCGAGTCGAGCCTGGACCGCGTGATCCGGCTCTCCTACCGGCTGCTGGGCATGATCAGCTTCTTCACCGCCGGTCCCGACGAGACGCGTGCCTGGACGGTCCGCGACGGGGCGACGGCGGTGGACGCCGCGGGCGCGATCCACTCCGACCTCGCGCGCGGCTTCATTCGCGCGGAGGTGGTGACGTTCGAGGACCTGGTGCACCTGGGCTCGATGGCCGAGGCCCGGAAGATGGGGAAGCTCCGCTCCGAGGGCAAGACCTACCGGGTGCGCGACGGGGACGTGATCGAGGTGCTCTTCAACGTCTGAGGGCGCGGGTGCCGACCGGCCGGATCAGTTGGGCCGTTCGCGGTCGAGGTCCACGATCAGCGTCCGGAACGCGTCCCGGCCGAGCCCGGTCCCGTCGTCTTCGTCCTCGTCGTCCTCGTCGTCCTCGCCCTCCTCCTCCCCCTCGCCGACCGTCGCGATGAAGTTCTCCTCCTCGATGCGGGAGACGTTGACGGCGGCGACGAGCAGGGCGTCGCTCACGTACACGAAGCCGTGCGTCCGCTCGAGCTCGCGGGCGATGGCCTCCACCAGGGTGTCCTCCTCGAAGGTGTCCTGGACCTGGTGGCGGGCCTGCTGGACCAGCTCGAGGAATTCCTCCTCGGTGAACTCCTGCTCGTGTGTGAGCAGGGCGTCCGAGTACAGGTCGTCATCGCTCTCGTGGAGCTCGTAGAAGTACACGTGTCCTCCGATCCGTTCGACGGCACGAGTATAGGCGGGCCTGCCGGGCGGCCCCGTGCGCGGGCCCTGCCCGTGGACCGGCCCGGCCGCTCCGGGATCCCCCAGGTCGTGGTGGTCGGGGCGGCAACCCGAGACCTGGACCCGGCGGATCCCCGGGGGTGGCGGGCGGGCGGCGGCGTCTCGTACGGTGCGCTCCTCCTGGCACGCGTCGGCCTGCGGGTGGGGGCCGTGGTGGGCCTCGACGCGGCTGGCGCGGCGGCCGGCGAGCCGTCGATGCTCCGCGCGGCCGGCGTGGAGGTGGTGCCGATCCCGCTGCGCCGGGGGCCGGTCTTCGAGAACCGCGAGGGGCCGAGCGGACGGCGGCAGCGATGCCTGGAGCGCTCGGACGCACTGCCGCCGGACGCGCTCCCGCCGGCCTGGCGCGACGCTCCGGCGTTCCTGTTCGCGCCGGTGGCGGGCGAGCTCGGGCCGGGGTGGAGCGCCGTGCCGGGCGACGCCGCCCTGGTGGCGCTCGGATGGCAGGGTCTGCTGCGCGGCCTGGTGCCCGGTCGGGCGCCCAGGCGCCTGGTCCCGCGCCGCGGGCCGCTGCAGGCGCGCGCGGACGTGACGGCGCTCAGCCGCGAGGACCTGCCGGCGGACGCCCAGCGCCACCCGGGGGAGTGGCTCGACCGGCTGCTCACCCGCCCCGGGCAGGCGATCGCGGTGACCGCGGGCGCGGCCGGCGGCGTGCTGCTCTGGCGGTCCGCCCCGGGGCGGCTGCAGGGGCGCCGCTGGGGCGCCGTGGCGCCGCGGCGCGTCGTGGATCCCACCGGCGCGGGCGACGTCTTCCTTGCCGCGCTGCTCGCGGCGCGGCTGGTCCTGGGGTCGGCGCCGGAGGCGTTCCCGGCGACCCTGCGGTTCGCGGCGACCGCGGCGTCGCTCTCGGTGGAGGCCGATGGCCTCGCGGGCGTGCCCGACCTCGCCGCCATTCGTCGCCGGCTGGGGGAGGTACGCCGGCTGGGGGAGGTGCGCCGGTCCTGACCGTCAGGCGGCGGGCGCACCGGCGGCCGCGGCTGGCACTGTCAGGCTGCGGTCGCACCGCCGGCCGCGCGCGCACCGGCGGCCGCGCGCGCCACGCGGCGCCGCAGCCGGAGGCGCCGCCGGGCGAGGTCCCGTTCCAGGCGCGGCAGGTCCCGGCCGAGCAGACGCTGCCGTTCGACCAGCGCCAGGGCGCGGTCGGCCGCCT
>JAJYKX010000019.1:0-8402 GCA_021788175.1 Chloroflexota bacterium
TCGGGCCACCCCGCAGGCGGAGCGCGGCGACGTGACGCCGATGCGCGTCCGACCCTGGCCCGGTCTCCACGGAACCGCGCCAGTACAGCGCCGTGGCCGGTGGCAGGACAGTGCCGAAGCGCCCGATGTGTGTGACGTACGTCACATTCCACCGATGTCATGAACGTCACTGGCCCCGCCTGGTGGTGCGGCGCGGCCTCCCGCCGGGACGGACGGCACTTGCCTGGCCGACCCGGCCCGGCATAGCGTCGGGGAGGACCGGCGGAGACCGCAGTCGCGGACAGGTCCGGCGTCCTGGGGAGGCGCAGATGGACGGCTCCGTCGTCCACGCCGTCGGTCTCACCAAGTTCTACGGCCGGCAGCGGGGACTGCTCGATCTTGACCTCGACGTGCTGTCGGGCGAGGTGTTCGGGTACCTCGGCCCGAACGGCGCGGGGAAGACCACGACGATCCGGCTCCTGCTCGACTACATCAGGCCGACGCGCGGGTCCGTCACGGTGCTCGGGCTGGACGCCCACCATGGCAGCCGCGCGATCCGGCGTCGGGTGGGCTACCTTCCCGGCGATCTCCGTCTCTACGACAGCCTCAGCGGCAGGGAGCTCGTCTCGTACTTCTCGGCCCTCCGCGGCGGCGTCTCCCGGGAGCGGGTCGCCGCGCTGGCGGAGCGGCTCGACTGCGACCTGTCGCGGGAGATCCGGACGCTCTCGACGGGCAACCGGCAGAAGCTGGGCCTCGTCCAGGCGTTCATGTCGGATCCCGAGCTGCTGGTCCTGGACGAGCCGACGAATGGACTCGACCCGCTCGTCCAGCAGGCGTTCTACGGGCTCGTCACCGAGGCGCGGGGAGCGGGCCGCACCGTCTTCCTGTCATCCCACGTGTTGCCCGAGGTGGAGCGCGTCTGCGACCGGGTCGCCATCCTGCGCGAAGGTCGCCTGGTCGCGGTCGAACGGATCGCCGATCTCCGGGGGCGGGCGATGCGGCGCCTGGAGATCGAGTTCGGCCGCGACGTGCCCCTGGCCGCGTTCGCCGGCGTGGCCGGCGTGCGCGACGTGGCCGTCGACGCGAACGTCCTCCGCTGCACGGTCATCGGGTCGATGGACCCCGTGGTGAAGGCAGCCAGCGCGTTCGAGATCCGGACCCTCACCAGCAGCGAGCCGGGACTCGAGGAAGTCTTCCTCGCGTTCTACGGGGAGGAGGCGGGCCGTGCTGCGTAGCGTCTTCGCCAAGGTCCTCCACGACCAGTGGCGCGTGCTTGCCCTCTGGACGGCTCTCTCGGCGTTGCTGGCCGGCTTCTACCTCTCGCTCTATCCATCGATCGGGGCGGTCGAGGAGACGCGGAAGATGCTCGAGTCGATGCCGCCCGCCCTGCGGGCCATGTTCGTGACCGAGGGCAGCGACATCAGCACGCCGGCCGGGTACCTCAACGTCGAGCTCTTCACCTTCGTGGTGCCGCTCCTGGTCCTCGCGATCACGCTCACCGGCGCGGCGGGCGCCACCGCGGGCGAGGAGGAGCGCGGCACCATGGAGCTGCTGCTCGCCAACCCCATTCCGCGATGGCGGGTGGTGCTCGAGAAGTTCGCGGCGGTCGGCGTGCTGTCGGGGGCGCTGTGCGTCGGGATCTGGATCGCGCTCGGGATCACGGCCGGGCTTTCCGCGATCGACATCCGACTCGACCGTGTTGCCGCGGCGATGGCCAGCGCCTGGCTGCTGGGGATGGTGGTCGGCGCGGCGGCCCTGGCGCTGGGTGCCGTCACGGGCAACCGCATGCTGAGCATCGGGGTCGCCCTCGGGATCGCGGTGGCGGGGTTCTTCGTCAACGCCCTCGCGCCTCTTGCCGAACTCCTGCGGCCGTGGCGCTCGTTCTCGCCGCATTACCACTACCTGGGCTACGACCCGCTGGGCAATGGCCTGGATCTCGGTCACGCTGCGGTGCTGGCCGGGGCGACGCTCGTGCTCGTGGCTGTCGCGGCGGTGGCGTTCGAGCGGCGCGATCTGCACGCGTAGCCGCCTCCCGCGCGCATTGGCCGGTCGAGCCGGCGCCCGCCGCGGGGCCACTACCCGCGTCCCGGTCGCAGCGCGTACACGCTGCCCCGCTTCAACTCCAGGTCCTCAAGTTCGGTCGTGGTGCGGATGGGGTAGGTCGCGAGCTCGACCAGTTCGCCCACCGGGAGATAGCGGCGCCCGGGATCCCCGACCAGCACGTCGATCCCGCGATCACGGGCCCGGCGCAGCCACGGCATGACACGCTCGGCCAGGCGAGCCTCGTAGGACCAGTCGCCGGCCAGGACGACGTCGACGTCGGGCGGCTCCTCGTCCAGCACGTCGCGGTGCAGCGTGCTCACCCGGCAGCCGTTCGCCCGCGCGTTCAGGTCGATCGCCGCCACGGCGAACGGATCGATGTCGGCGCCGGTCGCATCGGTCGCGCCCGCAAGCATGGCCGCGATCGCGCAAAGCCCGGAGCCCGACGCCAGGTCGAAGACGCGCCGGCCGGCCACCGTTTCGGGGTGCTCACCCAGGTACCGGCCGATGGCCAGCCCGCCTGCCCACGCGAACGCCCAGTACGGCAGGGGCGCGTCGGGGTCGCCGGTCTCGAGCTGCACCGCATGCCAGAGCGGCAGAACCTCGTCGGCCAGGTGCAGGCGGATCTCCCGGAGCCCGGGCACGGGTCGCGGCCGCGTGTGGCGGAGTACGAACGCTCGATTCGAGGCGGACATCGGTGAACTCTCCAGGAACAGGTTGAAGACTAGGGTCGCCATCAACCGGCCGACGTGGTAGCGTGCGTGGCGGCGCTGTACTGGCGCATCAGATCCTGCGGCAACTCCGACCACTCCCTCTCATCGGTCATCGGCGAGAACGGTTCGCTGAGGCCGCATGGGAAGGAGTGGTTTTCGTGTACGCACAATCGGACAGAACCCTGGTCTGCGCGGACTGTCAGCAGGAATTCGTCTTCAGCGCGAGCGAGCAGCAGTTCTACGCGGATCGCCAGTTCAGCGAACCGCGCCGCTGTCCCTCGTGCCGGGCGAGCCGGAAGGCAGCGCGCGGCGGGTCGGGTGGCGGGTACTCCTCCGGTGGGGGATACTCGAGTGGCGGACGCGACCGGGGCCCCAGGGAGATGTTCAGCGCGACGTGCTCGAGCTGCGGTCGCGAGGCGCAGGTCCCGTTCCGTCCCACCGGGGACAAGCCCGTCTACTGCAGCGACTGTTTCCAGGCGCAGCGGCGCTCCTACTAGGCCGCCACTGTCGCGCTCGACCTGGCACTCGAGTTCGCACTCAAGAAGGAGCCCGACGTCTCGTCGGGCTCCTTCTGCATGGCCTGCCATCGGGACACTGCTCAGGCCGGCAGGTCTCCCGGCCCGAGCCTCTCGATGTCGATGGTTCGCACGCGGCGGGCACTGCCGACATCCGTGCGCACGACCACGGACGGGATGGCTGCGCCGGTGAGCGCCTCCACCACCGCCGTCTGCCCGGCATACAGCCCGGTGCCGCGAATCCTCACCCGGTCCCCGATGGAGAACGAACCGCCGCCCTTCTGCGCGGTCGGATCGATCGACACGACCGTCGGCCGCGTGATCACGGCGTCGCGGGTCGCCGCACGCTGGCTGGTCGCGGTACGCGCCGGGGGATAGGTCTTCTTGCGCTTCCGCGTCCCCCGGTGGTGACGTCCGGTTCAGATCGGGTCGCTGAGCTCGGTGCCGCACGAGTCGCCGACGTGTCCAACGGTACCTTGTCCCGGCCGGTCGCGCTTCCCGCAACCGCGGCGGACGATCGGACCGACCGGGCGCGTGGATGCCGGCGCGTTGTGGTATCGCCCGGGAAGGAGTACCGTGGGGTAGCCTCCGGGGATCACCTGGCGGCGCTCCGCGTGGTCGCCCCTTCTCGAACGGGCCGTGCGTCTGCCACTTCGTTCGGGAAGAGAACAGGTTCATCCATGAACACCGGCAGCATCGCGAGGGTGATCGGCGACCGTGGCTTCGGCTTCATCGCCGGCGACGACGGCAAGCAGTACTTCTTCCATCGCGACGGCCTGACGCCGACCCTCGTCTTCGAGGAGCTGGCCGGCGGCGAGAAGGTCACCTTCGAGATCGAGGCCAACCCCAAGGGACCTCGTGCCACACAGATCCGCCGGGCATAGCCCTGCGGTGATGACGTCGGGCGTCGAGGCGGTGATCGTCTGCCCCGACGCCCGACGTGACCGCGCCGTCCCGAACGCGTTCGGCGGACTGGTCCGGGTCGTGTGGGCGTCCAGCGGACGACGGCCACGCCACCTGGTGCCGGCCGCGGTCGCGGGCGTGGGGGCGGTGGCCACGCGAGCCTTGTTCGGCCGCTGAACCTGCCACGACCTTGCCGGCCATTGCCGGCCCCCGGGATTCCTCAGGCCGGATGCCCGGTTCGTCCTCCTCGAGGTCTGTACGAGAGGAGCGACCCGTTGACCCTCAGCACGGCAATCGTGGCGACCTATCCGCCCCGGCACTGCGGGATCGCGTCCTTCGCGCATGATCTCGCGCGAGCCAGCCACTGCACGTCCGTGGTGGCGCTGCACGCGCCCGGCGCGCCCGCCATCTACCCGCTCGAGGTACGTCACCGGATCCGGCGCGACGTCGTCGCCGACTACCGGCGGGCTGCCGCCGACCTGGCCAGGGACGGCGTCGGGCTCGTGTCCATCCAGCACGAGTATGGGATCTGGGGAGGTGACGACGGCGAGCTGGTGCTCGACTTCGTCCGGGCGCTCCGGGTGCCGGCCGTGGCCACGCTGCACACCGTGCGGCGGACGCCGACCACCTCGCAGTACCGCGTCCTGGCCGGACTCTGCGCTGCTGTGGACGGGGTGGTCGTCATGTCCGAGGCCGCCGCGTCGCTGCTGACCCGTGTCTACGGCGTCAGCCCGGTCCGGATCAGCGTCATCCCGCACGGCGTCCCCGATCTCCCGCGCGTCGACCCCGACCTCGTGAAGCCGGGACTGGGGTTGGCCGGCAGGGCCGTCATCCTGAGTTTCGGGCTCATCGGCCCGGGCAAGGGGTATGAGCTCGCCATCGCCGCGATGCCGGAGGTGGTGGCCGCGATCCCGAACGCCTGCTACGTGATCCTCGGTGCCACCCACCCCGAGCTCCTGCGCCGCGAAGGCGAAGCGTACCGGGACAGCCTCGTGGCGCGCGCGGCCGAACTGGGCGTGGGGGACCACGTCCGGTTCGTCGACCGGTTCGTATCCCAGGCGGAGCTCGGGCGCTGGCTGCAGGCCGCCGACGTGTTCGTCACGCCCTACCCGGGCCTCGAGCAGATCGTCTCGGGGACCCTCTCCTACGCGGTGGGAGCCGGCAAGGCGATCGTCTCGACACCGTACGAGTACGCCGCGGAACTGCTCGCGGAGGGTCGCGGGATCCTGGTCCCGCCGGAGTCGCCCGGCGCCTTGGCGGGCGCCCTGGCAGGTCTTCTGGCGGACCCCAGGCGACGAGAGCAGATGGGCGCGCGGGCGTATCGCTTCGGACGTCACATGGCGTGGCCGCAGGTTGGAGCCACCTATCGCGCCCTGTTCGATGGAGTCGCCGGTCGAGACCGCTGTCTCCAGCCGATGCCCCGCGGGCTGCTGCATGTCCTTCCGTCGAGGCGCGTCGATGCCTGAGATCGCCGAGTTGCAGCCGGTGCACCGTGAGCACCTCGATGCGCTCACCGGCGAGTTCGGGATCATGCAGCACGCGCGCGGCCGCGTTCCCGACCCCGCGCACGGGTACTGCACGGATGATGTCGCCCGTGCCCTGGTGGTCGACCTCCTGCAGGCGCGCTCGGTGGGCTGGGACGCGGTGGCGACCAGTGCGCGCCGTTCCCTGGGGTTCCTCTCCGACGCGCTGGCTGCCGGCGGCGGGCGCGTCCGCAATCTTCGTCGCGCCGACGGGAGATGGGTGGACGGGGCCGGCTCGGAGGACTCCCACGGGCGCACGCTGTGGGCACTGGGGGAGACGATCCGACGCGCACCGGACGCTGCCGTCCGTCATCACGCCGCTGCGACGTTCGCGCGGGCCCTCCCGGCCGCGCTCGAGCTGAGGGCCATCCGCGCACGGGCCTCGTCGATGCTGGGCTGCGACTCGGCCTTGCGTGGGGGTGGAATCGGCAGCGCGCTCCCGGCCGCGTACCGGCGGCTCACGGCCGGCCTGCGCCGCACGTTCGAGGCACGGGGCTACGTGCGCGAGTGGCCGTGGCCCGAGGATGTCCTGACGTACGAGAACGGGCTGCCGGCCCAGGCCATGATCGTGGCGGGAAGGCACCTGGCCGATGCGGACGCGGCCCAGACGGGTCTGCGCGTCCTTGACTGGCTCTTGGCGGTCCAGACACTGCCCGACGGTCGCCTCTCGCCCGTCGGGTGCCGCGGATGGTGGCCGCGCGATGGCGCGCGAGCTCGCTTCGATCAGCAGCCCATCGAGACGGCGTCCCTGCTCATGGCGGCCGACGCCGCGTACCGGGCGACCGGCCGCGAGTGCTACCGGGACGCCGCCGAGCGGGCGTACGCCTGGTTCCTTGGCGACAACGATGTCGGGGTCGCGTTGGCCGATCCCGCACGGGGCGGCTGCCACGACGGCCTGACGCCGGCCGGCGTCAATGCCAACCAGGGCGCGGAATCGACACTGATGTGGCTGACGTCCGTCGAGCGGATCCGCGCGCTCAGGAACCTCGAGCCGTCGGGTGGGGCGGCGCGGCCCGCGACGCCCGCCGCACGGCCGCGGCCCCGGACCGTCCGGCGCCCGGGCGTCACCCCGGGGGTGACGCGATGGTGAGGGCCCCCGATCTCTTCCGGCGCAGCCCCGCGAATCCGATCCTGACGGCCGCGGACCTGCCGTATCCGGCCAACGCCGTGTTCAACCCGGGCGCGGCGCGCCTGGAGGGCGAGACGCTGCTCCTCGTACGCGTCGAGGACATGCGCGGGATCTCCCGCCTGCAGGTCGCGCGCAGCGCCGACGGCGTCTCGGGCTGGATGTTCGATGCGGAACCGCTGCTCCAGTCACGCTCGGAGCGGGATTCCGAGGAACTCTGGGGCTGTGAAGACCCGCGCATCACGTGGCTGGCCGAGGAGGAGCGCTGGGCGATCGCGTACACCGCGTACAGCCGTCTCGGGCCGCTGGTCGCTCTGGCCACCACGCGCGACTTCCGCGAGGTGCAACGGATGGGACCGGTGATGTCGCCGGAGGACAAGGACGCTGCGCTCTTCCCCCGACGCTTCGCCGGACGCTGGGCGATGATCCATCGCCCGTCTCCGGTTCGGGGCGGGGCGCATATCTGGATCTCCTACTCGCCGGACCTGCGCCACTGGGGGGACCACGCGGTCCTGCTCGAGGCCCGCGAGGGAGCATGGTGGGATGCCGGGAAGATCGGGCTCGGGCCCCCGCCGATCGAGACGTCCGATGGCTGGCTGATCGTCTACCACGGGGCGCACGCCACCGCGGCGGGCCCGATCTACCGGGCGGGCCTGGCGCTGCTCGACCTCGACGATCCCTCCGTGGTCCTGCGCCGGAGCGACGAGTGGGTCTTCGCACCTCGCGAGCCGTACGAGCGCGCGGGCGACATCCCGCAGGTGGTGTTCCCCTGCGGAGTCGTCGTGGACGAAGCCGCCGACCGGCTCGACCTGTACTACGGAGCGGCCGACACGGTGGTGGCCCTCGCGAGCGCCTCGTTCAGCGACGTACTCGAGTTCGTGCGGCACTGCCCCCGGCCGTAGGTCCGGCGCATGATTCGGCCATGAAGGCCCGGTTCATCGGCTTCGGCGAGGTGGAGCTGGACGGCCGGCGCTACGGCCACGACATCCTGGTCGAGCGAGGGCGGATCACCCGCAGGGAGAAGGGCCCTTCGAAGGCGCGGCGCCACGAGTTCGGGCACACGCCCCTGACGGCGGCCGAGCACATCCCGTGGCACTGCCACCGGTTGATCGTCGGGACCGGCGCGGACGGGGCGCTGCCGATCACGGACGACGTGCTGGAGGAGGCCCGGCGCCGCGGCGTGGAGCTGGTGGCCGTCCCGACCGACCAGGCCTGCCGCATGTTGAGCGGCGCCGACCCCGACCTCACGGCCGCGATCCTGCACGTGACCTGCTGATGCCCGCGGTCCGATCCCCACGCGCCGCGCCGGCGACCGACCCGCCACGGCCGTGCACAGCCGTCTTCCGGTTCCACGGTGACCTGGACGACCTGCGCCCCCGACGGTCGCGCGGCGGCTCGACCGTCTACGCGTTCGACGGCACGCCCTCCGTCAAGGACGCGATCGAGGCGCTCGGCGTCCCGCACACCGAGGTGGACGCCATCGTGATCAACGGCCGGGCGGTCGATTTCGCGCACCGGCTGCGCGATGGCGATCAGGTGGAGGTCTATCCGCCGGCGGGCTCGCCGGGATACGTGCCGCAGGAGCGGCTGGAACACGGGCCGC
>JAJYKX010000019.1:8502-24507 GCA_021788175.1 Chloroflexota bacterium
CCGGACCAGGCCCGCTCACTCCACCCGTGCCGAGGCCGGCGCGTTTCATCCTGGACACGCACCTGGGTCGCCTCGCCGCGTACCTGCGCATGCTCGGCTTCGACTGCGCGTACGGGAATCACGCGGACGACGAGGAGCTGGCCGAGCGCGCCGCGGTGGAGGGGCGGGTGCTCCTGACGAGGGATCGCGGTCTGCTGCGCCGGAGCGCGGTCCGCCTGGGCTGCCTGCTGCGCAGCGACGACCCGCAGCACCAGCTCGAGGAGGTGGTCGCCCGCTTCGACCTGCGGTCGCAGGCGGCGCCGTTCACCCGGTGCATCCGGTGCAACGGGCGGATCGAGCCGGTGGATCGCGGGGTCGTGGCGGATCGGCTGCAGCCGAAGACGCTCCGCTACTTCGATACCTTCGGCCGTTGCGAGTCGTGCGCTGCCGTCTACTGGCAGGGCTCGCACTACGAGCGGATGCGGCGGATCGTCGAACGGGTCTTGGCGGGGGCGAAGTCGCCACCCTGACGGGTCCGCACGCCATCGGATACTATCGTCACGAAACGATTGCGTGATACAAGGAGTTCCGGTGGTGCGGGAGAGCGGTACGAGCGGGGTGCCGGCGCGGGACGCCGGGAGCGGCGACCGGGCCGGGGACGGCATCTCGACCGCGAGCGGCCTCCCGACGGGGAGCGGGGTGTCGGCGCGGGGCGCCGGGAGCGGCGACCGGGCCGGGGACGGCATCTCGACCGCGAGCGGCGGCGGCGTGACCGGGAGCGGCGTCTCCATGCATGCCGCGGGGCGCGGACGATGGCTGGGGCTCGCGATGCTGAGCCTGGGCGTCGCGATGATCATCGTCGACGCCACCGTGGTGAACGTCGCGGTCCCGTCGATCATCCGCGACCTGCGCCTCGACTCGACGGCGGCGGAGTGGGTGAACACCACCTATGCCCTCGTCTTCGCGGCACTCCTGGTCACGCTGGGCCGGATCGGCGACGTCTGGGGCCGGCGGCGCCTGTACCTGGTCGGCCTCGTGGTCTTCATCGTCTCCTCGGTCCTCGCCGGTGCCGCCCCCAGTGGGGAGATGCTCATCGGGGCGCGCATCCTGCAGGGCGTGGGCGGCGCGATGATCCTGCCGTCCACCCAGTCGATCCTGAACACGAACTTCCGCGGCCGCGACCGGGCGATCGCCTTCGGGATCTGGGGCTCGGTGATCGGCGGGATGGCCGCGATCGGCCCGCTGCTCGGCGGCTGGCTCACCACCAACCTGAGCTGGCGCTGGGCATTCTTCATCAACGTGCCGGTGGGCCTGATCGCGATCGCCGGGACGCTCGCCTACATCGGCGAGTCGCGCGATGAGGACGCGAGGCCCGGCTTCGACCTGCCCGGGTTCCTCCTCGTCACTCTGGGGCTGAGCGGCGTCGTGTTCGGTCTGATCGAGGGTCGAAGCTACGGCTGGTGGGCGCCGAACCACCCCTTCGTCATCCTGGGACACGGCTGGCCGCTCGCCGGCGTCTCCGTCATCCCGTTCGCGATCGCGCTGGGACTCCTCGCGCTGGTGCTCTTCGTGGCGGTGGAGACGCTCCGCAAGCGGCGGGGCGACTTCATCCTGTTCGACTTCGGTCTCTGGCGGTATCACGGCTTCCGGTACGGCAACCTGGCCGGCACGATCGTCTCGCTGGGCGAGTTCGGGCTCCTCTTCGCGCTGCCGCTCTTCCTCCAGGCGGTGCTCGGCTACTCCGCCTTCGACACCGGGCTCGTCTTCCTGGCCCTCGCCGTCGGGGCCTTCTTCGCCGCGCCGCTCGCCGCCTCCTTCGCGCACCGCTACGGGAACCGCTGGGTCGTGACGACGGGGATGGCGCTGGAGGCGGTCGGCATCGTCGCGACCTCGCTGCTGATCTCGCCCACCGTCTCCGGGCTGCAGCTCGCGCCGCCGCTCTTCGTCTACGGGCTGGGCGTCGGCTTCGCCACGGCGCAGCTCACCAGTCTCGTCCTGTCGGACGTCCCGCCCGAGCGCTCCGGCATCGCGTCGGGTGCCAACTCGACGCTGCGCCAGGTCGGTTCGGCGCTGGGGATCGCGATCCTCGGCACGATCCTCTTCTCGACGCTGGTGGGCGGCACCCGGACGAACCTCGACACGGCGATCCCGGCGGTGCCGGCCGCCTGCCGCGAGACGGTCACGTCCCTGGTGGACGCGTCGGCCGGGCAGATCCTCCCCGCGCTCCGCAACCCGGCCCAGTCGAGCGGGGACCAGGCCGCGTTCGCCGGATCGCTCACGCCCGCGGAGGTCTCGTGCTTCCGCAACCCGGTCTTCCTGGCCTCGATCCCGGACCTCGCGAAGCCGATCGAGACGGCCTTCGTGGACGCGGCACGCCTCACCGGGTTCTCCGCTGCAGCGTTCGTCCTGCTGGGCGTCCTCTTCTCGCTGCTCCTCCCGTCGGGGCGGGTCCGGCCCGCCGACGTGACGGAGGCCGAGCCGGGGGCGACGGAGGCCGAGCCGGGGGCGACGGAGGCCGAGCCGGGGGCGACGACGGAAGCCGGGGCGCGGCCGACGGCGCTCGAAGACGCCTGACGGCCGGACTCGGGCTCTGCGGGGCGGCACGGACGCCCGGCCGGGCCTCGGGCCCGGTGGACAACCGCCTTCAGTCCCGCGCCTCCGCGCGCAGGATGAACGCGGCGAGCAGCTCGTTGAAGGGCTCGCCGCTGGCCTGCACGGCGTGGCCCTTCCCCGCGATGACCGCGCGCTCGGCCGGCAGCCGCTGCGCCAGGACGTCGCAGATGGCCTCCACGCCGGGGTCGTGATTGCCGGACACAACCAGCTTCGGGAATGGCGCGGCCGCCAGGACGTCCAGCGGGATCCCGGCCTCCACCGGTGACCGATGGGTTGCGAGGCGCGCGGCGCCGCGCGCCAGCTCGCGAGGCAGGGGGCTCGGGAGCCGGCTGGCGTCGATGCCGACGATCGTGAGGAAGATCCGCAGGTATTCCTCCGGCGGCATCGTCGCGGCACGTGCCGACCAGTCCGCCAGGCCGGCAACGGACGCCTCCACCGCGGGGTTGCCGCGGGCCACGGAGAAAGCGGGTGGCTCGATCACGGTGAGCGACCGGATCGCGTCCGGCCGCTGTGCTGCCATCACGAGGGCCACCACGCCGCCGTACGAGTGCCCGACGACGTGCGCGCCGCCGCCGAGGAGCTGCCCGATGTCGGCCGCGTCAACGGCGAAGTCCTCGCGACCGTCGTCGGGGCTGCCGCCGTAGCCGCGCCGGTCGGGGATGACAAGGTGGAAGCGGTCGGCGAGTGGGAGCTGGCGGGACCAGGTGCTGGGCCCGTCGTAGATCGAGCCGTGGACGAGGACCACCCGCGGCCCGCGGCCGAGCTCGAGGACGTGCAGATCGGTCACGGATCGTCGGGTGCGGTCAGCCGGTCTGCCGGATGTCCACGCTGAAGTCCAGGTGGGCGCGCAGCTTCGCCAGCGCGTCGGCCCACCACTCGATCGCCTCGGCCCAGGCATCGAGCCCCCCGGGAGCGTCGATGGTGAACGGTCCGTCCTCCACGTCGAGGCGGCTCCCGTAGCCGGCGGGAGTGATGAGCAGTCGCGCGTCGGTGGTCAGCCGTTCGTCATCCTGCCAGGGCCGGTGGAACCGGATCCGCTCGTCCGGCTGAGCGACCAGCATGTCCCACCAGACGCGGCGATCCGGCCAGACCAGCACGGAGCGCGATCCCACCGCGAGACCGCCCTCCACCCGGGCCGGGAGCCAGCGCGCGATCTCCTCCGGGTCGGTCCACGCGCGGAACACGCGCTGCGGCGGTGCGTTGAGGCGGCGACGCAGGCGGACCCAGCGCCGCGGGTCCACGCCCGCCGGGAGGGATGCCCGCTGCTCCGTCATCCGCGACCTCCTCGCGCGACCTGCTCGTCGACCACCGAAGCATACGCGCGGCCGGTGCGGGAAGGCCCCCCTTCGGCGCGACCGCGCGCCCGCCGGTGCCCTCCATGACGTCCGCCGGTGCGGTCCGCGCCGCCCGAGGGTGTGTTCCTCGGCGCCTGCCGGCGCGGTCCGCGCCGCCAGAAAGTGTGTTCCTCGGCGCCCGAGGATCGGCATCTGCGGGATCCCGGCATCGCCGGTACTCTCCGGGCCATGCGATACGTTGACGTCGACGGCCTGCGGCTGTCCGTGGTCGGGCTCGGGACCTGGCAGTTCGGTTCGCGGGAGTGGGGCTACGGAGAGACCTACGCCAGCGAGACAGCCCCTGCCATCCTGCGACGGGCGATCGAGCTCGGGGTGACCCTGGTCGACACGGCGGAGGTCTACGGGTTCGGCCGGTCGGAGCGGATCGTGGGCGAGACACTCGACGGTCAGCGGGACGGGCTCGTGGTCGCCACCAAGCTCATGCCGCTGATGCCGTACCCCCGGATCGTGGAGTGGCAGGCCCGCGGCAGCGCCCGGCGTCTCGGGGTCGATGCCATCGACCTGTACCAGGTGCACTGGCCGAATCCCTTCGTCTCGGCGCGCTCCACGATGCAGCCCCTGCGGCGGCTCCTGGCGGATGGGCTGGTCCGTCACGTGGGCGTCAGCAACCACGACCTCGCGCGCTGGCAGGCGAGCGAGCGGGCGCTGCGGCACCCGGTGATCTCCAACCAGGTCCGCTTCAGCCTGGCGTCCCCGGCACCTGCCCGGGAGCTGGTGCCGTACGCGCACGAGGAGGGGCGCGTGGTGATCGCCTACAGCCCGCTGGGGCAGGGGCTGCTGGCCCACGCGGACGTCGCGGATGCCGGTTCGTCGTCGGAGGGCCGATCCTCGGGCCGGGGCCGATCCTCGGGCCGCCCGCCCGGGATCCGGCGCATGAACCCGCTCTTCCGGGCGCGGGTCCGGCCGGACGTGGCGCCGCTCCTCCAGCTGGTCCGCGAGATCGCGGACGCACACGGCGCGACGCCCTCGCAGGTGGCGCTGGCCTGGGTGATCGGGCACGGCCGGACGGTGGCGATCCCCGGCGCGCGCACCGTGGAGCAGCTCGAGCAGAACGTGGCCGCGGCCGATCTCGAGCTGGATCCCGCCGAGCGGGAGCGACTCACGCTCGAGGCGGAACGGCTGCAGGCGCGCCTCGGGCACTGACGCCCGCGCCCCGTCAGCGGTGGGCTGTCTCCCAGGCGAGCGCGGCACCCAGCACCACGTCCGTCTCCGGTCCCGCGAACTGGAGATTGCCGATCGCGATCGCCGGCCACCCCAGGAAGTTGAACGGCCGGGTGTGCTGCGTGAGCGGGACCCGCACGTCGGGCTCCCAGCAGTCGTCCGGGGGCGGCTCGATGGCGATGGTGGGGCTCACGACCAGGTCCACCGCGGGGCTCACGTGGGCGCCCCGTCGGACCGCCGGGAGGGCGAGCAGCCCGCGCCGGTAGTCGACCGCGGGGACCCGCTGCGCCGCGTCCAGCTTCTGCTGGAGATCGGCCCCGTACCGCTCCCGCTGGCTGGGGAACCGCTCGAGATGCGAGATGGCGCACTCGGCGGTGAAGAGGGCCATCAGCTCGTCGGGGAACGCCGGCAGCGTGGCAGGTTCGACGCGTGCGCCCAGCGCCTCCAGGTCCGCCTCGGCGCGGGTGGGCGCCAGCACGCCGATGCGCAGCCCGGCGAGGCGCGCCGGCGGCACCGGTCTCCCCGACAGGACCGAGAAGACGAGCGCGGTGTCCGCGACGGTGCGCGCCATGGGGCCCACCGTGTCGTACGAGGGCGCCAGCGGGAAGGTGCCGTGCACGGGGATCTGCCCGAACGCGGGCTTGAAGCCCACCACCTCGCAGCAGGCGGCCGGGATGCGCAGCGAGCCACCGGTGTCGGTGCCGAGCCCGATGGTGCACTGGTGGTCCGCCAGCGCGGCCGCGGTCCCGCCGCTGGACCCGCCCGCCACGCGGCCCGGATGGGCGGGGTTTGCCACGGTGCCGTAGTGGGGGTTCTGGCTGGTGACGCCCCAGGCGAACTCATGGAGGTTGGTCTTGCCGACGACGATGGCACCGGCCGCCTCGAGCACCCGGACGGCGTGCGCGGTCCGCGAGGGCACGTGATCGGCGAAGATCGACGAGCCGTAGGTGGTGCGGACGCCGGCGGTGTCGAAGAGGTCCTTGACCGCGAGCGGGAGCCCGGCCAGGGGCCCCGAAGGCCGGCGCGCCGCGCGCCGGAGGGCGCGGTCGGGGCAGGTGGTGATGAAGGCGTGGCCGTCGGCGCGCGCCTCGATCCGGCGCAGCGCCGCCTCCGTCACCTCGACCGCGGAGACGTCGCCGCGGTGGACGGCGGCGACCAGCTCGGCGGCGGGGAGCCGGAGGAGGGGATCGATCGGCTCAGGCACGTGTCAACGATACAGGGCCGGCCGCACCGGAGCGGCCGGAGAACCCGACGGGCGGGATGCCGGTGGGGCCGATGCCCGCACCAGGCGATCCCGCCCGCCGAGAGGCCGAACCGGGTGGCGGCTACGCCACGTGCACGTACGTGCTGACGGCCCAGAAGGTGTTCCGGGCGCGCGCGCCGGGCGCGTGCACGGCCGAGTTCATCCAGATGCCGTACCAGTCGCCGTAGATCGTGTTGCCCGAGATCGTGACCGGCGTCGGCGTGGCGGCGGACCAGACCAGGATGCCCGTGGTGACCATGTCCGTGGTCGGGGTCACGTCGGGGTCGCCGCCGAGGTTGTTCGTGCCGATGATGTTGTCCCGGATCACGTTGTCACCGACCCAGGCCCCCGGGGCGTGGCTGTGAATCGTCACGCCGGAGAGGCCGTTGCCCGAGATCGCGTTGCCCTCGATGACGTTGGCGTAGGAGGCGGTGCCCGGGGCAGGAGCCGCCACCAGGATGCCGGCGCCCTGGCCCTTGAGCCCGTTGTCGAGGACGACGTTGTTGCGGATGACGTTGGCGTAGACGCCGCCGAACGCCGGCATCAGCTTGCCGGTCTGCGGGTCGCGGCCGAGGTTGTGGGAGGGAAGAGTGATCCCGCAGTCGTAGGCGTTGTCGGTGACGACGTTGCCGGCGACCAGGTTGTTGTGCGTCGGACCGAACTCGTCCGTCAGCAGGATGCCGCCCGCGTTGCCGGTGACCGTGTTCAGGAGCACCTGGGAGTAGGCGACGCTCCAGAGGTGGATCCCCTCGCCGCAATCACCGGGGATCGGTCCGCTGGCCTGGCACTCCGGGTACTTGGTGGTGCCCACGTTGGCCGGAAGCCCGCCCTGGTCGTTGTTCTCGACCACGTTGTGCTTGATGACGACGTGGGTGATCGGGGCGCCGGTGTACAGCTGCTGGCCCTGGATGTCGGGCCCCTTCACCGGGTTTGGCTGCTGAGCGAGGATCCCCTCGCCGGTGGCATTCTCGACCGTGAAGCCCATCACGGTGACGTTGGAGGCCGTGATCTTGATGCCGTTGTCGAGCCCGGTGGCGTCGATGGTCGCGCCCTGGCCGCTCAGCGTGAGCGACTTGTCGACCGCGACGTCCTCCGCGTACGTCCCGGCGCAGACCACCACGGTGTCACCGGCCGAGGCGGCGCCGACGGCGGCGTTGATGGTCGAGTAGGCCGCCGTCGCGCAGGAGGTGTCCGCTCCACCCGACGTGGCCGACCCGGAGACGTAGAGCGTGGAACTCGCCGCCGCCACCGGCGGCACGATCGCCAGTGTTCCCGCGAGGATCAGGGCCGACCCGCCCAGCGTGCCGGCGACATGGATGAACCTCCCCGAAGGCACAGTACCAACCCCCCTTGCGCCGGCCGATCCCCGCCGGCTGACGCGATCGCGACGACGGGTCGGGCTCACCAGTGGCTCGGCGCGATCCGGGTGACCGGGTTGGGACGCGCGCGTCATAGCCTCCCGCCAGTTGGCGCGGATGGTGCTCGCGCGGAGGTGCAGTGTCAATAGAGGTGACTAGAACAGGCCTGATGGCCCTTGCAGCCAATGGCTCTGGTGGTCTTCGCGCCACCGGGATGGAGGCTTCGAACGCGAGCCGATCGAGTAGGGCATCATGTCGGGAGTCCAGTCCACGAGGACACCCGGGTGGTGAGCGTTTCCGATCGCGTGCGTGCCGCCCTCGCGCGGCCGACCAGCCCCCACGAGACGCGTGGCGCCTCGGTGGTGCGGCCCGTCGTCTTCGGCGCCACGGACGGCCTGGTCGCCAATCTGAGCCTGATCATGGGGGTCGCGGCTGCGGCCCGCGAGGACCCGCACTCGGTGGTGGTGGCGGGGATCGCAGGATTGCTTGCGGGCGGGTTCTCCATGGCCGTGGGCGAGTACGTCTCGGTGCGGTCGCAGCGCGAGCTCCTCGACTACCAGGTCGAGCTGCAGCGGGACCAGCTCCGCTACACGCCGGAGCAGGAACGCGCGATCCTCGTGGACATCTACACGTCGAAGGGGCTCTCGGCCATGGAGGCGGACCTGATCGTCGACCGCATCCTGGCGGATCCGGAGCGCGCCCTGGACACGTTCGTCCGCGAGGAGATCGGCCTGTCCGCTGAGACGATGGGCTCGCCGTACACCGCGGGGCTCGGCTCGTTCCTGGCCTTCTCCGGCGGGGCGTTCGTCCCGCTCGTGCCGTACCTCCTCGCCGGCCCCGCCCTCGCGTTCCCTCTCAGCATCGGGCTCGCGATAGCCACGCTCTTCGCCGTCGGGATGGGGGTGAGCCGGCTCACCCACCGGCAGCCGCTGCGGAGCGGGCTGCGTCAGGCGGCGCTGGGGGCGGCGGCCGCGATTGTCACCTACGCGGTCGGGGCGCTGCTGGGGGCGGCGGTGCACGGCTGACCCAGGCGGCGATGCACGGCTGACCCACGATCACGCGGCAGGCCGGCGCCGTGGGCGGTGCGGACCGGTGCGCGGCCCGGCCTGTCGGGGGCTTCGCGCTTCGTGGATGATGGAGGCTGCGCGCCGGCGGATCCGGCGGCACCTTCCGAAAGGGGTCACGGGATGCGCGTGAGCTTCGAGCACCACCCTCACCCACACGTCGCCGAGCGGAAGAAGAGCGGGCCGCCGAAGTCGACCGACGAGCACGTCGGGTTCAACGGCCGCGTGGCCCTGATCCTGACCACGGTGGTCGGCACCATGTGGTGCGCGTACGCGTTCGCGGTGCTGGCGCTGGTGGTGCTGCCCCAGGCGGTCCATGGCGGGACGCTCACGCTGGTGCAGTGGGTCAGCCAGACCTTCATCCAGTTGGTGATGCTCTCGGTGATCATGGTCGGGCAGAACATCATCGGCCGCGCAGCGGACAAGCGCGCCGACCTGACGTACCGTGACGCCGAGGCCACCTTCCACGAAGCCGAGCAGATCCAGCAGCACCTGAAGGCGCAGGACGACGCCATGAACGCGCTCCTCGACAAGGTCGAGAAGCTCGAGGCGCAGCTCGCCAACGCATAGGAGGGCCGTCATGCCCGGAGACGACCGGATCCCGCACGGCACACGATCCGCCGCCGCACGCCTCGGCTCCACGAAGAGCGGGCCGCCGGCGGGCGAAGGACCCCGGCGGTCGACCGGCCGCGTGGGCGGCCACCGCAGCCGGCTGGCGCACACGGCCCTGGGAACCCTCGCCGGCGTCGCCCTGCTGGGAGGCCTGGTCGCGGTCCCCGTCGGGCCGGCCGCCGCAGGCGTCGGGCTGCCTTCAGCGGGCCTCGTGCGGATCGGACCGGTGCCGGTGCGTGCCGCGTCACAGTGCACCGGCTGGACCAGCCAGAGCACGCCGCCGTCGACCATCCGGGTGCTGCGCACCGCCGGGCCCGCGGACGGGACCGTGCAGGTGGTGCCGTTCCAGTCGTACGTGAACGTGGTGATGGCGGCGGAATGGGGCGCCAGCGACCCGGTGGAGGCGCTGAAGGCCGGTGCCGTGGCGGCCAAGCAGTACGCCTGGTACTGGACCATGAACTGGCGCGGAGGGACCGCCACGGACGGATCCTGCTACGACGTGGTGGACAACTCGATGGACCAGGTCTACGCGCCGGAGACGCACACCCCGTCCGCCTCCGAGATCGCCGCCGTGACCGACACCTGGGGCATCTCGATGCTCAAGTCGGGGGCGCTCTTCGCCGCCCACTACGACGCCGGCAGCAGCGTGGCATGCGGCGCGAACGCCAACGGGTGGCAGCTCCTGCAGATCAGCGCGATGCACTGCGCGGAGCAGGGCATGCTCGTGCCGCAGATCCTGATGACCTACTACGGCCCCAACGTGACCATCGTCGGCGCGGACACGTCCGGCGGCGCCGGCGGGATCGGCGTGCCCGCACAGCTTCGCTTCACCGCGCAGCCTTCCGCGGCGACGGCGGGCGCGGCCATGAACACGCCGCCCACCGTGACCGTGGTGGACGGGACCGGCCAGGCCGTGACCACCGGCTCTGGTGCCACCACCCTGGTGACGCTCGCGATCGGCGCGGGACCCCAGGGGGCGGCGCTCACGTGCCAGGGCGGACCGGTCCGCTCGGCGGTGGCGGGAGTCGCCACCTTCGACGGCTGCTCGGTCAGCCCGGCCGGATCGGGCTACGTCCTGGTGGCGACGGCGCCGGGGCTCCCCGCGGTGAACTCCGCTCCGTTCGTCGTGGCGCCTGCCGCGCCGACTCTGACGCTGGATGCGGCATCGAGGGCCATCCCGTGGGGCACTGCGGCGCAGCTCTCCATCCACCTGGTCCCGCCCGCCTCCGGCGGGACGGTCGCCGGGCAGGTGGTGCACCTGCAGCGATCGACCGACGGGGTCGACTGGACGACGGCGGCCGACCTGACCACGGATGCCCAGGGCACGGCCACCTGGAGCGAGCGGCCGGCCACCAACCTCCTGTTCCGGGCCGTCTTCGACGGGACCGCGGACCTCGGTGCGGTCACCGGCGCGCCGGTGCGGGTGGTCGTGCGCCAGCTGGCGCTGCTGCGCCCGGACAACGGCGGGGCGGTACGCAGCGTGGCGCGCGGCACCACGGTGACGTTCACGACGGTCGTGCGACCCGCGCGCCCGGAGCTGGCGCCCGGTCGCGTCCTGTACCGCGTCTACCAGCTGGTCGGCCGGACGTGGACCCTGCGGCGGGAGGCCACCGTCACGGCGGACGCCACCGGACGGGCCACGCTGCCCGTCACCTTCGGGACGGCCGGCAGCTGGTACGTCCGGGCGATCGCGCTGCCGACACCCGCCAACGCGAACAGCGTCTGGTCCCCGCTCGAGCGGTACGCGGTGCGCTAGGTGGGCGGGCTCCTGGCCGAGGCCCGGGGGCCGCGCGCGTCTTCCGTCACCGCCGTCCGGGGTGGGGCCGGCCGCCGGCCTGTCGCCGACGGCCCTCCTGCGGCGATCGGGCTAGAGTGGAGTCCAGTGCGGGGGCGCGTGCCCGGCGCGACGATGCCGGGCAACCACCCCGGAGCGCCGTCACCCGACAGCGGGACGCGCCGCCGGGGCACCTGACCGGAGGCTGACCTCATGGATCTCGAGCTCGATCCCGCGCGCACGGCGCTCGTCTCGATCGACCTCCAGCGCGGCATCGCGGCGGGCCCCGTGGCGCCCCACCCAGCGTCCGACATCGTGGCGCGGGCCGCGGAGATGGCCCGGGCGCTGCGCGCCGCCGGGGGCACCGTGGTCCTGGTCAGGGTCACGCCGTCCGCGGACTGGCGCGACGCGCTGCATCCGCTGACGGACACGCCGCCCTGGACCCCGGCGCCGCAGCCGGCGGACTGGGCCGAGATCCACCCCGAGCTGGGGCCGGTGGCGGGCGACATCGTGATCACCAAGCGCCAGTGGGGCGCGTTCTACGGGACCGAGCTGGACCTCCAGCTGCGCCGGCGCGGCGTGGACACGATCCTCCTGGCCGGGATCTCCACCAACGTGGGCGTGGAAAGCACGGCCCGGGACGCGTACGAGCGCGGGTATCAGCAGGTCTTCGTGGAGGACGCGATGTCCGCCCGCAGCGCGGACGACCACGAGCACACGGTCCGCAGCGTGTTTCCGCGGATCGGCCGGGTGCGCTCGACGGCGGACGTGCTGGCTGCCCTTCGATCGGCGTCCTGACTCCGGCCGCGGCCTGGCGCGGCCTCGGGCTCCGCGCCGCCCAGGGGAGCGTCGGCGTCCCGGGAATAGACGGCGCGTGCGTGCGGGGCGCGGTGCCACGGCGGCGCCGCCGCCCGCAGCGCGGTCAGGGGCGGGCCGCGTAGCGGTCCAGGTAGGTCTGGTAGTCGGGCACGCGTCGCTGGTAGGCGCTCTCCATCAGCGGCGAGGAGATCATGAAGTCGGCCGAGGCGCGGTCGCACGCGATCGGGATGTTCCAGACGACCGCGATGCGCAGGAGGGCCTTGACGTCCGGGTCATGCGGCTGCGGCTCGAGGGGATCCCAGAAGAAGACCAGGAAGTCGATCTCGCCGTCCGCGATCAATCCACCGAGCTGCTGATCGCCGCCGAGCGGCCCGCTCTGGAGCTTGTGGATCCCGACCCCGAGCTCCTCCTCCAGCAGCATCCCTGTGGTCCCCGTCGCCACCAGGTCGTGGCGCACGAGCATCTGCCGGTTGAACTTCACCCATTCGATCAGGTCGGCCTTCTTGTTGTCGTGGGCGACCAGCCCGATCTTCTTGCGCGCACCCAGGACCTGTTCCACGGTGGCCTCCACCTGCTGCAGCACGGCAACCACATTGTGGCTGCCGTGCCCGGGTCGCGGGCGCGGCGGACGCGCGCTGCCGGACGATGCCCCCGCCGCGCAGGCTACGTCGCGAACCGTACGCCCGGTGGCGTGAAGGCCATGCTCTGTGCCGCCGCGACGGACTGCAGCACCGCCGGCTCCCAGGCGTAGTCGCCGCCGGTCACGGCCCGCGCCAGGTAGCGCATCGTGACCGTGCGGTGTTCCGAGGTCGGCGCGACCACGAAGCGGACCCGCTGGCCCTCCACGCCGCAGGGCCACGTCACGACCGTTTCCGCCGGCCCCGCGGACGCGGTCGGGGCGGGCGACGCGCCCGGTGCGGCGGCTTCTCCCTCGGCTGCCTGCCATGTCGCGAAGCGCGTCGCCGGGGCGAGCGCCGAGGGGAGCAGGTCGGTGACCACGTAGGGGCCGGCGAGCGCCTGTGCCCCGAACGTCGCCTGGAGCGTCACCTGGTAGAGGCTGCCGGTGGCGCCCACCCGCTCGATCGAGCGCGTCAGCCGGAGTGCCGGGTCGGCGCTCGATACGGCGGGCACCAGGGGCACCTGCCAGCTGGTCGCCACCCCCACCTGCCCGGTGAGCGGCTCCAGCACGAGGGTGGCCCGCTGGTCGGCCGTGAGCACCAGCATGCGGGCCTCGCAGGGGCGCAGATCCACCACGTGGCGGACACCGGCCACGGTGTACGCGAAGCTGGCGGCAGCCGACGGCGTCCGGTCGAGCGCCCGTTCCACGACCGCCAGTTCCTGCAGCACGAAGAGCTGGTCGGTGGACGGGGTTGCCTGGACGTACGCCTCCGCCTGGGTCGCCAGCGGGTCGCCGAGGCCGGCGGCCACCAGCGCGAGCAGTGCCGTGGCCTGGAGCGTGTCGTCCCCGGTGGTCCCGACGCGCAGGCGCACCCACGGCCCCATCGTCTCCCCGGCCGTGGCGAGCAGGTCCTGCTCGATCGCACGTGCGGTCGGATCGTCGCCCACCGACTCGGCCGCGAGGGCCAGGTAGAGCCGCTCGCGGATGGTCAGGCCCGGCTGCGCGGCCGCCGAACGAACCTCGGCCGGCGTCGCGCCACCGAGTGCCGCCTGCCCGGCGAGCACCATGGCGTTCTGCTCACGGGTGCGCTGCGTGGTGTCGGACGTCCCGAATGCACTCGCCAGGGCCGCCCGGAGGCCGTCCGCGTCGAACCAGCCGGGAGCGAGGAGCGCGAGCTGCACGGCCAGGGTGGAGTCGGGCGAGGCGTACGGAAGAAGCGCCACGGCGCCGCCCTGCTGGTACCGCGTCGGATCGAAGGTGACCGCCGGGAGGCTCGCGGGATCGCGCCCGAACGAGTCGACCAGGATGCGGCGTGCCCACGCCTGTGCCAGCGACTGGTCGAGCCTGGCGCCCCCGGACCAGGCGAGCGATTCGAGCAGCGGCACGTACCGTCCCCGCCCCGCGTCGGCAAACGTGTACGTGATCGGGCCGCCGCCCGACGGTGCGCCGGGAGGAGACGGGGTGCCCGTTGCCGGCGGGGAGCCGGTCGACAGCAGCGAGTAGGCGGTCTCGGTGCGGGTGAGCCGCGAGTCGACCACCCGGAACGTCCGGAGCATCCGGTCGGAGAGGGTGGTGCCCGTCCCGGAGGCCGTGGCCGAGATCGTCAGCTCGAACGTCCCGGCGGAGAGGGCGGGCAGGGGCACCGTGGCCGCCTCGAACGCGCGGCCGGACAGGGTCACGGTCGGCATCGCGAGCGACGCCGAGGCGACCGTGAACGTGACCGCCTGGCCGGCCTTGAGCGCCGACCCGTAGGCCCGCAGCCCGAGCACCACGCGGTCGCCGGAGAGGTACTCGGCGCCGAGCGTGGGCTGCACGAAGAACGGCAGCCCGACCGGGACCAGGAGGGACGCCTCCCCCGCCTCGAGCCCGGCGCCGATCCCGCTGGCGCTCACGTGCCAGGAGGTCAGGTCGTCCGAGAGGCCGAAGGTGACCCGGGCGTGGCCGGTCGAGTCGGTCCGGACCTGCCGAAAGAGGAGCGTGTCGCGGAAGTCCTGGCGCACGCCGCCGGCGCCGCCGCAGCCACCGTAGCCCGGCGCCGCGGGCACCGCGTGTGTCGCGTAGTCGTACAGGATCCCGTCGTCCACCCCCGTGTACAGGTCGGCCAGGGGATCCGCCTCGGCGGCACCGCCCACGTCGAAGAGCCTCTGGTCGACGGCGCGCAGCGTCACGGTCGCCGCGATGGGGAAGCCGGCCGGGCCGGTGGTCCGCACATCGAGGGTGACGGACTCGCCCGGCCGGTAGACCGCGCGGTCGGCGGAGAGCGCGATGGTGAGCTGCCGGTCGGAGGTGTCCAGCGCGGCCCGGTAGACGTTGCGTGCCGGCACGTAGCCGGCGCCCGTGAACCGGACCCCGAGCACCGAGAGGGACGGCGCGTCGGCCGGCTCGAAGTCCGAGACGAAGGTGGGCGACGACTGGACGAGCACCCGGCGGACACCCCGCTGCGCGGCCACGAAGAGGTAGCGGTTCTGGCCCCCGGCCGGCATCGCGACGCCCTGGTCGCGCATGGTCAGGTTCATCGCCTGCCCCAGGTGGTAGTGCGTGTTGATCCAGGTGCAGGACGCGTCCGCCTCGAGGACGGGGTAGGGCGCGGCGGCCGGCTGTCCGGAGGACGGCGACACCCAGCCGACGACCCGCTCCGTGCGGCCCTGCGTATCGCGCGTCGCCAGGTAGATCCGGTAGTCGCGCTCCGTCGAGGGCGCCGTCACCGACAGGCGGAAGCCGCCGTCCGCCCCGGTGGTGAGCGTCCGGACGGCCACGTCGCGCTCCTCCGTGTCGTACTCGTAGTCGTTCACGACACGCTTCTCGATCGGGTCGTAGTGCTGCCCCACGAGCCGTTGCACCGGGATCTGCTCGGCCACCCGCACCGTGACGGACGCTCCCGTCACCGCCCTGCCGCGCGGGTCCACGGCGTTGGCGTCGGCGTCGAGCTGCCGCTCGACGGCGGCGAGGTCCACGGCGTGGAGCGTTCCCTGGACCGTGATCCGGCCGGCCGCGTACGAGGTCTCGCCGTCCAGGTAGACCGCGGCCGGGAAGACGAGGATCCCGGTGTCGCCGGAGATCTCGCCCTCCTCCGCGCGCGCCGGGACGGCGGAGACCGACTCGTTCGTCCAGTGCGTCGAGCCGATCCACGGCTCCCAGGGTTCCTCCGGCGCGGGGGCCCGGGCGGTGACCGACGCCCGTCCGGCCCCGTCGGCCGTGACGTGACGCGTCCCGAACGCCGCGACGTCCAGCGCGACGTCCGGCACCGGGGTCCCGTCGTAGAAGGTCGCCTGGATGCCGACACGAACCGCGTCGCCCGATATGTACGCGCGGTGATCGGTGGTGACCTCCAGCTGGTACGCCGGCTTGCCGATGACCCCGACCTGGATCCACGCCGAGGCGAGCTGGAGGCCGCCGGCCCACAGGTCC
>JAJYKX010000020.1 GCA_021788175.1 Chloroflexota bacterium
CACCGACTGCCCGGATCCCGGCGCCGCCGAAGGAGTCGGTGCCGCCGGGGGCGCCCATCGAGAGCGGCGAGGCGAGCACGGCGTGGATGTTGATCGCGTTGAGCAGCGCGGCCGCGACGTAGCCGAGCGCCCGCGCGGTCCCGTCCGCGACCAGCAGCGCCCCCACGGCGAAGAAGGGGAAGAGGTACCGCTCGTGGACGCGGGTGGGCAGCGCGTAGAAGGCGAAGGCCGCCAGGGCGAACCCGAGCAGGATCGCCGTCCGGTCGTCGCGCAGCAGCAGCCCGCCCGCGACGAGCAGCCCCACCAGGCAGAGCGCCGCCGTCCCCAGGGTGACGGCCGGGAGCCCGAACAGGATCGCGGTGGAGTCCGGCGTCCATGCCCCGTTCGACGCTCCGATCGCGCGGGCAAGGGGATCCGGCCCCAGCAGCGCCCAGAGGTTGAACGCGTTGGCGGTCAGCACCCCGTACTGGGCGCCGTCGGAGACGAGCAGCCCGCCCAGCCCGCCGAGCTGCCCGAGGACGGGGACGCCGGCGAGCGAGGCAGGCCCGAGGATCCCGATGTCGAACGGGAGGATCGGCAGGAGCAGGGCGAGCGCGGCGGCGATGGCCGACGTCCCCAGCCGGCGCGGCCCCTGGTCGGCGAGGATGCCGCCGATCCCGGCGACCCTGCCGTGCCTCGTGTCCATCGCCCGGAGCCGGGATCCGGGGCCGGAACCGGGGCGCAGCAGGTGCCGCCGGACCAGGACCGGCACGACGATCACCAGCGCCAGCGCGTCCTGCGGCTTGACCAGGACGCCGAAGGCGGCCAGCGCGGCCGCCGGCTCGCTCCAGCCGTCGACCAGGAGCAGCACCGCGGCCAGCATGACCAGCGCTCCGACCGCGTCCATCTGTCCCCAGAGCGCCGAGTCGTACCAGGTCACCGGCACGAAGAGGTAGAGGGCGGCCGCCACGAGCCCCGCGCGGGGTCCGTGCCAGCGCCGCGCGGCACGGTAGAGCAGCACGGCAATGGCGAGGTCGGCCGCGATGGGCGGCAGCTTCAGGAGCAGCAGCACGGCCCGGTCGGCCGGCATGCCGAGCAGCCCGCCGAGCGGCGTCGCGAGGCTGCCCAGGAGCCAGAGGACGTACAGGTAGCCGGGCGGGTAGTTGGCACCCGCGGCGGCGGCATAGAAGCCCCCGGGCCCCACGCGGGCGAGCGCCGTCGCCCATCCCGAGAACAGCCCCAGGTCGCTGGAGAGGCCCTGGCCGGGGAAGATCGCGTACGCGAGCACCAGCCGGAGCGCCAGGCCCGCCCCGAGGACGGCGAGGATGGGCAGCCGCGACCGGATGGCGTTCACCGACCGGTCGCGCTGGCCGCCGGCCGGCGCCTCACGAGACGGTGCCGGCGCAGTCGTACAGCGAGCCGGATCCCGACCCGCCGTAGTCCACGACCTTGCAGGTGGACGTCACCCAGGAGCTGATCGATGAGCCGCTGCTCCCCGACCCGCCCTGCCCGCCGGGGCCGAAGGCGCCCCCGCCGAATCCGCCGTCGATCAGCACGTACCGGAGCTTCCCCGATGCGATGTACTGCTGGAGCTGTGCCAGGGTGGGTGCCGGGTCCGACCCGGTGAAGCCGCCCATCCCCATGACCGGGTCGCCCGTCGCCAGCTCGATCGACGCGGCGCGCTGTGCGGACGTGACGGCGACGATCCAGGCGGCCTGCCCGCGGTGCGCGACCAGGTAGTCCGTGAGCGTCGAGTCGGTGCCGGATCCGTCCGGCCCCGCACTCCGCGTGCCGCCGGAGGAGCCTTGGGCAGGGGAGGAGCCCTGGGCAGGGGAGGAGCCCTGGGCAGGGGACGATCCCTGGGCGGGCATGGCGGGGAGCGACCCAGTCGATCCCACGGGCGCCTGAGCGCCGGGGAAGCCTCCGCCGGCCCCGCCGCCGAAGCCGGCCGGCCCCCCGAACCCGCCCGACGCCGCCGGTCCGGGATGCGGGTCCGAGCCGGTGATCGCGCTCTGCACGGTCGCGAGCGAGTAGGCGGCCGGGGCGGCCAGGGCCGCCGCCAGCCCGACGGCCACGGCGATGGCCGCCACGCGGCCCGCGGCCAGCCGGTGGACCGTGCCCTGCCACACGGGGGCGGACGCCACCAGCAGCGCCGACGCCGAGACGGCCGCGAGTGCCACCGCCGCCGGGCCCAGCACCGGCACGAAGTCGGGCGTGCGCCCCAGCAGCTCCATGCCCCATGCGGCGGTCCCGAGCAGCGCGGCGCCGAGGGCGATCGCCCCCAGCGGGCTGCGCGACCGCAGGACCCACAGGTCGGCCAGGCCCGCGCCGGCCAGGGCCGCGATGCCGGGCGCCAGCGCGACCGCGTAGTAGGAGTGGATGACGCCCGACATGAAGCTGAAGACGAGCCCGGTGGTCAGCGCCGTGCTGCCCCAGAGCAGGTACGCGGCCAGGCCGCGATCCGTGCGGCCGGCGCGCCGTCGCAGCCAGAGCCCCACGACCAGGCTGGCGAGCGCGAGCGGGATCAGCCAGGCGATCTGCCCGAAGAACTCCCCGTTGAACATGCGCAGCAACCCGGTGGCGCCGCCGAACCCGCCTCCTCCGCCACCGCCACCGCCGGGGCCGGCCATCCCGAAGATCCTGCCCAGCCCGTCGTAGCCGAAGATGAGGTCGAGGGGGGATCCCGTGGTGCTGCCCCCGATGAACGGACGCTCGCCCAGCGGGATCAGCTGGACGATGGCCACCCACCAGCCGCTGGAGAGGATCACGGCAACGGCCGCCACGGCCAGCCCCGCGACGCGACGCCGCAGCGTGGCGTTGGCCGACACGAGGTAGACCAGCGCGAACCCCGGCAGGACCAGGTACGCCTCGAGGTACTTGGCCAGGAACGCGAACCCGACAAGGACGGCGGACAGCACGGTCCAGCGCAGGCTCCCGTGGTCGAGGGCGCGCAGCAGGGCCCAGGTCGCCGCCACCAGCAGCAGGGTGAGCACCGCGTCGGGGTTGTTGAATCGGAAGATGAGCACGGCCGCCGGGGTGATCGCCATGACCAGGGCGGCGATCGTGGCGGCGAGCGGCCCGAACGAGTGCCGGACGGCCACGTAGAGGAGCGCCACGGTCAGCACGCCGGCCAACGCCTCGGGGAGCAGGATGCTCCAGGAGCTGAGTCCAAAGAGGCGCACCGAGAGCCCCATCAGCATGGTCGAGAGCGGCGGCTTGTCCACGGTGATGAAGTTGCCGGCGTCGAGCGAGCCGAAGAACCACGCCGACCAGCTCTTCGAGGCGGCCAGCGCGGCTGCCGAGTAGTACGTGTTCGCGAAGCCGTTCGCGGCGAGATTCCAGGCGTAGAGGAGCGCGGCCAGCCCGGTGACCGCCAGGAAGGCCGGCAGGGCCCAGGCGGGCTCGTCGGCGCGAGTCCGGGCGATCCGGGGGAGGCGCAGGCGGGGGCGCGTGCGAGCGGCCGGGAGGTCGCGCGGGATGGCGGTCATCGGGAGATCCTTTCGGGGACGGGCGCATGGGCCGGCGGGTGACCGACGACGCCGCGCCGGGCCGTGGGGCTGATCGCGAGTCGGAGGAGGAGGAACCGGACAAGGGTGGCGAGCGCGTTGGCGGTCACCAGCACGGCCAGCTCCGCGGCACGGCTCGCCCCCGGTGCGGCCCGGTCGAGGGCCAGCAGCGCACCGGACGTGATCGCCAGCGCGATGCCGAAGGCGAGCATCCCCGCGGCGTGGTCGCGGGCGAGGCCGTCGCGGCCGTGGACTCCGAAGGTGAGGCGGCGGTTGGCGGCGGTGTTGCCCACCGCGGTCAGGATCAGCGACAGCGCGTTGGCGGTGGTCGCCGGCGTCCAGGTCCGGAGGGCGGCGTACAGGACGACGTAGGCGAGCGTGCTGGCGACGCCGATGGCGGCGAACGTCCCGACTTCGCGAAGGGCGCGGTGTCCGTGCAGCCATGCCGGCCACCGGAAACGGGCGCCGGGGAGGCGGTCGATCGCAGCGGCGGCTGCCCGCGCATCGGCTGCTCGGGCAACGGCGGCCGGCGTGCTCGCTGCCGGTGCCGGCCGTGCGTGCGTGCCGGAGGTGTACGCCCGGGACGTGGTGCTGGCACGGCTCGCTGTCATGCGGGCAGTGTCGGCGGCCCACTCTTTCGATCGGGTTACGCGGCGCTCATCCTCGGGGCCGGCCGATCCTCGGGGCCGGCCGATCCTCGCGCCGCGCCCGGGTACCGGGCGATGCCGGCGGCCCGGGTGTCAGCCGACCGGCCCGCGGCCGGCGGCGTGCGAGGTCAGCCGACGCGGTCCGCGGGCCACGTCCCCATGACCTGGCGCAGGATCGCGAACTCCCCGATGTGGTAGGCGTTGTGGTCCCCGACCAGGCGCACCTCGCGCAGGATGGTGTGCCCTGGCGTGCCGGGGATGGTCGCCAGCAGGTCGGTGGCAGGGTCGGCGACCAGGTCGTGCAGGGCCTGTCGGTCGGCCTTGAACGCCGCGACGGTCTCCGCGAACCGGGCCGGCGTGGTCGTCGCGTCGCGGGCGGGCCAGTACTCCTCGGGCCAGTCCGGCGCGATGTAGGCGCGGTTCCGGATGTAGTCGAGGATGTCCCACTGCGCGATACGGATGTGTTCCAGCAGGTGCCACGGCGTGTAGGGCACGTTGGGTGCCCGCCGGTTGATCGCGTCGTCCGGGAAGTCCGCGACCGCCTCGTCGAACGGCATGTGGGCGCCGTGCCCCGCGACGAGCTCGAGCAGCTGCTGCCGGAGGATGTCGGTCTCCGCCATCTGGAACCCCCTTCTCGAGGCGAGCGTTTCCCCGGGGCACGCTACCACCGACCCCGCCCCCGGGATCCTCTCGTCCCCGGGATCCCGTCCCGCGGATCCCGCGCACCGGAGGCGCCGGTGCCCCGGAGATCACCGTTGCCCGGGGCCGGTACCCTGCGCGATCATGGCCCGCTCGTCCACGGACCGGTTCGACGCACGGCTGCGCGCGCTCGTCTGCGACAGCGATCCGCGCGTGGTCGGGACCGTGGCGCATGCTCTCGGCGAGGCCGGCTTCGAGGTGGTGACCGCCTACCGGGTCGACGTGGCCGTGGTCCGCCTGCTGGACGAGCGGCCCGACGTGGTGATCCTGGGACCGAGTCGCGACGTCGATCCGCTCTCCGCGATTCCCCGCCTCCTTGCCCGGGCTCCTCTGCCGGTGCTGGCGATCTCGGCGCTGCGCGACGAGGCCTCCGTGGTCGCGGTGCTCGACGCCGGCGCCGACGACGTGCTGGACCCGGCGTTCCGCCCCCTTGAGCTGGTGGCGCGTGTGCGGGCACTTCTGCGCCGCCGGAGTGCCGGACCGGCCGGCGTGGCGCCCGATACTCCTCTGCCCGACGGGCTGCGGGTGGATCCCGGCCGGCGGCTCGCCAGCGTGGACGGGCGCCCGCTCGAGCTGACGCCCATCGAGTTCGAGCTCCTCTGCGCAATCGCAGCCCGCCGGGGAGACGTGGTGGACCACCGGACCCTGCTGCGGGCGGGGTGGCCGGGTCGCTCGGACGTGGACCCGGACCTGCTGCGCACCCACCTGACGCACGTCAACGGCAAGCTCGTGGCGGCTGGCCATCCCGGGCTGCGCAACGTCCGGGCGATCGGCTACGCCCTGCGGGTGGAGGGGGCGGGCGGCCAGCCCTGAGGCTCTCCGCAACCGCCACCATCCCGTAACCCGGTCTCGGCGTCGCCTCCCTGTCCGGCAAGCGGTCGCGCCCATACCTTGCGGCCACGGAGCCGACCGGCGCCACCAGCGTCGGCCGTGCTGCCACCGACCCGGCGACATCCGTCGCCATCGCCGACGTCGCCCGCCCGGGCGCGTCCCCGACGACGAAGGGAGGACCCGCATGGCCGCCGTCGAACAGGACGGGATGAAGCGGACCCTGAGCCTGACCGGCCTCACCATCAATGCCATGGCGCTGATCGCGCCCGGCGCGTTCCTGTGGACCACGTTCCAGTCGCAGGCGCTGCAGGCGAACGGCGGCCGGACCACCGCCCCGGACATGGTCCCGGGCCTCCTGTTCGCCCTGCTGCTGGCGTTCCTGACCGCCTGGTCCTACTCGGAGCTATCCGACCTCTACCCCAATGCCGGCGCGGGCTCGTCGTACTACTTCGCGGAGGCCGCCTTCCTGGAGCGCGAGGAGGCCTTCCACTACCGGTTCGCCCGGCTCGCCAGGTTCGTGGTCGGATGGATCTCGCACCTCTACTACTGGATCTACCCCGGGATCATGGTGGCCTTCACCGGCACGCTGGCGGTCTACATCCTGGGCCTCTTCGGGATCACGCTCACCACGCCGTCCGAGATGGCGGCCGCCGTGCTGTTCGCGGCGATCACCGGGCTGATCGCCTTCCGGGGCATCTCCGGCTCGACCATGACCGCGATCGTCATCAACGTCGTGCAGCTCACGGCCCTGGTCGCGTTCAGCGTCCTTGCCATCGCGTTCCGGTTCACCCACCCGGAGCTGTCGTACGTGCACCATGACCTTGCCTCCGTGGTCCTGCCCCACAGCGCGATGAACGTGCTCTTCCAGGGCACCATCGCGATCCTGCTGCTGGTCGGCTTCGAGTCCGTGACCGCGCTGGGCGCCGAGGCGGTCAATCCCAGGCGTGACATCCGCCGCGCGGTGCTGCTCTCGCTGGCCATCCAGGGCGGCTTCGCGTACGTGCTCGAGTACGTCTCGGCCAACCTCTTCGTGAACTCGGCGGTCACCGCCCAGGTCACGACGGCCGGCAGGACCTCCACGGTGAGCGGCTACGCGGCGGCAGCGGCCTCGGGTGCCCCCATCGGCGACATGGTCCGGCTGATCGGCGACCGGATGCTCGGCGGGACCGGCCCGGTTCTCGCCCTGGTCCTGGCGGTGACAGTGCTGGTGGCGCTGGTCGGCACGACCCTGGCGTGTCTGAACACGGGGGTCCGGATCACCTACGTGATGGGCCGCGACCGCGAGGTGCCGGGGATCCTGGGGCTGCTCCACGGGCGCTACGCCACCCCCCATTACGGCATCCTCGCCCTGGCTGCCGCCTCGGCCGTGCTGGGCGCGTACGGCGTGCTCGGCGCGGACAACCTGCTGCAGATCATCCTGGCCTCCAACGTCGGCACCTTCCTCGTGTACGGGATGACCAACGCGATCGTGGTCATCGCCTTCTGGCACCGGGCAGAGCGGCACGTCCTGAAGCATGTCGTCGTGCCGGTGCTCGGCCTGCTGGCGAACCTCGCGATGCTCGGCGCGGTCGTCTTCCTGAGCCTCGCCTCGGGCGGCTCCACCCAGACCGACACGCTCGTCGCCGTGGGCATCGTGGTGGTCTGGGTCGCTCTCGGGGCCGGCTGGCTCGTGGCCAACTCGCGCGTCAGCCGGCGCTCGCTGCTCGTGCCCGGGGTGGCCGACCAGCGGGCGCAGCCCTGAGAGCGCCCGCTGCACCGGGGCGATGCGGCACAACAAGGCGCCTGGGCGATGCGGGGCAGCCGGGCGCCGGACCGCGGCACGAGGTGGCGGATGAGTCCGTCGCAGGCCGATCGCGGGAGGCGGCCCGTGCCGGTGTCTGCGCGGGCACCGGAACAGCCCGATGGCCTGCGCATCGAGATCGCGGGGCTGTCGGTCACCGGGCCCGTGCGGAGCCGCAACGAGGATCACCTGGGGTGGATCGCCCCGGGTGACCGGGCCTGGGTCCCGGCCCGGCAGGGGGACGAGCGCATCCCGCCAACCGAGCTCGGCGGGCCGCTCGTGGCGGTCGTGGTGGCGGACGGTCTCGGCGGCCATGCGGACGGCGACCTGGCGAGCCGCTTCGCGATCGCCACCCTCCTCGACCGGCTGGCGGCACCGGAGGCGCTCCGGCGGGTTCCAGACGCGCTGCGCGATGCATACCTGGAGGTGAACGCGCGGCTGCTCGTGGGGGAGGCCGGACAGGGACCGGGCGGCGGTCCGCGCCCGCCCGGCGACGGCCGGCCCTCGGCGCCCGAACGGTCCCGGTTGCCCGCGGATGGACCGCGGCGGCCGGGGGCCCAGACCACCATGACGGCGCTCGCCGTCACCAGCGACACGGCCTGGGTGGCGCACGTGGGTGACTGCCGCGTCTACCGGTTGCGGGACCAGATCCTGGAACTCGTGACCACCGATCACTCGCAGGTCACGGAGCTCCTCCGCATGCACCTCATCCGGCCCGACCAGGCGGCCGCGCACCCGGGCCGGCACCTCCTCACGCGGTCGCTGGGCGGCGACGTCGCGCTCCGCGTCGACGTGCGCTCGGGCGAGCTGCGAGTGGGCGATGCTTACCTGCTCTGCTCGGACGGCGCCTGGAGCAACGTCTCGGCCGACGAGATCATCGCGGCGCTGGAGGGCGACCTGGACGAGGGGACCGTGCAACTCGTGGAACGGTCGATCGCGCGCGGCGGTGACGATAATGCGAGCGTGATCGCGCTGCGCGTGCTGCGGACCGGCGAGCCGGCGTCCCCCGATTCCACGGGTGGCCGCCGCGGGCTCCTGCGGCGCGTCCTGGGCGCGTGAACGCCTCGCAGCTGCAGCCCGGCGAGACGCTCGATCGTTTCCGGATCGTCCGGGCGATCGGTCACGGGGCGTTCAGCGACGTGTACCTGGCCGACGATCCCGGCGGCCGGCCGGTGGTGCTGAAATGCCCCCACGAGGCGCTGCTGGGCGACGTCTCGGCGTTCGACCGCTTCCGGCGCGAGATCGAGATCGTCCGTCGGCTGGATCACCCCGGGATCCAGCGCTCGTACGACGCGGGCGAGGACCGGAGCCGCCCGTACGTGGTGATGGAGTACGTCGAGGGGGAGACGCTGCGCGCCAGGCTCCGCCGGCAGGGTCGGCTGCCCATCGCCGAGGCGGTGGATCTCGCCGAGCAGCTCGCGGATGCCATGGCCTCCGCCCATGCGCAGGGCATCTGCCATCGCGACCTCAAGCCGGAGAACGTCCTGGTCACGCCGGACGGCCGCGCCGTCGTGACCGACTTCGGGATCGCCCTGATGGCCGGGGCCCGGCGGCTCACCTGGCGATGGCTCACCTCGACGGTCGGGACGCCCGACTACATGGCCCCCGAGCAGGTCCAGGGGAAGCGGGGCGATGCGCGCACGGACGTCTACGCGCTCGGGGTGATGCTCTTCGAGATGCTGGCGGGCCGCGTGCCCTGGGAGGGCGACAACCCGCTGGCGGTGATGAGCCAGCACGTCAACGCACCCGTGCCATCGCTGCGCGAGGTCGATCGGGCGATTCCTCCGCCGCTTGAGGCCATCGTGCGGAAGTGCCTGCGCAAGGATCCCGACGAGCGGTACGCGGACGCCCGGGCGCTGCTCCACGACCTGCGCTCGTGGCAGGAGCTCGACCTGTCGTCGTTCGTGTTCGGTGAGGAGTCGCCGCCGCGCCCCGAGTCGCGCCGGGGGCTCTGGCTGCTGGTGGCGGGGATCAGCGTGGGCTTCCTCGCCGCCTGCGCGATCTTCGTGATCGCGGTCTACCTGCTGCAGCACGCGGGCTGACGCGCGGCGGAACCCCGCCTACCGCAGCCCGGCGAACAGGTCGTCCTCGGGGATCCGCACCGGGGCCACCCGCGACTCCCGGAGCGTGAATTCCTCGGCCGGCGCGATCCGGAGCCAGTCCTCCGGGCCGAGCGCCAGGAACGGGTTGTCGCTCGAGATCTGGGTGACGTGCTCCCGCAGCGCCGCCTGCTTCGCCGCCAGGAAGTCGCTCACATCGATCCGGGTCGTCTTCGGGCCGGTCGCCGCCGCCATGCGGGCCATCCACGTCTCCCGCTCGCGCCGCTGATCCTCGGTCTCGTCGGGCTCGCCCGTCCACCACGGGCGGATCCCGCGCTCCTCCAGGACCCGGTTCAGTTCCTCGCGGCCCTCGATGTCGAGCACGGTCTCGTAGAGCTTGAGGGGTTGCCACGGCCGGAGCCCGTCGGCGCCGTCCAGCTGCTCGGGATACCAGGACGGATCGCCGGCGCGCTCGAAGGCGGCTTTCGCCAGCTGGGCCGCGCGGATGTGGTCGGGGTGACCGTAGCCGCCGAAGTCGTTGTAGCCGACGATGACGTGCGGTCGATCCAGTCGCACGATGCGCACCAGTCGCCCGATCGCCTCGTCCAGGTCGGCCTGCCAGAGCGTGCGCGGGTCGTCGTTGTCCGGCGTCCCCATCATCCCGGAGTCCCGGTAGCCCAGCCAGTGGTGCTCGATGGAGCCGAGATGCGCCATGGCCCGGGCGAGCTCCTCCCGGCGGATCTCGCCGAGCCGCGCATGGTTCTCCGGGGTGTCGAGCTCGGGGACCACGATCTCGCCGACCTCGCCGTAGGTGCAGGTCACGAAGACGACGCGGTCTCCCGCCGCCGCGTACTTCGCCATGCTGCCGCCGGTGGTGATCGTCTCGTCGTCGGGGTGGGCATGGACGGTCATCAGGGTCAGGCGCTCGATCATGGCCCGCATGGTAGCCGGGATGGTGCGTCGGCCCGTTATTCCGTCCCGGCGAGGTCCCGGGGTGGGCCCGCGTGCATGGCGTGCACGCAAGCGACGTCCGGAGCTGCGGTCCCGTCGTCCGGAATGTGAAATGCCGTGCGGGAGTGCACCTGGTGCACGTTCCGGACAGCCGAGGCCGTCCCGCGGGACCCGTCGGCGGCGGTTGCGGGCCGCGGCGAGCTCGAGTCAGGCCTGGCGGCCGACAATCGGCCAGGCGCGTGCATCCCGCGTGCATCCAGTGCACGAGAGCGACGCGTCGGCCTGGGATGATCGCCCGTGCGAGGCCGCGACTCCCCTGTGCGGTCGCTTGCGTGCACCTGGTGCACGGGCGGACGTCCGCAAGCATGGTCGTGGGCGCCCGGACTCAGCCGGATCCCGTGTTCGGTGCTCGCGCTTCCGTGCCGACGGGCACGCGCCGGGAGCGGGTAGCATCCTGACCCACGTGAACAGGCGGAGGAGACCGTGGGCGCGCACGCGCGGCCGGTGCCCGTGAATGGAACGGCCGGTCCCGATATGCCGGGTGCCGGCGACGCACCAGCGTCGCCGGAGGTTCGTGCGGCCCCGGAGCGGACCGGGACTGCAGCCGCGCCGGCCGCGAAGCGTGCGGCGTCCAATGCGACCCGGGAGCGCCGTGCGGTCAGCGCGGCCCCGGAGCAGCCCGCGCCCCCCGCGACCCGGCACCGGCGGGTTGCCCCCTCGGCCACGAAGCGATCCTCGACTCCCGTGTCGCCGGCACGGTCCGAATCGCCCGCAGCTGCGGAGCGCCGCGAGGCCCCCGCCCCGTCCGGCCCGCTCGCCGGGATCCGGGTCTGCGACCTCTCCACGGTGCTGGCCGGCCCGTACTGCACCATGCTCCTGGCCGACCTGGGCGCGGACGTCATCAAGGTCGAGCCGCCGGAGGGCGATGGCACGCGGCGCTGGGGACCACCGTGGGCGGGTGCTCCCGAGCCGGGCGTCGCGTATCCGCCCGGCGATCCCCGTGCCGAGCCAGGGTACCGGGGCGAGGCCGCCTACTACCTCTCGATCAACCGGAACAAGCGCGGGATCAGGCTCGACCTCCGGACTGCCGACGGGCGCGAGGTGCTCCGCCGGCTCGTGGCGCGCAGCGACGTGCTCGTCGAGAACCATCGCGTCGGCGGGCTGGCGCGTCTCGGGTTCCCGGACGAGGAGCTGCAGCGACTGAACCCCGCGCTGGTCCACCTGGCGATCAGTGGGTTCGGCCCCGAAGGTCCGTACGCGGACCGGCCGGGGTACGACTTCATCGTCCAGGCGATGGCCGGGCTCATGTCGATCACGGGACAGCCGGACGAGGACCGTGGCGAACCGACCAAGGTCGGCGTGGCGATCGTCGACCTGGCGACCGGCATGCTGGCGGCCGTCGCGATCCTGGCGGCGCTGCTCGGGCGCGCACGAGGCGCCGGCGCCCCCGGCCAGCGGATCGACATCAGCCTCTTCGAGTCCACCATCGCGTGGCTCGCCAACCAGGCCGGCAACTACCTGGTCGGCGGGACCGTGCCGGGACGGCTCGGGAATCGCCATCCGAACATCACCCCGTACGAGACCTTCCGGACCGCGGACGGGTCGATCGCGGTGGCCGTGGGAAGCGATCGCCAGTGGCCCCGGTTCTGCGAGGCGATCGGCGCGCCGGACCTGGCCGGCGACCCGAGGTTCGCCTCGAATGGCGCGCGCGTCGAGCACCGGATCGCGCTGCGCGAGCTCCTGTCGGCCCGCTTCGTCACGCGGTCGTCGGCCGACTGGATCGAGCGCCTGCTTGCCGCGGAGGTCCCCAGCGGGCCCATCAACGACCTCGCGGCCGTCTTCGCGGACCCCCAGGCGGAGGCCCGCCGGATGGTCGAGTCGGTGGCGCACCCGACCATCGGGACGCTGCGGACCACCGGGATCCCGTTCAAGCTGGCAGCCACGCCCGCGCGGGTGCGCACCGCGCCCCCGCTCCTCGGCGAGCACACCGACGAGGTCCTCGCCGAACTCGAGTTCGGGCGGCGGGCGATCCGCCGGATGCACGATACCGGCGCGGTGTGACGGCGCGGACTGCGCGGGGCACGACACCGGCGCGGTGTGACGGCGCGGAGACGTCCGGGCACGCGCTGCTAGACTCGGCCGCGACCATCCAGCGGGAGGAGGCATGCAGTGGCGGACGAGCGCGAGCCGTGGGCGCTGATCCTTGGCGCCAGCAGCGGGTTCGGTGAGGCGACCGCCCTGGCCCTCGCCGCCGACGGGTACAACATCGCCGGCGTCCACCTCGATCGCCGGTCCGGCATGGCGCACGTGGAGGAGCTCCGGTCGCGCATCGCCGCGCTCGGCCGCGAGGCCCTCTTCTTCAACGTCAACGCCGCCGACGACGAGCAGCGGTCACGCGTGATCGAGTCGCTGCGCGAGCGGTTCTCCCGGTCGGGCGAGGCGGGCCACCACGCCTACGTCCGCGTCCTGCTCCATTCGCTGGCCTTCGGGACGCTCAAGCCGTTCCTGGCCGCGGACCCGGGCGACGCGATCACCCGCAAGAACATGGAGATGACGCTCGACGTCATGGCGCACAGCCTGGTCTACTGGACCCAGGACCTGGTGCGCGCCGGTTTCATCGAGGCGGGGTCGCACATCTACGCGATGACCAGCGAGGGCTCGTCCCGGGTCGTCGGCAGCTACGGCGCGGTCAGCGCGGCCAAGTCGGCGCTCGAGTCGCACTGCCGCCAGCTGGCCATGGAGCTGGCCCGCCGGGGGATCGGCGCCAGCTGCAACGCCATCCGGGCCGGCGTGACCGTGACGCACGCGCTGATGCAGATCCCCGAGCGCGACGAGCTGATGGACGTGGCCCGTCGCCGCAACCCCAGCGGGCGGCTCACCACCACGGACGACGTCGCGCGGGCCATCGTGACGCTCTCGCGGGAGGGCACCGACTGGATGACCGGGAACATCCTGGGCATCGACGGCGGGGAGTTCATCACCGGATGACGGCCGACGCGCCCGCGAGGGCGCCGGCGGGCGTCGTGGTCCTCGGCGCCATCAACGTGGACATGGTCGTGAGCGGGGCGCGGCTCCCCGTGCCCGGGGAGACCGTGGTGGGCGGCGTCTTCGCGATGCACCACGGGGGCAAGGGCGGCAACCAGGCCGTTGCGGCAGCCCGTGCCCTGCGCGGTGGACCGTGCGAGGGCTCCGTGGCGATGGTCGGCGCCGTGGGCGACGACGCCTTCGGGCGGGAGGCCGTCGCGGCCCTGGCGGGCGAGGGCATCGACTGCTCGGCCGTCCTGGTCCGTCCCGGGGTCGCCACCGGTGTCGCGCTGGTCGCCGTCGATCCGGCGGGCGAGAACCAGATCTCGGTCGCGCCGGGGGCGAACGCCACGCTGACCCCGTCCGACGTGGAGCGCGGCCTGACCGGGCTGCTGGGCCCTGGGTCGGTCCTGCTGGCGAGCCTGGAGGTTCCCATCGACGCGGTCCTCGCGGCCGCGTTCGTGGCGAAGGTCGCCGGGGCGAGCTTCGTGCTGAACCCCGCGCCCGCACGGGACGTCCCGCCGGCGCTGCTGCGCCTGGCCACCCACGTGACCCCCAACCGGGTCGAGCTGGACGCACTGGTGCCCGGCTTCGAGGGCGACCCTGCGGGTGCCGCGCACCGGCTCGCCGCGGCCGACCGCGAGCTGCGCATCGCCGTGACGCTGGGCGCCCACGGCGTCATGGCGCTCGGCCCCGACGTGGAGCAGGTCTTTCGTGCGCTGGAGGTGGAGCCCGTGGACACCGTGGGTGCGGGGGATGCGTTCAACGGGGCGCTCGGGGCGGCGCTCGCCGAGGGCCGTCCCTTCGTCGAGGCGGTCCGGCGCGGGCGGACCGCGGGCGGACTGACCACCCTGCGGCCCGGTGCGCGCGAAGGGATGCCGACGCGCTCCGAGATCGACCGTGCGCGGGAGCCGCGCTGATGACCGGCTCGAACGGCCCGAGCGGATCTGCCGGCTCGACCGGGGGGCCGGACGCGACCCGTGGCTCCGCCCCGGCGCCCCGACTGGGGACCATGCCGGACTTCGCCCTGGAGCGCTTCTTCGACCGCTTCGAGTTCGACCTCCCCTTCCAGATGGGCTCCTCGGATCCCGAGACCCTCTCCCTGGACGAGCTGCTGGCGCTGGCCGACGACGAGCAGCGCGAGCGGTGGGGGCGGCTCCGGCTGGGGTACCGGACCGCCGCCGGCGACCCGGACCTCCGGGCCGCCATCGCCGCCCTGTACGCCGGTCGCACCGCGGACGACGTGCTGGTCGCGGTGGGTGCCGCGGAGGCGCTGATGCTGGCCTTCGCCGCGACGATCGTCCCCGGCGATCGGGTGGTCGCGCTGACGCCGGCGTACCAGTCGCTCCACGAGGTACCCCGCGCGATGGGCGCGGACCTCGCGCTCGTCCCGGTGGAGGAGCGGGGCGATGGGTGGCGGTTCCCCTTCGAGCGGCTGATGGACGCCCTGCGGCCGGGCGTGGCGGTCCTCGTGCTCAACGTGCCGCACAACCCGACCGGGGTGGTGGCCACCACGGACCAGCTGTCGGCGATCATGGCGCGCTGCGAGGAGCTCGGCATCCGGGCGATCGGCGACGAGGTCTACCGGGGGCTCGAGTGGGAAGGGGAGACGCCGCCGTCGGTGACGGAGCGCTCCGGGCGGGCCGTGGCGGTGGGCGTCACCTCCAAGGTGTACGGGCTGGCCGGACTGCGCATCGGCTGGCTCGTCACCGGCGATCGCGCGCTGCGCAGGCACGCGATGGCGATCAAGGACTACACGACGCTCTGCGCGGCCGGCCCGTCCGAGGTGCTGGCGACGATCGCGCTGCGGGCCGAGCGGACGCTCCGGGAGCGGACGCGGCGCCGGTGCGCGGAGAACCAGGCGCGCCTCGAGGCGTTCGTCGCGGCCCATCCGGCGCTCTTCGCCTGGCAGCGCCCCGCCGGCACGACCATCTCCGTCGCCCGCATCGCCCCCGGGGTGCTCGCGGCGCACGGTGGCGACCCGGATGCCGTCCTGGCGCACTGGCGGGACCGGGCCGGTGTCGTGGTGGCGCCGGGACCCGCCTTCGGGTGCGCCCCGGACCGGTTCCGGCTCGGGTTCGGCCGGGCCGATCTCCCGCGCGCGCTGGAGGCCCTGGCGGCGGTCGGGTGAGGCTCGCGGTGCGTAGCCGCGTCCGTCCGGCCCCCCGACGGCCACGGCGCCGGACGCCGCGGCACCCCGCCCGGACGCCGCGGCACCCCGCCCGGGCGCCGGGTCCGGGCCCCGCGACGATGCTCCGCCCCCCGTTCGGGTAGCCACGGGAGCCGCCTGACACCCCTGTGGATAGTGCCAACGGGGTGGCGCGACGGGAACGGGGTACCCTGTTGCCGATGCGATTCCCGCGACGCTGGCTCGCCGTCCTCGTGCCGGTCCTGGTGGTCGGCGTGATCGAGGTGGCCAGCGACAGCATCCTCGACCCCCACCTGCCGTTTCCCCGGGACACGATCCTGGTGATGACGGTCGTGTCCGTCCTGGCGATCGGCTACGGCCGGTACGCGTTCCACCTGATCGACCAGCTGGCCGGCACCCTGCGCCAGCGCAACCGGGAGCTGGAGGAGCGGCACGCGGCGGTTGCCGCCCTGCACCGCGTGAGCGTCGCCATGACGGCGCTCGTGGACATCGACGAGGTGCTGCGTGCCGTCGTGGACAACGCGCGCCGTCTCCTCGGGGCCGACGTCGCCGTCCTCGCCCTGTCCTCACCGTCCGGGGAGCTGCGGCTCGCTGCGTCCAGCGGGCCGGGCGAGGCGGTGGACGCGGTGGCGGGACAGCCGGGCGAGGACTTCCGGCCGTTCATCCGGCCCCAGTACCTCGTCTCCAACATGGCGGCGCCCCTGCGGCTGGGGGAGCGGACCATCGGGACCCTCGCGGTCGGCTCCCGGGCGACGCGGGCGTACGGCGTCGACGACGTGGAGATGCTCTCGTCCCTGGCCAACCAGGCGGCCATCGCCCTGGAGAACGACCGCCTGCAGCGCGAGCTCCGCGAGATGGCGGTCCGGGGCGAGCGCGAGCGCATCGCCCGCGAGATGCACGACGGCCTGGCCCAGGTCCTGGGGTACGTCAATACCAAGTCGCAGGCCGTGGAGGAGCTCCTCGCCACGGGTCGCATCGACGCCGCCCGGTCGCAGCTGGCACAGCTCTCGGTGGCGGCGCGATCGGTGTACGTCGACGTGCGGGAGGCGATCCTGGGCCTCTCCAGCCCGATCCCGCCCGAGCGGGGCCTGGCGGGAGCCCTGGAGGAGTACGCGGAGCGCTTCTCGGAGGCATCCAAGCTGGTCACCCGCGTCGAGGCGTCGCCTTCCGCGCGGCAGCTGGTCCTGGCCCCGGACGTCCAGGCGCAGGTGTTCAGGATCGTGCAGGAGGCGCTCACCAACGTGCGCAAGCATGCCGCCGCGCAGCGCGTCCGCATCGGGCTCGGGGTGCAGGATGGATCGCTGGTGGTGGAGATCGAGGACGATGGACGGGGCATGGTCACGGCCGACGGGCCGGCGGGCGACTGGCCCCACTACGGGATGCGGACGATGCGCGAGCGGGCGTCGGTGATCGACGCGAAGCTGGTCTTCGAGCCGGCGCCGGGACAGGGCACGAAGGTCGTGCTCCGTGTCCCGCTGGCCGGGACGACCGGGAGGAGGGTGGCCTGATGCGGGTGCTGCTGGCGGACGATCACACGCTGTTCCGCGACGGGGTGGGATCCCTGATCGCGGCATGGGGGCACGAGGTGGTTGGCCAGGCCTCGAACGGCGAGGAGGCCGTGGCGCTCGCCGATCGGCTGCACCCGGACCTGGTCCTGATGGACGTCCGCATGCCCGGCCTCTCCGGGCTGGCCGCCACGCAGCGCATCAAGACCGAGCACCCCGAGGTCGCGATCGTCATGCTCACCGTCAGCGAGGACGAGGAGGACCTCTTCACCGCGATCAAGGCCGGCGCCCAGGGGTACCTGCTGAAGAACCTGGAGAGCTCGCAGCTCCGCTCCATGCTGGAGGCAGTGGGGCGCGGGGAGGCGGCGATCACGCCGGCCACCGCGGCCAGGATCATCGACGAGTTCCTGCGCCCGGACCGGCCGCACCTGCCGGCAGACCCGGACCGCCTCACCGAGCGGGAGATCGAGGTGCTTCGCCTGGTCACCCAGGGGCTGCGCAACAAGGAGATCGCGTCCCGGCTCGGGATCAGCGAGAACACGGCGAAGTTCCACCTGAAGAACATCCTGGAGAAGCTGCACGCCCAGAGCCGCACGGAGCTGGCGGCCCGCGCCGTGCGCGAGGGGCTCATCCCCGGCGACTGACCGCCGCGGTGTCCCCGGGCGATCCGAACGGCCCATCGCCGTCCCGATCGGAGGCCTGAACGGCCCGGGCCATCCGGCCCATGCTCCCCCCCTGTCGAGATCGCGCCCGCCTCTCCGATCGCGTGTGGGCCCGGGCGCCCGCCCCCGGCATCCTTCGGCCACGACCGGCACCGGAGGTTTGCATGGGCTACCGCATCACGATCGACTCGAAGGGCTGCTTCAACTGTGGCGTCTGCATGGACGTGTGTCCGGTGCAGGCGCTCGACATGACGCGGCCGAACCGTGCCGGCGTCGAGGCCGGCGGGGCGGAGATCCCGCCCCTGCGCTGGATGATGGAGTACCCGACGCAGGTCGGGGAGTGCATCGGCTGCGGGATCTGCGTCCGCGAGTGCCCGGTGCTGGTGGTCCACCTGGACACCGTCGCCGGCGAGACGCCGCTGGCGCCGCGCCAGGGCCCCATCACCCTCCCCGTCGCGGCCACCGAGCCGCCCGCCTGGATCCCGCTCGGCGAGGCGACCCGCGAGGTGCTGAAGTCGGACCACCCGTCTCCCTCGGCACCGCTCTTCACCTGGCGGACCAGCGAGCGCCCGCAGCCCTGGCAGACCTGGCGTTCGATGGTCGGCGAGAGCCAGGATCCCAAGGCGCCCTGCCAGATGGCGTGCCCCGCGGGCACCGACGCCGGCCGGTACGTCGGTCTGATCGCGCAGGGCCGCTTCGATGACGCGTACGCGGTCGCGGCGGAGGTGAACCCCTTCCCCTCCGTGTGCGGCTGGATCTGCACGGCACCGTGCGAGACGGCGTGCCGGCGCGGAACCCTGGACGAGCCGGTCTCCATCCGCACCCTCAAGCGCTTCGCGGCCGAGCACGGCAAGCTCCCGGCGGTGGAGCCGCCCAGGCGGCGCCGGTCCGAGCGTGTCGCCATCGTGGGCGGGGGCCCGGCGGGCATGTCGGCGGCCTACTACCTGGCCCGCCTCGGGTATTCGGTCACCGTCTTCGAGGCGATGCCCGTGCCCGGCGGCATGATGGCCATCGGCATCCCCTCGTACCGCCTCCCGCGCGAGGTGCTCCAGGAGGAGATCGACCGGATCGTCGGACTGGGCGTCGAGCTCCGGCTCGACAGCGCGATGGGCCGGGACTTCAGCCTGAGCGACCTGGAGGCCCAGGGCTTCCGGGCGGTCTTCCTCGCCACCGGCGCCTCCAAGAGCCGGCGGCTCGGGGTGCCCGGCGACCAGCTCCCGGGCGTGGTCCCCGCCACGCTCTTCCTCAAGCAGGTCAACCTCGGCGAGGACCCGCGCCTCAGCGGTCCGGTGGTCGTGGTCGGCGGCGGCAGCACGGCGATGGATGCCGCGCGGTCGGCGCTGCGCAGCGGTGCCGACTCGGTCACCGTCCTCTACCGCCGCGGCCGGGCCGACATGCCCGCCCAGCGCGAGGAGGTCGAGGCCGCCGAACGCGAAGGGATCGCGATCCGCGAAGGTGTCGTGATCGACGAGGTGCTCGGCAACGGGCACGCCGGTTCGGTGCGCTGCCGGCTCCAGAGGCCGACCAGCCGCATGGAGGCCGGCCGGACCGTCTGGGAGGCGGTCCCGGGGAGCGAGGTCGAGATCTCCTGCTCCACCATCCTGGTCGCGATCGGCGAGGAACCGGATCCCTCCATCCTGCCGCCCGGCGCCGGGATCGAGGTCAGCTCGTGGGCCGGCATCATGGCCGATCCCCGCACGCTGGCCACGGGGCGCGCGGGCGTCTTCGCCGGCGGCGACGTGGTGTCCGGTCCGAAGACCGTGATCGACGCCGTGGCGAACGGCCGTCGCGCGGCCGCCTCGATCCACGAGTACCTCTCCGGCTCCCGGGACGGGGAGGCGGAGATCTTCGCCGCCGTGCGGTACCGCACGGCGGCGGATCGCCAGCTCAGGCTCGACCTGGCGGCTCGCCCGCGCGCCCGCGTCGGGCATCCGGACTACGTGCCCGGGTCGTTCACGGCGAACGAGCCCGGCTTCGACGAGACCGCGGCGCGGGCGGAGGCCTCCCGGTGCTTCCGCTGCGACGCCGTCTACAGCTGCGGGGTGGTGCAGGTCGTCACCGGCCGGGGGCCGCGCGACGCACGACCCGTGCCAGCCCCGGTCCACCAGGCGCCCGGCGCCGCAGCGGTGGCCGGCAGCACGACTGGAGGAGCACAGCGGTGACACAGAACGAGATCAACGCCTTCATCAACGTCGGCGAGCCGTTCGTCGAGGGGACGATCGCCGCGGCCCTCGTCCTGCTCTGGATGCTGGTCGTGGCGCTGCACCTCGCGCGCCCGTACATGCTCGCGACCCTGCAGAAGTTCACCCTCCGGCTCGCCGCCGACCTGTGGTGGATCATCTACGTCGCGCTGCGTGACCTGCTCGTCGTCCAGGTCTTCCTGGGCAGCTTCATCTTCTTCTACCCAGACGTGGTCAGGGCGGACAACCTTCCGATCACCGGCGGTCTGGCCGCGGCGTGCGCGTTCGCGGCCCTCGTGATCAAGCTCACGACGAAGGGCGATGCCGATCCGCGCGCGTTCCGCCTCCAGACGATCCTGCTCGGGATCGGCGCGCTCCTCTACATCGTGCCCTACCTCCTGGGCGTCCAGGTGACCACCATCGGGTCCGGCGTCAGCAACCAGCTGGCGGCCCTGCTCGACAGCTCGCAGAACACGAACGTGTCCCTGCCGCTCGCGTACATCTCGGCGGCGATCGTCGGGCTGCTCGGCCTGTACGCCGTCATCTACAACCTGCGGATCGCCGACACGCGCCGGCCGCAGGCCCGCTGACGAGGAACGTGCCATGACCCCTGATCAGATCACTTCGTCATTCGTCCAGGGCGGCGAAGGGTGGCTGGTGTTGTCGATCGCCGCGATCCTGCCCATCCTCTGGGGCTTCACGCTCGTCGTCCACTTCAGCCGCCCCTACGTCATCCGCTTCCTGCAGACCCTGACGCTCCGCTTCGGTGGCGACGTCTGGTGGCTGTCCTACGTGCTGATGCGCGACGGGCTGATGATCCTGACCCTGGCGCTCAGCCTGATCTTCCTGATGCCCAACCTGTACATCGGGCTCGGGCTGCCGCTCACGGCGCCCCTCGCGTCCGTCGTGCTCTTCTGGGCGCTCGTGATCAAGCTGACGCGTGACGCCGACGACGACCCGCAGGCGTTCCGCCTCGTGAGCATCCTCCTGGTGATCGGGTCCGTGCTGTACATCGTGCCGCAGATCTACGGCCTCGAGGCCGGCGGCGAGACGGATATCTGGAGCACGTTCGGCCTCGGCTGGCTCCCCGGTGTCCTCTCGGCGAACCAGGGCTGGATGAACCCGGCGGCCTGGCCGATCCTGATCATCAGCCTGGTCCTCTTCGGACTGACCGGCGGCTACCTCTTCACCCGGTTCATGCTGCAGCTCAGGCGGGACGCGTCGTCCTCGTCCGAGAGGATCCCGGCGAACGGCGAGGTGGTGCCGAGCTGACCTGCCGCGGCCGTCCGGCCGCGCGGCCCCGCACGGAGCCGTCGCGCCCGGAGATGACCGCGATCGCTGACAAACCGCTGCGCTGCGGGGTCGTCTCCCTGACGGCGGCCGCGCAGCGCTCATGGAAGGAGACCGGTGGGCGGCGGAGACGCCGCCCACCGGTCTGTCTGCCCGGGAGCCGTGTGACTCGCCGCGGCTTCCTCGACCCGATGTGCCGCTGGCGGGTCTGCCGGCCGCGCAGCTACGGCGCCGTCGTCGCCCCCGCGGCTCCCGCCGCGGCCCCCGCGGCTCCCGCCGCGGCCCCCGTGGTTCCGGCGGTTCCCCCCGCGGCTCCCGCCGCGGTTCCCCCCGCGGCTCCCGCCGCGGTGTACCCGGTGAGTTCCACGTAGGCCTGGCCGCCCAGCGGCGCGCCGTTCAGCTCGGCGGTCACCACCTGCGAGCCTTCCCAGTAGACGACGCCCGTCGACGCGCGCGTGTCCAGCTCCTGGTCCGCCACCGTCGGGCGCAGCCGGATCGTGAGGCCCCGGGAGGGAAGCGAGATCGTCCAGCCCGCCGGGTAGGTGATGCCGGTCTGCGGGCTCCTCCAGTGCGCCGTCACCGCGACGCCGAACTGCGACCGATCGAGGTTCTGGTACGTGCCGTCGGGGTGCACCAGGGTCCCGTAGACGAGCGGGTATCCGCCCGACGTGTCGCGCACCAGTGAGAGCATCAGGTCGGTCCCGTCGGCGAGGTTGACGGCGAACCAGTCCCATCCCCCGGCGCCGACCGCGATGAAGTTGCCCCACTGGTGGTCGAACCAGGCGTCGCCCTGGACGGCGAGGCGCCTGCCGGCGACGGTGAGGACGCCCTGCGCCGACATCCGCGTCCGCGAGTAGTAGTAGGAGCCGCCCGCGGCGCCGAAGTCGATCCAGCCGTCGGTGCCGTTCAGGACCGGCGGGCGCCCGCCCGCGTCCAGGCGCAGCTGCAGGCCGAACCCGGCGGCGGCACTCGTCGCGCTGATCACGTCGTACCCGCCGATCCCGGCCATGATCCACGGGCTGCCGGACGATCCCCCCGGTCCCGTGGTGGATCCCGTCGGTCCGGCGGCCGTCACGCTCGGCTGCCCGGTGATCCCCAGCGCGAAGCCGGCCGACGGACCGATCCCCGCGGGAAGCTGCAGGTCGCCGGGCACGCCGGCGGTCGCCAGGTCCACCTGCGGCCCGATCTCCGAGCGCTGGTCGTACACGAACCGCTGGCCCGACTGGTCGGTGAGCGCCAGGTGGGCCGCCCACGTGACCGGGAAGCTGCCCCGCTCGGCGCGGAAGATCACGAACTCGAACCCGAACTGCTGCCCGGACGCTGCCCGCAGATGTCCCGTGTAGTACCACCACTCCGTCAGCCGGTTGTGGGGCGCCTCGGCGCGCGGGAAGACCACCGGCTGCGGGTCGGGGAGCGGCGACGGCGTGGATGTCGCGACCGCCACGCGGGGCACCGGGGTCGGGTCGGTGCCGAGCACGCGCCCCTCCGGCGAGCAGGCCGCGAGCAGGAGCGCCGCCACGGCCACCAGGGCGATCATCTGCACGATCGTGCTCCCCTCGATCAGGGGCAGCCGCGACTCGACCCAGCGCGCCAGGCGTCGCGGGATCCACCAGTTCCAGTCGCCCAGCAGGCGCATGGTCGCCGGGACGAGGAGCGCCCGGACCACCGTCGCATCGAGCGCCACCGCGATGGCCACCCCGAGCCCGAGCGCCTTGATCAGCACGATGTCGGCGAAGGCGAAGGACCCGGCGACCACGACCACGATGAGCGCCGCGCTGGTGACGATCCGCCCGGAGCGCTCGAGGCCGCGGGCCACGGCCTCGCGGTTGTCGCCCGTCCGGTCGTAGACCTCCTTCATCCGGCTGAGCAGGAAGACCTCGTAGTCCATGGAGAGGCCGAAGAGGACGCAGAAGAGGATCACGGGCTGCGTGGTCTCCACGAACCCCAGCGGCTGGAAGCCGAGCAGCCGCGAGAGGTTCCCGTCCTGGAAGATCCACACAAGGGCGCCGAAGCTGGCCACGATGGAGAGGGTGTTCATCACCAGGGCCTTCAAGGGCAGCACCACCGAACGCAGCAGCAGGAAGAGCACGAGGTAGGTGGTGAGCATGATGAAGAGGGCCGTGCGCGGGAACTCCGCGGCCACGGCGTTCACCACGTCGGTGACGTCGGCCGCCCCTCCGGCCACCTGGACCGAGATCCCCGGCGGGGGTGCGAGCGGCGAGGACGGGTTGCGCAGCTCATCCACCAGGGTGTGGAACGCGGCGCGGTTGGGGTCGTAGGGCGTGTAGATCGAGAAGGTGGTCAGGTCGCCGCGCGTCGTCGCCTGCAGCTGGCTTGCCACGAACCGGTCGGGCGGTCCCCCCGGCGCGGCGTAGAGGAGCTGGTACTGCGCCCTCGTCAGCCGCGGGTCCAGGTTGACGATCCCCTCGACGCGCACCACGCTCGGGTCGGCGGCCAGCCGGCGGGACCAGTCGTACAGGGCACCGATGTTGGCCGGCGTGGTGACCGGGCCGGTGGTGTGGATCGCCAGCAGCAGCGGATCGAACTCGCCGGGCCCGAACTCTCGGACCAGCAGGTCGTACGCCTGCCGCGACGGCACGCTGGGCGGGAGGATGCTCGCGTCGGGAGCGTTGAAACGCGCGTGCAGGAACGGCAGCCCGACCACCACGAGGATCGCCAGGGTCGGGACGAAGACGCGCACCGGCCGTGCCATCACCCAGCGCGCCAGGCGTCCCCATCCCCCTTCCGCTGCCTCCGGGTCACGATGCCGGAGACGCCGGACCGCGAGTGCGTCGATGCGGGGGCCCGCGATGGTCAGGAGCGCCGGGAGCAGGGTCAGCGCCGCGGCCACGTCGAGCCCCACCACGATGGCGCCGGCGGCCCCCACCGATCGCAGGATCATGAACTCGAAGAGGAGCAGCCCGCTCAGCCCGAGCAGCACCGTCAGGCCGCTGAAGAAGACGGCCCGTCCGGCCGACGCGACCGTGACCGTCACCGCCGACTCGACCGCCGCCCGGTCGACCGATCCGTCGGGCCGCCGCCCGCCTCCCCTGCGCGCGAGCTCCTCCCGGAACCGGCTCGTCATCAGCAGCGAGTAGTCGACGCCCAGCCCGAGCCCCAGCAGCGTGG
>JAJYKX010000021.1:0-6529 GCA_021788175.1 Chloroflexota bacterium
CCGACCTGGTGGTGCCGTCCAGCGCCGCGGAGGGCGTGCTGGTCGCGCTCTTGGCGTGGTTCCCCTGGCTGGAGCGCGCGATCGGCCGGGAGAGCGACGAGCCGGCCGCGTAGGCGCGGCCGCGTAGGGCACGGCCGCGCAGGGCGCGGCCGCCGGCGACTGCGCGGTCCTGCCCCGCGGCATGCACTCCGGCTCCTCCGCGGGCGATCCCTCGCCGTCCACGTACCATGACGGGGTGACGACCGTCCTGCTCATCCGGCACGGCCTGACCGCGGCCACCGGAACATTCCTCACCGGCCGGACGCCGGGGGTGCACCTGGACGAGCGCGGGCGCCGCCAGGCCGCCGCGCTGCGCGATCGTCTGCACCCGGTGCCACTGGCGGCGATCGTGTCGTCCCCCCTGGAACGCTGCCTGGAGACCGCGGCCATCGTGGCCGAGGGCCGGGCGTGCTCGCCGGAGACCGACGAGCGCCTGGCCGAGGTCCAGTACGGCGACTGGACCGGCCGGGACCTGCGGTCGCTGGCGCGCGAGCCGCTCTGGAAGGTCGTCCAGGTGCATCCGTCGGCCGCGACCTTCCCCGGCGGGGAGGCGCTCCGGGACACGCAGGCACGGGCAGTGGCTGCCGTGCGCGACTGGAACACGCGCCTTGGTGCCGACGCCACCTGGGCGCTCTGCAGCCACGGTGACGTGATCAAGGCGATCCTGGCCGACGCGCTCGGCATGCACCTGGACCAGTTCCAGCGGGTCCACGTGGACCCGTGCTCGCTCAGCGTGGTCCGCTACGAGGAGCTGCGGCCGTTCGTGGTCCGGGTGAACGACACGGGCGACCTGGAGGATCTGCGCCCGCGCAGGCGCCGCTCCCACCGCGGCAGCGATGCCGTCGTCGGAGGCGGTGCGGGCCGGGCGTCGTAGACTCGCCCGACGCGGCACCGCTGCACCACGGAGGACCGATGCCTCGACGCATCTTCACGTTCGACGATCCCGATCGCTTCACCACCGGGACGGTGGGGGAGCCGGGACACCGCACCTTCTTCCTGCAGGCGCGAAGCGGGACCCGGCTTGTCAGCGTGGGCGTCGAGAAGGAGCAGGTCGTGGTGCTGGCCGAGCGGATGGGCCAGTTGCTCGACGAGATGCGTCGGCGGGGGGTGGACGTGCCCGCCGAGCTGCCCGAGGCGCTGCAGGACACCCAGCCGCTCGACGAACCCCTGGTCGAGCAGTTCCGGGTGGGGACCATGCTCCTGGCCTGGGACGGTGAGGAGCACGCGATCGTGGTGGAGGCACGGGCCCAGGTCGAGGACGGCGAGGACGAACCCGACGAGGAGGACGAGGACGACGCCTCGGAGGGGCCCGACCTGCTGCGCGTGCACATCCCGGCCGGTGTCGCCCGCGCCTTCGTTGATCGCGCACAGCGCGTGGTCGCCGCGGGCCGTCCGCCCTGCCCGTTCTGCGGCATGCCGCTGAACCCGGAGGGCCACATCTGCCCGCGGAGGAACGGCCACATCCACTGACATGGCCGGCGACGAGCGGGGAGCAGCGAGCCGGGAACCCGCGCGGCCGCCTGCCCCCGCCACGGCAGAGGCGCTGCGGATCCTGGGCGAGGGCGAGCTCGAGATCGTCGGGCGCCTGGTGGATGCCTCGAACGCTGTCCTCTACTGCCGTGTCCGGGGCCCTGGTCCCGACGGCGCAGAGGCGGAGCTGGCGTGCGTCTACAAGCCCGTGCGCGGCGAGCGCCCGCTGTGGGATTTCCCGGTCGGCACCCTCGCCAACCGCGAGCGCGCCGCCTATCTCGTCTCCGAGGCCGCCGGGTGGGCGATCGCGCCCCCCACCGTGCTGCGCGACGGTCCGTTCGGGCGCGGCATGGTGCAGCGCTGGGTGGACGTCGACGAGTCGGTCGACGTGGTCGACCTGGTGAGGCGAAGCGATCGGCGCCTGCGCCGCATCGCGCTCTTCGACGCGGTGGTCAACAACGCGGATCGGAAGGGCGGCCACCTGCTGCCGGTCCCGGGCGGCCACGTCCACGGCGTGGACCACGGGATCTGCTTCGCCGCGGAGCCCAAGCTGCGCACGGTCCTGTGGGGCTGGCGCGGCCGCCCGCTCGGCGCGAAGGAACGCGGCACGCTGGAGCGACTGCGGACCGCCCTGGATGGCGAGCTCGGCGCGAGCCTGCGCGAGCTGCTCTCGCGACGCGAAGTGGCCGCCATCTCGCGCCGGTTGGAGGATCTCCTGGCCTCCGGGCGGTTCCCGCAGCCCGACCCGGAGCGGCCGGCGATCCCCTGGCCCCCCTTCTGACGCCCGCCGGCTTCTGGCGCCCGCCGGCTTCTGACGCCCGCCGGCTTCTGACGCCCGCCGGGACGGCCCGACACCTACAGCAGGGCCAGCACGTTGGTGGCCGCCCCGAGGATCCCCATCAGCGCCACCACGATCCCCAGCCACCTGCCCCCGCCGGTCCGCCGGTTGTACAACTCGAGGATCACGATCATCGCGGCCAGCGCCAGCAGCTTGGCCAGGGCGACGCCGCCGAAGCCGGCCATCCGGTACACGACCCGCAGCGGGCCGATCTCCCCGTCGATCCCGAGCGCGTGGACCGCCACCCCGAACGTGGCCAGGTCCGCGAGCTGGGCGGTGATCAGGAGCAGCAGCGTGATCCGGGGCAGCCCCTGCCGCAAGCGCGCGAGGTGCCGCCTGGTCCGGCCGCTGCCCACGCCGCGCCGCGCGGCCCGGGCGCCGATCGCGCGGTCGCCCGCGGGATCTTCCCCACGGCCGGCGGCAGTGGACCGCGGCCCGGGAGCTGCCTGCCCGTCCACCCGACGGCGGGCCGGGAGTGGTGGCGTCATCCGGTCCTCCGGAGCCCTGCGGCGGCGTGGAGCGTCGGAGACGGGAGCGCGCCGACTTCGGGAACAGTATGGTCCGCGCTCGGCTGCAGGCGCGCATCGGGCAGCGCAGCAGCGCTACGCCTGCGTCACGGCCGCGCTACGCCTGCGTCACGACCGTGCGGCGGGGCGTCCGTGCCGCGCCGCCGGATGACGGCGGTTTGTTATGCCCACGCCCCCCGCGGAGTCGCAAACGGCGCCCTCCGGACCCGACCATCGAGTGGCGTTGACACGAGAACCTGATCGATGAAGCCGGGATCCGGCGACGGGCGTCCGGCGCGCCGGGTCCTGGTCGCCCGGACGACGCTGCGCCGCCATCGCCACCGCAGTTCGCTGGCCTGGGCCGGGCTCGCGGCCGGCATCGTCGTGGCGCTCCTGGCCGGGCTCGCCGCGGCCGGTGCCGGGCTGGCGGTTGCCGGGGCGGGCACCCTCCAGGCCCTCACTTCGCCCTCGCCGCTCGACCTGGCGCGGCTGTCGCGCTCGGCGCTGCCCCAGACCACGCGCATCTACGACCGCACCGGGACGCACGTGCTGGCGACCATCTACACGCAGGACCGGGATTACGTGACCTTCGCGCAGATCCCCACGAACGTGGTCGACGCGACCGTGTCGATCGAGGACCGCGGCTTCTGGACGAACCCGGGGATCGACATCCCGGCCATCGCGCGGGCCGCCCTGAACGACGTGTCCGGCGGCCAGCTCCAGGGCGGGTCCACCATCACCGAGCAGCTCGTGAAGCTGCTGATCACGGGCAGTCAGCCCACCCTCGCGCGCAAGGTTCGCGAGGCGCTGCTGGGGATCCAGGCCAGCCAGGCGCTCTCCAAGCAGCAGATCATGGAGCTGTACCTGAACACCGTGTACTACGGGGAGCAGGCGTACGGCGTGGACGCAGCGGCGCGCCACTACTTCGACGAGCCGCTCTCGAAGCTGACGCTGGCCCAGGCGGCGATGCTGGCCGGGCTCCCCAAGGCACCGGTGGCCCTGGACCCCTTCCTGCACCCGCGGGACGCGGCCGAGCGGCAGCACGCCGTGCTGGACGCGATGGTCACCACGGGAGTGATCACCCCCGCCCAGCGGACCGCCGCCGAGCACGCGCCGCTCGGGCTCAGGAAGTGGGCGCCGCATCCGCCGCCCGTGCCGTGGTTCACCAACCGGGTGATCGCGGAAGCCAGCCAGATGATGGGCGGGTACCAGGCCCTGGCGTCCTGCGGCTGCAAGGTGATCACCACGCTCGACTGGAACCTCCAGCGGATCGCCCAGCACGACGTGACATCGTTCGTCGCGGGGCTCCCGGCCAACCTGAACGTCCACAACGGGGCACTGGTGGCCCAGGATCCCGCGACCGGCCAGATCCTCGCCTACGTGGGCTCGGTCAATCCCGCCGACAACAGCCCGAAGGTGCAGGGCCAGTTCGATTCCGCGGGCGTCGCCCTGCGGTCCCCCGGCTCGACCTGGAAGCTCATCACGTACCTCGCGGCCATGGAGTACGGGCACCTCACCGACGCGTCGACCCTGTGGGACATCCCGGTCAAGCTCGCCCCGGGCTTCGTCGGCGTCGATTCCGAGCACGACTTCAACGGGCTCATCACCATCCGCCAGGCGATCCGCGAGAGCCGCAACGTGCCGGCCATGGAGGCGATGATGGCGTATGGCGGCGTGCCCGCCATGGAGAACATGGCCTACCGCCTGGGGCTCACGGTGCCCTTCGCCCCCGGTGAGTCGGGGCCGTCGCTGGCCATCGGCACGCACTCCGTCCATCTCACCGACATGGTCGAGATGTACTCGACGGAGTCCAACCTCGGCCTCCGCGTCAGCCAGAACGACCTGCTTCGGATCGTGCAGCCGGACGGGACCACCGTCCTGCCGCCGGCGCCGACGAGGACGCAGGTGGTGAATGCCGGGCTGGCCTGGGAGTTCCTGAGCGTGCTGCAGGACAACGCCAACAAGAACCGTGGCTGGATGGATGGGCCGTTCGCCGACCTGGGCCGCCCGGCCGCCGTCAAGACGGGGACCGAGGCGAACTTCCGCGACCTCTACACCGTCGGGATGGTCCCGCAGATGGTGGCCGGGGTCTGGCTGGGCAACGCCGACAACAGCTCCATGAACTCGGCCTTCCAGTCGAACGTGGGGCCGCTCGTCCTGTGGCACAAGTTCATGTCGGACGCCATCGCGCTGAAGCAGTGGCCAGCCATCGACTGGACCCGCCCGTCCGAGCTCGTGCCGGCGCAGGTCTGCGCGAACTTCGGGGAGTTCGCCGGCTACGGCTTCGACGTCAACGGCCCCGGGTGCCCGTTCGGGACCACCACGAGCTGGGTGATCCCCGGCTTCAACGATCCCGCCACGCTGCTCACCCTGCGGCCGAGGCCGTTCGGGACTTACCTGACCGACGGCGCGGGGCACCTGCTCCCGGCCCAGTGCACGACCGGCGTGCCGGAGACCGGCATTCTGGCCCAGGCGCCCCTGCCCCAGTGGCAGCCGTACCTCGACACGTGGGTCGCCAGGGCCAGGGCCGGGCTCGAGAACCACGGTGGCTACAACGGGGAGGAGACGTTCCCCTGGAGCACCACCAACTGGATCCTGCCGGCCACGGGGACGTCGTGCGCCTTCGTCGCACCGTCGCCGTCGCCCTCGCCGGCGGCGTCGGCCGCCCCCGGCGCGTCGGGCGCTCCGCCCGCGGGCCCCGTCGCCTCGGGCCCGCCGACCACGGGGTCCGGCGGGAACGGGGGCAACAGCGGAAACGGCGGCCCGGCACCGTCGACGCAGCCCGGGCAGCCCCCCGTGCCGTAGAACGCCCGGCACCGGCGCCCGGCCCCTGAGCCGGCGCCTCGGCCGTGCGTCAGATCTGCCCGCCGCCCTCCACGGTCGCGCGCAGTCGGTCCACCTGGTACCCGGACGCCTCGCGGGCGCGGTCGAGATTGAGCGCCAGCCCCAGGGCCCGCGCGACGGATCCCCGGAACGCGAGGTCGGAGGAGGCGCGCAGGCGAAGCTCCACGACCTGCAGCAGGAACGACCAGCGTACGAGACGGACGAAGCCTTCCCGGTCGAACCAGGTGACGCCCCCGTACTGGTTCACCCCGAGGTGGCGGGCCGTGGGTGGATCCGAGAGCCAGCCATCGACGCACGCCGCGGGCAGGGCCCGTTCCTCGTCGGCCGCCGGCGGTCCGGCCAGCGCGGCCACCACCGCCCGGTCGGGAAGCGCGAGGAGGACCCGCAGAAGCTCCAGTGCCTGCCCCACCGCGCCGTCGTCGAGGCCCGCGTCGCGCAGGCCGTCGGCCACCGGGTCCGCAAGGCCCCACTCGTCCAGCCAGGCGCGACTCCGCTCGCCGGCGCCGTCCTCGCCGGAGACCCGGCCCAGCGCCCCGAGCAGGACCCAGTCGATGAGGACCCCCCACGTGGGCAGGTCGTCGGGGAACTCGTCACGGAGGCGCCGGGCGGCCTCCTCGAACGTCGGCGGCACCGCCGACGTGGACAGGTCCGCGGACATGGTCGACCCGGCGCCCGTGGCGCCCCCCGGAGCCGGAGACCGCAGCGCCCGCGCGTCGCCCTCGCCGGAGGCACCGGTGAGGCCGGCGCCGGTCCCTGCATCGGCCTCGCGGGGGTCGTCGGAGGGTCCGGCGGCCTCGCCCGCGGCACCGGGCAGGTCGGCCACTCCGGCGGC
>JAJYKX010000021.1:6629-24330 GCA_021788175.1 Chloroflexota bacterium
GGCACCTGCGCCGCCCGGGCCCTGCAGGCCGGGCAGCCCCAGCACCACGCGCAGTCGCCGTCGCACCTCGTCGACGAGGGCGGCGGGATCCTCCCACCCGCCGGCCACGCGGCTGGCCGCCTCCACCACCGGGCGCAACCGGGCCTCGAGATCGTCGAGCGCACCGTCCTCCGGCCCGCCGATGCCCTCCGTGCCGCTCCCCTGCGACGCATCGCGCCGTGCCGCGAGCAGGCGGCGCAGTGTGTCACCCGAGACGAGCACGCGCACGGGTTCCTGCACCGGCCGGAGCGCCAGGTCCCGCAGCGCCGCGGCGATGCTGGGGACGCCCGCACCGTTCAGTTGGCGGGCGAGCTCCCCGTAGAGGCCCACCTCGTCGCGCACCTCGCGGATGTCGAGGAAGACGTGGCACTGGTACGCGCCGAGCTCGACGTACATGCCCCGCTCACACAGCTCGCGACTCGGACGGAGGTACTCGAGGCCGTTGCGCTGGTCCCGGAAGACGCAGTACATCCCGTCCTCGGCCGTGAGCCCGAGTCCCTCGCCCAGGGTGCGCCGCACGATCGTCTTCTCGTCGCCGGGGCCCTTCACCGCGAACCCGACCGAGCCACGGATCCAGCCGCGCGCCTCGGCGTACCGGTTGTGGTAGACGACCAGCGAGCGCTCGCCTCCGGAGCGGTTCGAGTAGGCGAAGACGTCCTCGTTGACGTGCCCGGCCGGGGTGACCAGGTCGTACAGCAGGAAGTCGCGCACCTCGGCGAAGAGGTGCCGGCGGTGCAGCAGCGGGAAGAGCTCCCGCTCGTGGCGAGCCACCAGCCAGTCGTTGGGCTGCTCGTCCCAGTAGGCGCGGCGGTACTCCATCCCGTACTTCTCGGCGTAGCCCTCCACCTGGCCGTGCCCGAACATCGGCAGCCCCGGCAGGGTGGCCATGAGGGTGGCGATCCCGAAGTACTTGTCGCCGGTCCCGAACTGGTCGATGGCCGTGCGCTCGTCCGGGTTGTTCATGAAGTTCACGTACCGCTTCAGGATCTCCGGGTCGAACTCCAGCGTGTTGCGCATCACGCTCCGGTAGTTCGCGTTCTCCTCGTCGCGCAGCATGTTCATGAACGCGCTGTTGTAGACCCGGTGCATCCCGAGCGTCCGGACGAAGTACCCCTCCATCAGCCAGAACGCCTCGGCCAGGAGCAGCGTGTCCGGCGCCTCCGCGGCCACGCGGTCGACCACCTCGCGCCAGAACTCGACCGGCATCCGCTCGTCGAACTCGGCCCGCGTCAGGCCGTGCTCGGCCCGGGAGGGGATGGCGCCTCCGGTGCCGGGCTCGGGGAACCAGAGCCGCTGGTAGTGCTTCTTGGCCAGCGTCATCGCCGCGTCGAAGCGGATCACCGGGAAGCGGCGGGCGACCGCCAGGATGGTCTGGATCGCCGCCTCCCGGACGTCGGGCCGCAGGTAGTCGAGCTGCGCCGTGTCGTTCCAGGGCATGCTCGTGCCGTCGTTGCCGTGGTAGATGAAGCGGTTCTCGCCGGTCGCCCGGTCCTCCCGCCGGAAGACCACCGCCGCGTCGCTGTTGTCGTAGTAGTGGTCCTCGATCCAGATGCCGACCCTCGGATCGGAGGAGAGGTCCGGGCCGCCGAACGAGTACGCCGGGTACGGCGGCTGCTCGAGCGAGAGGAACCAGTCCGGGTGCTCCACCACCCAGCCCGAGTCGATCCCCATGTGGTTGGGGACCATGTCGCTCGCGAGCCGGATCCCGCGACGCCAGGCGCGCTCCCGCAGGTCCGCGTACGCCGCCTCGCCGCCCAGGTCCTCGGCGATCCGGTAGTCGAGCAGCGAGTAGGCGGAGGCCACGGCCTCCGGGTTCCCGCGCAGCTTCTTGATCCGTTCCGACGCGCGGCTGCGCTCCCACAGCCCGATCAGCCAGAGCCCGGTGAAGCCCTGGCGGGCCAGCCGGTCCAGCTCCTCGTCGGGGACCTGGTCCAGCCGCCGGATCTCCCGCCGGTACTGGCGGGCGAGCTGGTCGAGCCAGACGTAGGTGCTCTTGGCCAGCAGCACCAGGCGCGGCATCCAGTCGCGATCCATGCTGAAGCGCTCCGGCTCCAGCTCCTGGTCCCCGAACTGGTAGACGCCCACCCGCCGGCCCCGCGCGGCGGCCTCCAGCTCCTCGCGGCCGTGGAAGCGGAGCCAGAGGGCGCGCTCCTCCTCGCTGAGCACGTCCAGCCCGAGCGTGAGCCGGCCGTCGAACCGCCCGGCCAGCAGCATTCCCCAGCGCTCCCGGATGTAGCGCAGCTGGCCCGGCAGCGACTCGGGCGAGGCGATCGCCGGACTGCGGAGCATCTCCACCAGCGGCTGCCGCTCCGGCCCGAACGGCGGCCTGGCCAGGAAATGGTCCCGGACCGCCTCCACGAGCGAGGCGTATCCCGTCTCGCCGGCCAGCGGACCGTCGTCGAACAGCTCGCGGAACGGCTCGAACGCGGGGTTGACGTTGGCCAGCCAGAGGTGCAGCAGCTCCTCCAGCGCGACCTCCCGGTTCGGCAGGCCCTCGGTGCCGCCGGCCATCCAGGCCTCGGGCGTGACCTCCGATCGGTAGACCGCCACCGGGGGGAACCGGCGCACGAACCCGAGCAGCGTGGCGTCCACCGCGTCCGCGCCGAAGCGGGCATCGAGCACGGCGAGGGCGCCGGCCAGGGCCCGCGGGTCCTGCTGCTGCCGGTACAGGGCCGAGACGTGGTGGAGGATCTCGTCCACCAGCCCCATGGCGTTGAGCTGGCCGGGCACCACCGCCCGCTCGGGATGGGCGGCGGCGTCACGCACCAGGTTCATGGCGCGGGCCAGCTCGCGGGTGGCCCGGAAATCGGGGAGGATCACGTTCCCGCTGAGCGAGAAGAGGGTATCGCCGACGCCGTAGCGGTCGCGCGCCTCGCGCGAGACGTGGAACTCCATCAGGGGCGAGCATAGCAGCCGCCCGTCTCGCTGCGGACGGCCCCGCTCGCTGCGGATGGCCCGGCGGCCGCCTACGGCGCGGGCGGCCGCCTACGGCGCGGGCGATGCGCCGGTCAGGACGCTCAGCTGGGAGAGGGCGGCCTTCACCAGGTCCATCTCCTGCCCGTACCGAGCGAAATCACCGGCGCGGAGGGCGGACTGCGCTGCCTGGAAATGCTGGTTGGCGTACGCGACCAGGGCCTGCACGTTGCCCGAGGGAGGCGCCTGTGCGGGCCCCGACGAGGCGGCCGGTGCCGCAGAGGGCGCGAGCGATGCCGGCGGTGCCGCCGACGCGGACGGTGCGGAGGACGCGCCCGGGGTCGTGGAACCGGGCGGCGGGCCCGTGGTCCCCCCGGTCGTGCCGGTGCCGGCGGAGGCCTGGGCGGCCAGCAGCGCGTTCAGCGCACTCGAGAGCGAGGTGCCCCACGCGACGGCGGTCGACGAGGCGACCACGATGCGCTGGAACTCCGGGAACTGGATGCTGGTCGACTGCAGGTAGATCGGCTCGAGATAGAGCAGCGACTGCTGGATGGGCACCACGATCAGGTTGCCGCGCACGACCGTGGAGCCCGACTGGTTCCAGAGCGTGATCTGCGAGCTGATGGTGGGGTCCTGGTCGATGCGGCCCTCGATCTGGGCCGGACCGAGGATTGAGGTGTCCTTCGGGAAGGCGTAGACCACGACCTTGCCGTAGTTCGCGCCGTCCATCTGCGCTGCGACCCAGGCACTCATGTTGGGCCGGCTGGTGGGGACCATCGGCTGGAGCAGGAGGAACTCCGGCGCCGCCCCGCCCGGCAGGCGCATCTCCACGTAGTACGACTCGAGCGGCAGCTGCTGGCTGCTGGTCGGCTCTGAGGGGACCGTCCAGAGATCGTTCCGCGTGTAGAAGGTCGCCGGGTCCGTCACGTGGTAGGTGGCGTACATGCGGGTCTGCACGTCGAAGAGGTCCTCGGGGTACCGGAGGTGCGCGGCGAGCCAGCTCGGGGCCTGGGAGAGCGGCTTGAACATGCCCGGGAAGACGCCTTCCCAGTCGCGGATGATCGGGTCGGCCGGATCGGCGACATACATCGTGGTCTGGCCGGTATAGGCGTCCATGACGATCTTGACGCTGTTCCGGACGTAGTCGAAGGAGCCGCCCGCCAGCCCGCTCCCGGCCGGCAGGGTGGTCGGGTCGACCGGCGTCGCGTTGGGGAAGTCCGGGCTGGTGGTGTAGGCGTCCTGCACGTACGCCAGCCGGCCCTGGTCGGTGATGACCAGGTAGGGGTCGTGGTCGAACTGCAGGAACGGCGCCATGAGCGGCAGGCGGTCCGCCAGCGCACGGTTGAACAGCAGCTGGCTGTGCGCCGTGACCTGGTCGCTGATCAGGAGGTTCAGGTCGCGGAACCGCAGGGCGAAGAGGAGGCGCGTCAGCGACGACCCGATCCCGATCCCGGTGGTGCCCGTCCAGCGGGTGTAGGCCTGGTTCGCGCCGCCCGTGGCCGACGTGGCGCCCGACCCGGAGGCGACGGGGTAGTCGAACTCCGGCGAGGCCGCGTCGACCACCACCCACCCGTTCTGCTTCTCGCCGAAGTAGATCCGGGGCTGCGCGATGGTGGGGGCGCCGCCGGTCGATTGCGGTGGGATGTTGCTGATGAGGAGCTGGGGCAGGCCGTCGCTGGTCACCTCGTTGACCGGCGCCATCACCGCGCCGATCCCGTGCGTGTAGGTGATCCGCTGGTTGACCCAGCTCTGGGCGGACGGGATGTTCTCGGCCGCGATCTCGCGTGCGGAGATCCAGACCTGCCGCTCCTGCCCGGCGATCTGGTAGCGATCCGCGTCCACGTCGACGAACTGGTAGTACTGGCGCACGGTCTGCAGCTGGTCGATGGTGGCACCGAGCGGGCGGTAGTCCCACAGCCTCGCGTTGGCGAAGGTGGCCTGGTCCGCCTGGATGGCCGACGCCGAGAGCTGGCCGGATCCCTGGTAGGGCACCTCCTGCCACTGGTCGAGCCCGTAGGCCAGGCGGGTCATCTGGATGTTGTTCTGGATGTACGGCTGCTCGACGGCCTGCTCGTTGGGCTTCACCACGACCGCCTCGACGACGGCCGGGTAGACCCCGGCGAGACCGACCCACAGCACGAGCCAGGCCCCAATCGCGACGGCGACCGGCCACCACCGGCGCTGGAACGCCGCGACCACCAGCACCACCGCCACGCCGACGGCCACCACCGACAGCACGTCGTAGGCCAGGAAGCGCGCCGCCTGGTCCGCGTAGCTGACGCCGACGGTGACCCCCTGCGTGCTGTGGGTCAGGTTCAGGCGATCGAGCTGGTAGCCGGCCGCGGCCACCACGAGCCAGAGCCCCGCGAGCACCGAGAGGTGCACCCGTGCCGGCCGCGAGAGCGCCAGCGGGCCGCGGGCCACGGCGACGGCGTGCCTGGCGGCGGCGATCGCGAGGCCGGCGAGCAGCACGCCGCTGAGCAGGCCCTGGACCAGCTGCAGGAAGGGCAGGTCGAAGAGGAAGAACGAGATGTCCAGGTGGAAGACCGGGTCCGTCACGGACGGGCCGGTGGGGCTGTAGGGGACGCGGTGGATCCAGAGCAGGACGGTGTCCCACGAGCCGGCCGCCACGCCGGCGGCGGTCAGGGCGGCCAGGACAGCGACGCCCACCAGGGTCCAGGTGACCAGCGGGGTGAGGTCGGGCGGCTCGAGCGGCTCTCCACCGACCACGATCGGCTCCGCGGGGCCGAAGGGACCGAAGATGCGCGGCCCGCCCTGGTACCGGGAGGCCTCGTTGAGACGATCCCACAGGTGCCGCAGGGTGCCGCCGCCCGGGGGCGGCGGCGGAGCGAGTCGCGCGGCCACCCAGAGGTCCAGCAGGAGAAGGACCAGGACGGCGATCCCCACGCCCGCGAAGAGCGCCAGCTGGGTTCCCAGGCGGGTCCAGAGCACCTGCGCGTAGCCCACGCTCTGGTACCACATGCCGTCCGTGACGAGGTCGACGAGCGAGCCGCCGAGGGTGAGGATCAGCAGGATCCCGATGACCACCGCGGCGAGCAGGCCGCTCGCCCCGAGGCGGATCGCCCGGTCTCCGCGGCCCCGACCGTCGCTGCCGCCCACGGGCCGGGGTCCGGGCCGGGACGACCCCGCGCGCCCGCCGCCGGGACCCTGGCCGCCTGATCGGTACGACGGCCCCCGCCCGGCCGACGGTTCTTCGCGTTCGTCCATGCGCTGGCGAGTGTACGCCGGCGCCGGCCGGGGATGGATCGGTGCTCCGCCCCTGCCTCCTCGCTCGGTGGCGCCCTGCGCGGCGCGTCACGCGGTGGGGCGCAGCACCACGGGGCGCGTCACGGCGGGGCGCGTCACGCGGCCGGGCGCGTATCGTGTCCGCGATGCGCAGGCGGAGCGACGGGACGGGTCCGGTGACGAAGGATGGGGCCCGGTGACCGAGCGGTACGACGTGGTCGTGATCGGCGGAGGGATCGTGGGCCTGGCGACCGCCCGTGCCCTGCTCGAGCGCGCGCCGGCGATCTCGCTGGCGATCCTCGAGAAGGAAACCGATGTCGCGATGCACCAGACCGGGCGCAACAGCGGGGTCATGCACTCGGGGCTCTACTATCGCCCGGGGTCGCTCAAGGCGCGCCTGTGCCGTCAGGGCAAGGCGGAGCTCGAGCGCTTCGCCGACACGCATGGCATCCCCCGGGAGCGCACCGGCAAGCTGGTCGTGGCCGTGGAGCAGGCCGACCTGCCGCGGCTGGCCGACCTGGAGTCCCGGGGGCGCGCCAACGGGATCGAGGGCCTGCAGCGCGTAGGGCCGGAGCGGATCCGCGAGATCGAGCCCCACGTCCGCGGACTGGCGGCGCTCTGGGTGCCTGAGACGGGCATCATCGACTACCGGCAGGTCTCCGTGGCGCTCGCCGACGAGATCCGGGCCGCGGGAGGCCGCATCCTCACCGACCACCGGGTGACGGCGCTGCGGCGCGTGTCGGGCTCCCCGACGGGTCGCGCCTGGCTGGTTTCCACCCCGCGCGATCCGTTTCTGGCGCGCGGGGTGATCGCCTGCGCCGGCCTGCAGTCGGACCGGGTCGCAGCGATGACCGGCCACGCGGGCCGCGAGCGGATCGTGCCGTTCCGCGGCGACTACTACCACCTCCGCCCCGCCGCCCGCCCGCTCGTGCGCGGGCTGGTCTACCCGGTGCCCGACCCGGCCTTCCCCTTCCTGGGCGTGCACTTCACCCGGCGGCCCGACGGCGAGGTCTGGGCGGGGCCCAACGCGGTCCCCGCCTTCGCCCGCGAGGGCTACCGCAGGCTCGCCTTCTCGCCACGGGACGCCGCCGCCTCCCTGGCCTGGCCGGGCCTCTGGCGCATGGCCCTCCCCTACGTCCGGACCGGGCTCGCCGAAATGTGGCGGGACGCCTCCCGGACCGCCTTCCTGCGCGCGCTGCAGCGCTACGTCCCCGAGCTGCGGGCCGGCGACCTCGAGTTCGGCCCGTCCGGGGTGCGGGCGCAGTCGCTGGCGATCGATGGGCGGCTGGTGGACGACTTCAGCCTCGGTGAGGGCGACGGGATCCTCCACGTGCGCAATGCCCCGTCCCCAGCCGCCACCGCCTCGCTGGCGATCGGGCGGATGCTCGCGGAGCGGGCGATCGATCGGTTTGAGCTGCCGACCCCGGAGCGCGCGTAGCGGCTCCCGGACGGCTCAGGTGGCGGACGTGTCGCCGCCCGGCGACACGGCGCTCGACCCGGCGGCCGGGCCGGGCGCCGTGGGAACGGACCCGGCGGTCGCCACGTCCCCGGGCGAGCGCCGCACCGGTGCGGGCGTCGCCGCGACCCGGCCCGCCACCGCGGCGCCGGCCGCCTCGTCGGGAGCGGCCTCCAGTTCCTCCAGCGTCGCCTGGAGCCACGCCCGGATGGCAGCCAGGTCCACCCGGGCGAGGGCCGCGCCGAGTACGTCGTCTGCCTCGGGCGGGACCATCGCGAGACGCCTCGCGGCCCCCGCGAAGTTGCGGCGCACGCCCTCGGGGTTGCCGCGGACGGCGTGCACGCCGCCCGCGGCGAGCTTGATGAGTCCCTGGTGCAGGGCGCGTTCGGCCGGATCGTCCGTGCCCATCCACCCCGGTTCCAGGATCTCGTGCGCCTCGAAGAACTCGCCGGCCAGGTACGCGTCGAGGAACCGGTCCAGGGCGGCCAGGCGCGCCGCCGGATCGAGCGGCCGGAATGCCTTCAGGCGACCGTCCGGGTCGCGCACGAGCCCGCCGCGTGCGACGTCGCCCGGCGGTGGGGGCTCCTCGTCGGCCGCGGCCCCTTCGGTGGATCCGCTCCGGGCCGCCGGATCGGCGCCGCCCCCCATCGGCCCCGAACCCGCCGCGGCCGGCTCGCGCCCTCTCCCGGGCGCGGCCGTGTCTGCCGGAGGACGGGCCTCGCTCTCAGGACGCCGCTGCCCGGCCGGCGGCCGCTCGCCCGGCACGCCGGGATCGCCGGGTCCCGCCGGGCCCGCCCCTCGTCTCCGCCCACGGCGCGACCCATCGCCGGGGGAGCCGCCCCCGCCCGGCTGCCCGGACCGCGCCGCCGCGGCGCCATCGCCCCGCGTCGAGCCGGCGGATCCCGCCCTCGTTCCGCCGCGCCACCCCTCGTGGTCGGCGGCATCGTCGACCGCCCAGGCCGTCCAGCGGCCGTTGCGCGCCTCCACGCCGAGGGGCAGCCCGAAGCAGGCGGAGAGCAGCTTCGGGGTGAGCGTCTCCTGCACGGGTCCCGCGGCCAGGACCCGTCCCGACCGCAGGAGGAGCACGTGCGTGAACCCGGTCGGGATCTCCTCGACGTGATGCGTCACGAACACGATCGCCCGCATCCGCGGGTCCGCGGCCAGCCCGGCGAGGCTCCGCACCAGCTGTTCGCGCGCCCCGAGGTCCAGGCCCGCGCTCGGCTCGTCGAGGAGCAGCAGGTCGGGCGACGCCATCAGTGCCCGGGCGATCTGGACGCGCTGGCGCTCCCCCTCGGACAGGGTGCCGAGCTGGTGGCCGGCGAGGGCTGAGCAGCCGAGGCGCCGCAGCAGCGCCGAGGCCAGCGCGTGGTCGTCGTCGTCCGGTTCTGCCCAGTACGGATCGAGGACGCCGCTGCGGCCGGTGGCCACCGCCTCGAGGACGGTGAGGTCGGGGTGGAGCAGCCGCGCGAGCGCCGCGCTCGCGTAGCCGATGCGACGCCGCATGGGCCGCACGTCGGTGCGCCCGTGGACCGCGCCGAGGACCGTGACCAGCCCGGTCGACGGGAAGAGGTAGAGGCTCGCCACCTCGAGCAGCGTCGTCTTGCCGGCGCCGTTGGGCCCCAGCACCACCCAGCGCTGCCCGTCCCGGACGGACCAGTCCACGTCGCGGAGGATCGGCTGTCCCTCCCGGAAGAGCGAGACGCCCTCCAGGGTCATCACGTCGTCCATCCGCCAATGGTATCCGTGACCGTTCCGGTCGCACGTTTGACGCCCTGCCGCGGGGGAGCGACAATCACGACCGTCGATACCACGTCGACGGCGCCCGCGGCGGGTCGAGCTTCGCTCCCCGCGCGCGCCGCGACACCGGAGTTCCGGTCGCCGTCTGATCGCGACCGCGAACCCACAGCCAGGTGCCGCCGCAAGGACTCGCGGAGCGGCCCAGAAGGACCATCGTGAACAACGCGTACACCTACACCCAGACCGACGCCCGCCGCCGGATGCGTCGCCGCACCCGCGAGGGCTTCGACCGCAGCCTCTTCTGCGGCACCAACGGATGCGCCTCGCGGCTCGATCTCGACGAGCGGACCGGGATCGCCACCTGCCGCATCTGCGGCTTCACGCGCCGCGTGCATCCCGCCGGCCACTGACGGACCCCGCGACCACGGGCCACCGGCGCCGCCGGCCGCCGGAGCCACCGGCCCCGGGACCACGGCCGCCGCGCGCTGCGCCCGGCGATCCGCTCGGGCGGGGAGCCCACCGGGACGAGGCGTGCAGTCCCCTCCCCATGCGTAGGGGATAACGCGACCGTCGTACCCTGACAGGGGGCCGAGCGGCCCGTCCCGCCCATCGCAGCCGGGAAGGACACTGTGCGCATGAGTACAAATGCGTCCCTCCGTGATTCACGCCCTCCTCGGTTTCCCGGCGTCCCGGTCATCGTTGACGGCTCAGAGGCGATCGCGCACGTCGAGACCCGCATCTCGGAGGCGGCGTGCGCCTACCCGATCACGCCGTCCACGACGATGGCGGCCGTCTACCAGGTCGCCGTGGCCGAGGGGCGCACGAATCTGTGGGGGACTCCCCTCCGTTTCGTCGAACCCGAGTCCGAGCATTCCTCGGCCAGCGCGGCCGAGGGCTTCGCGCTCGCAGGTGGGCGCGTCACGAACTTCACGGCCGGCCAGGGCCTGCTCCTCATGAAGGAGGTCCTGTACGTCATCTCGGGCAAGCGCCTCCCCGTGGTCTTCCACGTCGGCGCCCGGGCCCTCACCAGCCAGTCCCTCAACATCCACGCCGGGCACGACGACGTGATGGGCGTGGCGGACACCGGCTGGGGGATCCTCTTCGCGCGGAACGCCCAGGAGGCGGCGGACCTGACCGCCATCTGCCGGCGCGTGGCCGAGGAGACCGAGACCCCGTTCCTGTGCGTGCAGGACGGCTTCCTCACCACCCACACCATGGAGAACGTGCTCCTGCCGGAGGACCAGCTCCTCAAGGAGTACGTGGGAGACCCCCGCTCCTCCATCCGCGACCTGTTCGACCCCGCCCAGGGCCTGATGACCGGCGTGGTACAGAACCAGGACAGCTACATGAAGGGGCGCATCGCACAGCGCGCCTTCTACGATCGCCTCTCCGAGGCCACCCACGACGCGATGCAGGAGTGGAGCGAGCTCACCGGCCGTCACTACGACCTGGTGGACGCTTACCGCTGCGACGACGCCGAGCACATCCTGGTGGCGATGGGGACCATGGCGGACACGGCCATCACCGTGGTCGATCACCTCCGCTCGCAGGGCCGTCGCGTGGGCTGCGTGGGCGTCACCGCCTTCCGCCCGTTCCCGGCCGCGATGCTCGGCGGGATCATCCGCAGCGCCACGAGCGTGGCCATCGTCGAGCGCACGGACGAACCGACGGCGGCGGACAACCCGCTGACCCGCGAGACCAAGGCCGTCCTGGCCGACATGGCGGCGGACGGCATCCGCGTGCCGCGCATCCTGTCGGTCTCGGCCGGGCTCGGCAGCCGCGACGTGGCGGCCGGCGACCTGATCGCGATCTTCGATCGGCTGCTCGACGAGGAGGCCATCCGGCGCCAGCCGCACGTGGTGGTGGGGATCCGCCACCCGCTGGCGCTCGAGTCGCACGACGTCGACCTGCGGCCCGAGGGCGCCTACAGCCTGCGGGGCCACTCGATCGGCGGCTTCGGGTCGGTCACCACCAACAAGTTCCTGGCCACCCTGGCCGGCGAGCTCTTCGACCTGCGCGTGCAGGCCTATCCGCGTTACGGCTCGGAGAAGAAGGGCCTGCCCACCACGTACTACCTCACCATCGCGAGCGCCCCCATCCGGCAGCACAACGAGCTGACCCACGTCGAGTTCGTGCCGCTGCACGATGTCTCCGCGTTCGGGATGGGCGACCCGCTCGCCGGGCTCGCGGACGGCGGCACCGTCTTCGTGCAGACGCCGCTTCGGGATCCGGCGGCGATCTGGCAGTCCGTGCCGGCCGACGCGCGGGCCCAGATGCTCGCCCGCCACATCCGCCTGACCGCCCTCGACACCGCCGCCCTGGCCGCGGAGTTCGCCCCCCGGCCGGACCTCGTGGTCCGCATGCAGGGCGTGGCGCAGGTCGGGGTCTTCCTCCGCGTCTCGCCGTTCGCGGCGCGCGCGGGGCTGGACCGCGACGCGCTGCTCCGTGCCGTCCACGACCTGCTGCCCCGCTTCTTCGGCAAGCGCGGCGGCAACGTGGTGGAGGCGAACTACGCGGTGATCGAGCGGTCGTACGACACCCTGATCGACGTGACCGCGGCCATCGGCGCCGAGCCGGTGCCGGCGGTCCTGCAGGAGGCGTCCCGATGAGCGATTCCACGCCGAGAACGGTGGGGGAGCTGATGCACGGCGACCCCATCGTGGTGCGGGCGGACGCGCCGCTTGCCGAGGCGGCGCGCCTGCTCGACGAGCACCGCATCCACGGCCTGCCCGTGGTCGACGCGGACGGCGCCCTGGTGGGTGTCGTGAGCCAGACCGACCTGGTCCGCGCGCGGGCCACGGACCACCTGTGGTCCAGCTGGCCCGGGCTCTCCGTACGGCACCTCATGACCGCTCCCGCCCTCACCTGCCGGACCGACACACCGGTCCAGGAGGCGATCGGGCTCATGGAGCTGAACCGCGTGCACCGCCTGGTGGTGGTGGACGAGCAGGGACGGCGCCCCGTCGGGATCTTCTCGACGACCGACGTCGTCCACCACCTGGTGGGTAGTCGCGATGTCTGAGCACCTGGTCCCCGTGGTCGAGGCCCCCAGCGGCCCCCTGAGCGAAGAGGAGCACGCGGCGCGCGCCCAGGCGATGGACATCGCGCCGGTGGTCTTCGACGTGGAGTCGTACGTCGAGGACTTCAACCGATCCGTGGTGGGCGCCTACCGCCGCGGTATCGCGGACGCCGAGCTCCCGGCGGACGCCGGGGTCGCCCGCAGCATCATCCCGCCCGGCACGGCCGCGGTCCGCGACTTCAGCAACCTCTCGCCGCACATCCCGCAGTTCGTGGCCGAGGAGTGCGTGGGCTGCATGGCCTGCGTGAGCGCCTGCCCCGACACGGCCATCCTCGCGGTCGCCGTACCGGAGTCGCAGCTCGAACCGGCCGTCCGCGCGTTCCCCTGGAAGAGCGCGAACGGCGAGGAGATCGCGGAGACGGCCTCTTCGCACTTCGTGCGCACTCGCAAGTACGCGGACGTGCCCGCGCGCAAGGGCATCGAGCCGGCCATGTTCGGCATCTTCGTGGACCCGCAGCACTGCAAGGGCTGCGCGGAATGCGTGGACGTCTGCAAGGCCGAGGGTCACGACGCCCTGATCATGATCGACAAGGTCCAGAGCGAGCCCACCGGCGAGAGCACCCTGGAGCGGTACCGGCGGGACTTCTCGTTCTTCCGGTCCCTGCCGGTCACCCCGCCCGAGTACCGCAACGAGAAGGCGCTGGCCGACCTGATGCTCGGCGAGCACGCGCTCGGGTACGTGGGCGGCGCCGGGTCGTGCGCCGGCTGCGGCGAGGCGTCCGCCATCCGCATGCTGGTGGCCGCCACCCGCCAGGTGTACGGCCCCGACTCCATGGGGATCGTGGCCGAGACCGGGTGCAACACGGTCTACGGCAGCACCTACCCGTTCAACCCGTACCTGGTCCCGTGGACCAACTCGCTCTTCGAGAACGGGCCCGCGGACGCGCTGGGCGTCCGGCTGCGCTGGGACCAGGCAGGGCACCGGGACCGGCGCCTCTGGGTCTTCGGCGGCGACGGCGCGATGTACGACATCGGCTTCCAGTCGCTGTCGCGCATGGTCGCGTCGGGAGCGGACATCAAGGTCCTCGTGCTGGACACGCAGGTCTACTCCAACACCGGGGGTCAGTCGTCCACGGCCTCGTTCGGTGGCCAGGTCACCAAGCTCTCGGCGTTCGGCAAGGCCGTCCACGGCCGACCGGAGCGCCGCAAGGAGCTCGGCCTGATCATGCTGGCGCACCGTGACGTGTACGTGGCCGCGACCACCCCGGCACACCTCAACCACTTCTACCGCGCCATCATGGAGGCCAACGAGTACCCGGGACCCGCCGTGGTCATCGCGTACACCCCGTGCATGCCCGAGCACGGCATCGCGGACGACGCCTCGACCCGCCAGGCGAAGCTCGCGGTCGACTCGCGCGCCTTCCCCCTCTTCACGTACGACCCCCGGCGGGGCGAGACGGTGCATGAGCGCCTCTCGCTCCAGGGCAACCCGAACGTGAAGGAGGACTGGTCGAAGCTGCCGGACGGCACCACGTTCGACTTCGTGGATTTCGCCAGGACCGAGGGCCGGTTCGCCCAGCACTTCCGCAACGGGGCGGCGTCGGAAGAGATCCAGGCGACGCGGGCCGAGCGGCTGGAATACTGGCACCAGCTCCAGGAGCTCGCCGGAGTCCGCTGACCCGGGGACGCGCCGTCCCACCCACCGATCGCCCAGAACGGCCGGGGTCGCTCACCACCCCGGCCGTTCGCCGTCCAAGGGCCGTGAATACGGCATCGCGCCGGCCTCCCGATCCGGAAGGGCCGGCGCGATGTGCTCTGCGCGATGGCGGGCTCAGACGGGCGTGGCGGACTCCTCGACGGCTGGCCGATCCGTGAGCTGCCCGGTCCCGGACGCGACCGCGGCCATGCCGAGATCGAAGGCGCGCAGGTCCACGACCAGGGCCTCCGGCCGTTTCTTCCCCACGATGGCGTGCAGTGCCTCGCGGATCCGGTCCGGGGGCACGATCCCCGTCCGGGCCACGAGGGCGCCGAGCGCCACCACGTTGATGAGCCGGTCGTCCCCGGCCTCGCGGGCGAGCGGGGTGCACCGCACCCGGATCTCGTCGAGATCGTCCCGGCCCGACGGCGCCTCCACCAGCGAGTCGTTCACGATGAGGACGCCGCCGGGGGCCACCATCGGACCGAACTTGGCGAGGGACGGGGGGTTGAAGACCACCGCCACGTCGGGGTGATCGACGATCGGCGAGCCGATCGGCTCGTCACCCACGATGACGGTGCAGGAGGCAGTGCCGCCGCGCATCTCGGGCCCGTACGAGGGGATCCAGATGACCTCGGCGCCGGCGTTCATGGCGGCCTCGGCGAGGACGTGCCCTGCGAACAGGATCCCCTGGCCGCCGAAGCCGGCGAACACGATCGAGCGTTCCATGCTCTTCTAAGCCTCCTGCCCCGCCGGCCGGTTCTCCGCGTGACGGGCCGTGCCGGGCGGCGTGCCAGGCCGCGCGGCGCCGGACTGCGCGCCGGCCCTCCGATCGGCCAGGACGCCGAGCGGGTACGTCTGCACCACGACGTCCTGCAGGTAGCGGATCGACTCCTGCGCGGTCATGCCCCAGCCCACGGGGCAGTTGGAGAGCACCTCGACGACGGCGAACCCCTCGCCCCGGATCTGCGCCTCGCAGGCCTTGCGGATGTAGGCCTTCGTCTTGCCGATCGCGGAGGGATCGGCGATCGAACCCCGTGCGGCGAAGGCCACGCCGGGCAGCACGGCGAGCATCTCGGTCATCGGCACGGGGTAGCCCGCCGCGCGGACGTCCCGGCCGGTGGGCGAGGACGTGGTCCGCTGCCCGACCAGCGTGGTCGGGGCCATCTGGCCGCCGGTCATCCCGTAGATCCCGTTGTTGACGAAGATCGCGGTGATCAGCTCGCCGCGCGCCGCGGCGTGGACGATCTCGCCGGTGCCGATCGCCGCGAGATCGCCGTCCCCCTGGTAGGTGAGGACGAACGCATCGGGGCGGACGCGACGGATCCCCGTCGCCACCGCCGGCGCCCGACCGTGCGGGGCCTCGCACCAGTCGTACCCGAGGTACTCGTAGGCGAAGACCGAGCAGCCGACGGGCGCGACCGCGATGGTGCGCCCGTCCACCCCCAGGTCCTCGAGGACCTCCGCGACGAGACGGTGGATGATCCCGTGCCCACACCCGGGGCAGTACCGCGTCGAGACGTCGGTCAGGCGAGCCGGGCGCTGGTAGATGACCCGCGGCGCTGCGGGGACGGTCGCGGTCATCGGGTGCCTCCTTCGTCGCCGCGGCGCCGCTCTGCCGACCCGTTGCGCCCGTGACCCCGACCGCGGCCGTTGCGCGTGGGGTGGGTCGGGACCGGAACCGTGTACCAGTGCGGCATCCAGGCGTCGTCGCCGAAGATGCTCAGGGCATCGTGGCCCGTCTCCGGCTCCGCCATCGGCTCGTGCGGGTGCATGTGGTCGGCGCCCGAGACGGGGATGGGCGGCCGGCGACGGACGCGCCTGGCCCGCCGCGAGGAGCCCGTGGCGTCCAGCTCCCGGAGCGCCTCCACCACCTCGTCCGGCGAGGGCACCATGCCCCCCGTGCGGCCCTCGAACGCGACCGGGACCTTCCCCGCCACCGCGAGGCGCACATCCTCGACCATCTGGCCGGCCGAGAGCTCGACCACCAGCAGCCCTCGCGTGCGATCCGCCACGCCGGCCAGCTCGGCCGAGGGGAACGGCCAGAGCGAGATCGGCCGGAAGAGGCCCACCCGCAGCCCGGCCGCACGTGCCCGCGCGATGGCGGTGCGTGCCACGCGGGCCGCCGTCCCGTAGGCCACGATCACGAGATCCGCGTCGTCGAGCCGCTCGCCCGCCCAGCGGACCTCGTGCTCGGCGATCGCGCGGAACTTCTCCTGGAGGTGCGCGTTGTGCTCCTCCAGCTCCTCCGGCGCGAGATGGAGCGAGCGCACGACCCGCGGCTCGCGGCCGTCCGCGCCGGTCAGGGCCCAGGAGGCCGTCTGACGCGGCGGGGTGCGGTAGTGCTGCTCGACCGGCTCCATCGCCTGCCCCATGATCCCGTCGGCGAGGATGATCACGGGGGTGCGGTAGTGCTCGGCGAGCTCGAACGCCGTGGCGACCATCTCCATCGCCTCGCCGAGGGACGAGGGGGCGAGGACGGGCACCCGGTAGTCGCCGTGGCCGTGGCCCTTCACGGCCTGGAAGTAGTCACTCTGGGAGGGGCCGATGCTGCCGAGGCCCGGCCCGCCGCGCATCACGTTGATGAGCACCATGGGGACCTCGGAGCCCGCCATGTAGCTCATCGCCTCCGCCATGAGGCTGACGCCCGGTCCCGACGAGGAGACGAGGACGCGGGCACCGGCGGCGCCGGCGCCGAGGGCCATGTTGATGGCGCCCAGCTCGCTCTCGGCCTGGACGAACGCGCGGCCTTCCTCGGGCATCCGCTTGGCCATCCACTCGAGGAGCTCGGCCTGGGGGGTGATGGGATAGCCGAAGTACGCGTCGCACCCGGCCTGGATCGCCGCCTCGGCGATCGCCTCGTTGCCTTTCATCAGGACGCGGCGAGGGGGCTCGCGCGTCCCTGCTAACGAGAAGGAGGGGTCCTCCACGGGCGGGGGGACGGTGGTCATCGCGGGGTCTCCTTCGGCGCCGCGAACACGGTGAAGACCGCGTCCGGGCATACCCGTGCGCAGAACGCGCAGCTGGTGCAGGCCGCAGCGTCGGTGAGCTGCACCGGGTGGTAACCGAGCCGGTTGACGGTGCCCTGATCGAGCGCGAGGCAGGACTTGGGGCACGCCGCCACGCACAGCTCGCAGCCCTTGCAGCGGTCGCTCGCGATCACGAGCGGCGACCAGGGGACCGGGGCGGGCACGAGCCCGATGCGCGACGGCGCCGGCAACGAGAGCGTCATGAAACACGCCTCCATTGCGGAACTGGTCTCCCGAGCCTCTCCCCGGCTCCGGGGGACCGCAAGGGCCGAACGGGGGGATGATGGCGGGCGGCCACGCCATGCGGCCCGGGAGCGCGGTCGACCGGCCCGGAAACGACCGGCCCGGAAACGATGCGACGCCCCACGCCGGCCGGGTGCCGGGTGGAGCGCCGCATCAGATGGGGCACCGGGTCAGCGGGCGGCGTTGGCCTTGTCTCCCGCCAGCGAGTAGAAGAAGAGTGCCACGGGCCGGTAGACGGCGTGGGCGAACTTCATGAACGGGGCCAGCAGGACCAGCTCCATGGCCACCGAGACGTGGAAGAGGAAGACCCAGTAGCCCCAGGC
>JAJYKX010000190.1 GCA_021788175.1 Chloroflexota bacterium
CCCCCGCGGAGCCAACCGAGGCAGGCACGGGCTGCTGCGTTCGAAGTCTTCACCGGCGCCATCATGCCATGGTCCTCGATCGCCCAGCTCAAGCTGCCACTTGGCGCGCCCTCGCCGGGAACCACCGCGGAGCCGGTTCTCTCCGAGCGCCCTGCCCCCGGGTACTCCCGGGGCCTTGCCCGCAGCCACTGGTACGGTATGCTCGCGGCCGGATGAGGGTCGCGGAGCCCGACCACGGTTGGGCCGGCGCCCCGTCGCAGACTCCGGGGGATCACGTCGATCATGTCGCTGCTGCAGCGGGAAGCCAAGGCCAAGGAACGGTCGGAGACGCCGCCGGTCGAACCCGTGGTGGCCGTCACCCCCGTGCCCGCCGCCAGTCCCGCCAGCCAGGCCGCGGCCGCCGGCCGCGTCGAGCTCCTGCGCGACCTGCGGGTCGTGCTGCAGGAGGAGGTGATCCGCTCCTTCGACGAGCTGCTCGGCGCCGCCAACGACGCGGAGGTGCGGGCCAGCGTGGCCGAGCTCGTGGATCGCGTGATCAGCCAGCACCAGTTCGCGGTGACGCGCGAGGAGCGGCTGCGCCTGGTGGCCGAGACGGTCCACGAGATCACCGGCCTCGGCCCGCTCGAGCCGCTGCTGGCGGACGAGACGATCACCGAGGTGATGGTCAACGGCCCCAAGCAGATCTACATCGAGCGCCGCGGCAAGATCCTGCGCGTGGACGCCTCGTTCATGAGCGACGACCACGTCATGCGGATCATCGACCGGATCACCGCCCCGCTGGGCCGGCGCGTGGACGAGACGAGCCCCCGGGTGGACGCCCGCCTGCCCGACGGGTCGCGGGTCAACGTGATCATCAAGCCGCTCTCGCTGGTCGGCCCGGTGATCACCATCCGCAAGTTCGCGGCCAAGCCGTTCACGGTGGAGGACCTGGTCGGCTTCGGCACCGCCACCGCCGAGATGTTCGACTTCCTGAAGGCGTGCGTGGAGGCCCGCCTCAACATCTTCGTCTCGGGCGGCACCGGCTCCGGCAAGACCACCTTCCTCAACGTCCTCTCCTCGTTCGTCCCCAACGACGAGCGGATCATCACGGTGGAGGACGCGGCCGAGCTGCAGCTGCGCCAGGACCACGTGGTCACCCTCGAGGCACGTCCCGCGAACCTGGAGGGCGAGGGCGAGATCACCATCCGGGACCTGATGCGCAACGCGCTCCACATGCGCCCGGACCGGATCATCGTCGGCGAGTGCCGCTCGGGCGAGGCGCTCGACATGCTGCAGGCCATGAACTCGGGCCAGGAGGGCTCGCTCTCCACGGGCCATGCCAACAGCCCGCCCGACATGCTCCGCCGCCTCGAGACCATGGTGCTCATGACCGGCTATGAGCTGCCGCTGCGGGCGATCCGCGAGCAGATCGCCTCCGCCGTCGACGTGATCGTGCACACCGCCCGCCTGAAGGACGGCTCGCGCAAGGTGGTCGCCATCACCGAGGTCTACGGGATCGAGGACGACCAGATCCTCACGCAGGACATCTTCACCTTCGAGCAGACCGGCGTCGAGGAGGGGAAGATCCAGGGGCACCTCGCGCCGACCGGGATCCGCCCCACGTTCATGCGGCGCTTCGCCTCGATGGGAGTCGAGCTGCCGCCGGACCAATACGGCATCCCGCCCGAGGACCCGGCGAAGCCCGGGCCGCGTGGCAAGGGGCGCTGGGGCGCCAGCGACAGCACCGCGCCTGTCGACCCGGCTCGAACCACGCTGGGGACCGGCCGCGTGGTCACCGCCGGCGGCATGGTCTACGTCTCCTCGGTGGGTCCGGTCGACCCGGAGACCGGGCAGGTGGTCCCCGGCTCGATCAAGGAGCAGACGCGCCAGTGCCTGGCGAACCTCAAGACCAGGCTCGAGGAGGCTGGCAGCTCGCTCGAGAAGGTGGTCTGGACCAACTGGTCGCTGCGCGAGCCCACCGAGTTCGACGCGTTCAACGAGGAGTGGGCGCGCTGGTTCCCGGCCGACGCGCCGCTGGGGCAGGGCACGCTGATGCCGCCGCTGCAGCGCCGGGCCGGGTTCCTGGTGTCGATCGGGGTGATCGCGCAGGCGTAGGCGTCGCGCGCGAAGCGGACCGCCGAGCGCGCCGCGCCGCCGCCCGGTCCGTGCGGATGGGTCGTTGCGTCGCGAACGAGCCCTTCGCGGCACCTGCGCTATGCTCGCGGCAAGATTGCCGAGGTACCGCACTTCCCCGTGACGTCATCGATCGCCCCATGTGCCGAGGGCGCCGCCGCACCGGCAGGCGCCCTCGATCCGCTCGCCGCATCCTCGCCGGCCGGGCCCACGCCTGATCCCGGGCGTGCCGCCGCGGCCCGGCTGGCCGCCGACGCGTTCGAACGTCGCCGGCTGGTCGCCCGCCGGGTCCCGTTCGACGCCATCCCGCGGGGGGCCTGGGATCGCCTGCTCGCCGTGACTGCGTGCGCCACGCCGTTCAACCGCTGGCAGTTCCACCGGGCCTGGTGGGACGGCTACGGCGAGGCCGCGCACGAGGACTACATGGTCTGCCTGGAGGCCGGGGCGGCCTTCGCCCGCATGGCGCCCGACTCGGAGCGGCCAACCGCGGCGCTCCTCGACCCCGGCGCGATCGTCGCCATCGCCCCGCTCATGCACCGCCACGAGGTCGAACCCGACGACGCGATCCTCCACACCGCGATCCGCCACGCGCCCACCACCGCCCAGACCGCGCTGCCGGGCCGGGCCAAGGCCATCTTCTTCGCGGCCAGCTACCACGCCGACTACGCCACGCTGCTGTGCGATCCCGCGGACCTGCCCGACGTGGCGGCGGCCGTGGTGGCCACGCTGGCCGCCGGCCCCGATCTCTCGCACGGCTCCGACGACTGGGACGTGGTGGACCTGCGCCGCCTGCGCGCCGACGACCCCGCCCTGCCCGCGCTCGAGGCGGCCTTCTGTGTCGCGGCTGCCCGCCACGGCTGGGAGGTGAGCCGCGAGCTCGAGGAGGTCTGTCCAGTCCTCGAGGTGGATCACTGGGACTGGGAGACCTACCTGCAGACGCTCTCGACCAAGGACCGCCACGAGCTGCGGCGCAAGCTGCGCCGGGCCGAGGCGGCGGGCGAGGTCGAGTTCGAGGAGATCCACGACCCGGCGAGCGGGGTGGACGAGTTCGTGGCGATGCACCAGGCGCGCTGGGGCGACGACGGGCTCTTCCCGGACACCGAGGGCGGCGCGCGGAGCCGCCGCTTCTTCCGCCGGCTGGCCGAGCTCGAGGGCCCCGGCGGCACGCTGCGGATCGGCCGGCTGCGGGTCGGCGGGAAGCCCGTCTTCATGTGCGCGGGGTTCCACGACGGGAACGCCGTCTACTACTACAACGCGGGCAGTGACCCGGAGGCGCGGGCGCTCTCGCCGGGGGTCATCGGCGTGGCCTGGTACCTGCAGCACGGCCTGGCCGAGGGCACCCGGGTCTTCGACTTCCTTCGGGGCAACGAGGGCTACAAGTACACGTGGGGCGCGGTCGACCGGTCGATCCACCGCCTCATCGTGACCCGCGGCGCGCCAATCCATCCACCGGCCGAGGGACGAACGGACACACGATGACCGTTCCCGTCGCCGGCGATCCCTGCCTGGAGACCCCCGAGCGCCCGCCGCTGCCCGGCGGCCGGCACGTCCGCGTGGTCGAGCTGCTCGCCACCGGCACCAACGGCGGCGCCCAGGAGCACGTCTACACGCTCCTCGCGCGTCTCGACCGGACGCGCTACGAGCCCCTCGTCCTGTCGCTCAGCGACGGCTCGACCGTGCACCGGCTGCGCGCGGCGGGGTTCCGGGTGGTGGTCCTCGACGAGCCCGATGACGCTCGCGCGGTCCGCCTGGTGGCCGACGAGCTCGCGGCCTACGATGCCGACGTGGTGCACAACCACATGTACCGCGCCGAGGTGATCGGGACGCGCGCGGCCCTGGCGCTCGGCGAGGCCGGCCTGCCCCGGCCCTACGTGGTGGGCACCGTGCACTCCAGCCGCGTGCGCAGCCTGGAGGACCGCGAGATCCTGCGGCACCTGACCCCGCAGATGGACCGCCTCATCGCGGTGAGCCGCGCGATCCAGGCCAAGCTCGAGCACGAGCACCGCGAGGGCGCGCCGGTCACCCTGATCTACAACGGCGTGGACCTCGAGCGATACGCGCACCAGGAGCCCTGCTGCACACTCCCCGACGAGTACGGGTTCGCCCCCGGCACGCCCATCGTGGGGACGGTGGCGCGGCTGGAACCGGAGAAGGGCCATCCGACACTCCTCGAGGCGTGGCGGATCGTGGTCGACCGGGTCCCGGAGGCTCGCCTGCTGATCGTTGGCGAGGGGAGCCGGCGGGCGGACCTCGAGGCGCAGGCCCGCACCCTGGGGCTGCTCGGGGAGGAGTGCACGGACCGGGCCTGCGTCGGCACCCGGCACGCACGACCGGGGGCGAAGGTGGTCTTCACCGGGCGCCGCGAGGACGTGCCCGCGGTGGTGGCCGCGCTGGACGTGGCGGTGCTCCCCTCCTATCGCGAGGCCCAGGGCATCACGATCCTCGAGGCGATGGCGCTGGGCCGGCCCGTGGTGGCCTCGAACGTGGGCGGCATCCCCGAGATGGTCGAGGACGGACGCACCGGGCTCCTCGTTCCGCCCCACGATCCGGTCGCCCTGGCCGACGCGATCGTGCGCCTGCTCACCGACCATCCCTTCGCGGACATCCTGGCGCGGGCCGGCCACGACCTGGTCCATGAGCGTTTCTGCGTGGAGCGCATGGTGGCCGGCATCGAGACGATCTACGACGAGGCCGCGCAGGTCATGGTGGCACGCCGGGCCGCTGCCCTGCGGGAGGCGTCCTAGGCGCGGCCGCGGACCTGGCGGCGCT
>JAJYKX010000191.1 GCA_021788175.1 Chloroflexota bacterium
GCGTGTTCCAGGCCGCCGACCGGTCCGCGACCTCGTCCGCCAGCTCCCGCCCGCGCACGGTCGCCGTCAGGATCCGACGGCGGCGGTCGGCGGGATCGGAGGTGGACCGCAGAAGCCCGGCCCGCTCCAGGTCGTCCGCGGTGCGCTTCACGTTCATGGGATCGGCCTGCAGCCGTCGGGCGAGCTCGCGCAGCCCCGTCCCCGGCCCGTCGGCCACGGAACGCAGGACCGCGGCCTGTACGCCGGTGAGATGCAGGTCCGAGATGCGGCACTCCCACGCCGACCGGAGGTGCCGGTGCGCCCGGCCCAGGCGGAACCCGAGGGACCCCTCGAGGCCCGGCGTGCGGCGCACGTCGACGGATGCGGGCTCGGCTGCCCGCGTGATCGGATCGTTCATGATTGGCTATTGTAGCTATTACTACGAGTTCCGTCCAGCGGAGCGGCACGGGCGCGCGGCGACCGACTTCGGGAGCTATGACTCTCGCACCGGGCAATCTGTCGCGCCACGCTTCGCAGCGGACGCGGGGAGCGAGGATGCGCGGCCCGCATGGCGGCCGCCGGGACCGCGCGGAGCAACTGGCGAGACCGACCCGCACCGTGTGGGGGTGCCGCGCTCCCGGCCGGCCGGGGACACGGCACCCAGGACGCTGGGCGCGAGGTGGTGCCATGGCCGTCGCGATCGAACCCCACAACCTCGCCGCTCGCCTCCGGAGCGGCGGGCTCGACGAGCGCGTGGCGGCGCTGCTCCACCACGCGGTGATCGAGGCCTGTGGCGCCGAGGACCTGCAGGCGGTGAACCCCGCGGCGTGCGATCGCCTGGTGGAGGTGCTGCGGGCACCTGCCCGCCAGGCGGCCGCGAACGCGGTCAACCGCCTCGTCTTCGAGGTGCTGGCGACGCTCGACGAGGAGCCGGCACTCCGATCGGCGCTCGCGCGGACACATCCCGAGCTGGGGCTGCACTGAACCGGGGCCCGCGGAAGCGGGGCTCCCGCTGCTGACGAGGCGATGCCATGGATACCGGGCTGAGGCATGCGTGCCCGACCGTGGGTGCGCTCGGGTGGGTCGCCACGGCTGCAGAGCGGCCGGCCGGGAGGCCACCGCGGCCGGGCGAAACCGACTGCGAGGTCGCCGCAACGCCGGGCGCGCCGGGAGCCTTGCGGCCCACATTGACAACCGGGGTGTTTGTTGTAGAGTCGAGCAAATAGCGACCCACCACGTCAACCGCTGCAGGAGCTGGCGTCGGCGCATGGATCCACGGACCGCCGGTCTCGGGCAACCGGCGGCACTCAGGCGGCACAATCTGAGCTCGCTGCTGCGCGAGGTGCACGTGCACGGTGCCCTCTCGCGCTCCGAGCTCGCTTCGCGCACGGGCCTGAACCGGAGCACGATCGGCTCGCTGGTGGCGGAGCTCGCCTCGCGGCGCCTGGTTGCGGAACGCCCGCCCGGGGACAAGGCCGGGCCCGGACGCCCGTCGCCGCTGGTCGCCCCACTCCTCGACGGCCCCGTCGTGCTCGCCGCGGAGATGGCCACGGATTCCCTCGCCGTGGCGGTGGTGGCGTTGGGCGGGACCATCCTGCACAGCGCCCGGATGGCGCGACCGCGGGGGATGCGTTCGCCCGATGCCGAGGTGACCGCGCTCGGGCAACTGGCCAGCGGACCGCTGGGCGCGCTCGGCGGCGGGCAGCCCGTCCTGGCGGTAGCCGTGGCGGTCCCGGGCCTGGTCCGCAGGGACGACGGGTTCGTCCTGCTCGCGCCAAACCTGGGCTGGCGCAACGTCCCGATTGCCGACCTCGTCGCCGCGGAGCTCGCCCTGGACGTTCCCGTCTTCGTGGGCAACGACGCCGACCTCGCCACGCTCGCGGAGCACACGCGCGGCGCAGGGGTGGGCCAGAGCGACTTCCTCTGCCTGTGGGGGGAGGCCGGGATCGGGGCGGGGATCATCGCCGGCGGCCAGCAGATCGGCGGCAGCGTGGGGTACGCCGGCGAGGTCGGACACATGACGGTGAACCCCGATGGTCTCCCCTGCCACTGCGGGTCGCGTGGCTGCTGGGAGACCGAGGCCGGCGAGGAGGCCCTCATCCGTCTCGCAGGCGGCGGGCCGGGCGGCGACGCCCGCGCGTCCGTCGACCAGCTGCTCGCCGCCGCCGCCGCGGGCGACCCGGAAGCGCTCCGTGCCGTCACCACGGTGGGGCACTGGCTGGGCATCGGGATCGCCGGGCTCGTCAACGTCTTCAACCCGGGCACGATCGCCCTCGGCGGTCTGTACGCCCGTCTCTTCCCATTCGTCCGGGCCATCATCGTCGACGAGGTGGCCCACCGGACGATCGCCCGGCCGCATGACCTGGTGGCGATCGTCCGGGTCAGCCTGGGAGCCGATGCGGCGCTGGTGGGCGCCGCGGAGCTCGCGTTCGCGCCGACCATCGCGGATCCGGCGACGGTCAGCCGTGTCGGCGCGCGTCGCGCCCGACCGGTCGCCGCCATGGCCGCACTGGGGGGGCGGGCCGTCGAGCAGAGTCAAGGAGGTGAACTGGCAGCACAGCGCACAGCGTGAGCACGGTGCCGCCCGGACTCCCCGAGGCCGGGCCCCAGCGTGGTTGCATACGCCGCACAGCTCCAGTAACTGCAACGAGGAGGAACCAGTGAAGATCCGCACATCGGTGCTGGCCGCGGTCGCGACGATCTCGATCGTCGCGGGTGCGTGCAGCAGTGCCGCGACCACGGCGCCGACGGCGGCGCCGGCGACCCCGGCCCCGGCCAGCGCAGCCCCGGCCAGCGCAGCCCCGGCCAGCGCAGCCCCGGCCAGCGCAGCGGCGACGTCGCTGAGTGTCACGTCGTTCGACGCCAGTTTCTCGGCCATGTCCCAGCTGACCAGCGTCGTTTCGGCGGGCAGCGGGCTGGTCGGAGTCATCCTCCCCGACGTGACCACGTCGGCGAGGTACACCAGCTATGACCTTCCGTACCTGACCAAGGCCTTCCAGACGGCCGGTTACTCCGCCAGCGACTTCAAGATCCAGAACGCCGTCGGGACCACCAACACCGAGGTCGCGATCGCACAGGCGGACATCGCCGCGGGCGCGAAGGTGCTGCTCGTGGATCCGCTCGACGGGCCGACCGGCAAGCAGATCCAGTCGCTGGCCGCCGCCGCGGGCATCCCGTACATCAGCTACGACCGCGCCACCTTCCAGGGCACCAACACGTACTACGTCAGCTTCGACAACGTCCAGGTCGGCAAGCTGATCGGCCAGGGCTTCCTGCAGTGCGTGAGCGACTGGGGCGTCACGGCTCCCAAGGTGTTCACGCTTGACGGTGGCCAGGACACCGACCCGAACGCGATCGACTTCGCCAAGGGCTACAACGGGGCGGTCTGGGGCCAGAGCGTGGCGCAGGTCAAGCCCGGTACGACCGCCACGCACAACGGCGTGACCTACACGCTGGCGGGCGAGCAGATCGCTCCCGGATGGGACAACGCCAAGGGCCAGACCATCTTCCAGCAGGCCTACACGGCCAACAAGTCGATCAACGCGACCATCGAGGCCAACGACGGTCTCGCCAACTCCGTGATCACCGTCCTCAAGGCGGCGGGCGTTCCGGCCAAGAAGATCCCGACCACGGGACAGGACGCCACCCTCCAGGGCATGGAGAGCATCCTCCAGGGCTACCAGTGCGGATCGGTCTACAAGCCGATCTACCTCGAGGCCCAGGCAGCCGTTGCCCTCGCCAGCTACCTGCGCGCCGGCCAGACGCCGCCCGCAGCGCTGGTGAACGGCACGACGACCGACCCGACCAACGCCTCGGTCACTGAGCCGGCTGTCCTCCTGACCCCGCTCTGGGTCAACGCCTCCAACATGGCCTCCACGGTCATCAAGGACAACTTCGTTTCTGCCAAGGACCTCTGCGCGGCGGTCGGCACGAGCGTCTGCTCGGCCGCCAGCATCCAGCCCTGAGGGCCCGATCGCGGCGGCAGCGCTGCGATCGCCTCTCGATGGACACCATGTCGCACCCGCGCCTCGCGGGTGCGACATGGTCATTGTTGGCGTCAGCAGAGCGCCGGCGGGTCGATCGACCGGCGCCTGGCGCCCGGGCTGCCCGTCGGACTGATGGCTCGATCGGGCCTGGCGCAGAATGACCGGAACCACTCCAGCCACCCGAGTGCCCGGAGGAGGAACGATGGAGATGCTCACCCCCGCAGACGGGTCCGCGCGAGGCGCCCCGGGGGCCGCCGGGCGCAGCCCCACGGACGCGTCGACCACCGCCGAGCCCCTGCTTCGCCTGCGAGGCATCAGCAAACACTTCGGCGCCGTCCAGGCGCTCTACGACGTGGACCTGGACCTCCCGAAGGGCCAGGTCACGGCGCTGTGCGGGGACAACGGCGCCGGCAAGTCGGTGCTCACCAGGACGATCGCCGGCATCCATCAGCCGGACAGCGGCGAGATCTTCTGGGAGGGACGGCCGGTCCACATCCGCAGCCCGCGGGACTCCGCATCGCTCGGGATCGAGACCGTCTACCAGGACCTCGCGCTCGCGGACAACCTCGACATCGTCCAGAACATGTTCCTCGGCCGGGAGCGGCTGAGCCGCGGCCTGTTCCTCAACGAGGACAGCATGGAGCGGGCCGCCAGCGAGACTCTGGCCAGCCTCCACGTGACCACCGTCCGCTCCATCCGCCAGCCAGTCTCCACCCTGTCCGGCGGGCAGCGGCAGGCGGTGGCGGTGGCCAAGGCGGTCATGTGGAACTCCAAACTGGTGATGCTCGACGAGCCGACGGCGGCGCTCGGCGTGGCGCAGACCAGGATGGTGCTCGACCTGGTCAAGCGGCTGAAGGACCACGGCCTGGCCGTGATGATCATTTCCCACAACCTCAACGACGTCTTCGAGGT
>JAJYKX010000192.1 GCA_021788175.1 Chloroflexota bacterium
CATGAGCGCGCACTTCGAGCAGGAGGAGCGGGTCATCCTCCCCTTCCTGGACACCGAGAACGGCACGGAGGCCCGCTCCGAAGAGGAGTGAGGCAGCCGCGGCGGCCCGACACGAGCTGACGCCCGAGACGAGCCGACGCGGCCAGAGCGGCCGGCCCCTTCGCGCGTCCGGTCCCTGGCGGCCCGGGGCCGTTTGCGGCGTCCGCTCCCTGGCGGCCCGGGCAGCGTGACCCGTCGCGGCCGGAGCGTCCTCCTACCTGGACTGATCGCCCCGCCAGTCGCCCGTGACCAGCGCGTAGATCACGGCCTGCTCGGTCCAGAGCCGGTTCTCGGCCTCGTCCCAGACCCGTGACCACGGCCCCTCGATGACGGCCTCCTCCACCTCTTCACCGCGGTGCGCCGGCAGGCAGTGCAGGAAGACCGCACCGGGGCGTGCCAGCGACATCAGGGCGGGCGTCACGACGTAGCCGCGGAATGCCTGCTCGCGGGCCGCGCGCTCCTTCTCCTCGCCCATCGAGGTCCAGACATCGGTGTAGACCGCGTCCGCGCCCCGCGCGGCGTCGGCCGGGTCTCGCACCAGCTCGACGCTGCCGCCCGTCGTCGCGGCCCGCTCCCGGGCGGCCGCGACGATCGCGGTGTCCGGCTCATAGCCCTCGGGCGTCGCGACCACCACGTGCATCCCGGCGAGGGCGGCCGCCTCGATCAGGGAGTGCGCCACGTTGTTGCCGTCGCCGACGTACGCGAGGCGCCGCCCGGCCAGCGAGCCGATCGTCTCCTCGATGGTCATCAGGTCCGCCAGGGCCTGGCACGGGTGGTGCTCGTCGGTGAGCGCATTGATCACCGGGATGGTGCAGTGCGAGGCGAACGACTCGAGGCCGGCCTGCGAGTACGTCCGCCAGGCGATCGCGTCGACCATGCGCGAGAGGACCCGCGCGGTGTCCTGCGGCGGCTCGCCACGCCCGATCTGCAGCTCGTCCGGGCGGAGCATGAGCGGGTGCATCCCCAGGTTCACCGCGGCCGCCTCGAAGCTGACCCGGGTCCTGGTCGACGGCTTGTCGAAGATCATCGCCAGCCTGCCGCCCGGGATCGCCTGCCGCCACGCCCCCGGCTCCTCCTTCATGCGGCGCGACAGGGAGATCAGGCGGGCGAAATCCTCGGGCGACAGCGCCGAGACGGTCAGGTAGTGGCGCGGCGGGTCGCTCTCGGCGGCATGGGTGGCGGAATCGGCATCAGCAGGCATCGGATCGCTCTCCGGTTGGGCGGTGCGGCGTGGCGGGCACGGGACCCGCCACGCCGGCGCCTGGATGACGGGAGCTCGAGCGACCCCGGGTCAGGCCGCCACGTGCTCGCCGCGTACGACGGGCTCCACGAGGCTGCGCAGCGATGGCCCGCTGGCCTCGTCGAGATCGTACCGGACCCGGACGATCGGCTTGTTGAGCGTGAGCACGCGCCGCAGGTCGATCGGCGTTGCCGCCAGCACCAGGTCCGCCGGGACGGCGTTCAGCGTCTCCTGCAGCTCGTGGACCTGCTGCTCGCCGTAGCCCATGGCGGGCAGCAGCGACTGCAGGTTCGGGTAGCGCTCCAGGGTGGCCCGGATGCTGCCGACGGCATGCGGCGCGGGGTCCACCACCGTCGCGCCGAACCGCCGGGCGGCGACCACCCCGGCGCCGTAGGTCATCCCGCCGTGCGTGAGCGTCGGGCCGTCCTCGACGACCACCACGCGCCTGCCGGCGATCTCGCCACCGACGAGCTGGAGGCTCGAGCGCGCCTCGATCACGGCCGCTGTGGGGTTCACCCGCTGGATGTGCTGGCGCAGGGTCGCGAGCTGCTCGGCGCTGGCGGAGTCGATCTTGTTGATCACGATCGCGTCCGCCAGCCGCAGGTTGGTCTCGCCCGGGTGGTACCGGAGCTCGTCGCCCGCCCGGAGCGGATCGGCGACGACGATGGTCAGGTTCGGCCGGTAGAAGCTGAAATCGTTGTTGCCCCCGTCCCAGAGGACGACGTCGGCCTCCTGCTCGGCCTGGCGCAGGATCGCGCCGTAATCCACGCCGGCGTACACCACGTGCCCGGCATCGAGGTGCGGCTCGTATTCCTCGCGCTCCTCGATGGTGGTCTGGTAGCGGTCCAGGTCCGCGTACTCCGCGTAGCGCTGGACCCGCTGCGCCTCGAGATCGCCGTAGGGCATCGGGTGCCGGATCACCACGGGTCGCAGCCCCAGCTCGTCCACGATGGCGGCCACGCGGCGCGTGGTCTGGCTCTTGCCGGAGCCGGTGCGGACCGCGCAGACGGCCACCACCGGCCGCGTGCTCTCGAGCATGGTGCGGGCGGGGCCCAGGAGGATGAAGTCCGCCCCCAGCGCCAGCGCGCGGGAGGCGCTGTGCATCACGTGCTCGTGGGAGACGTCGCTGTAGGCGAAGACGACCGCGTCGACCTTCTCCTCCCGCACGACGCGCTCCAGGTCGTCCTCGGCGACGATCGGGATGCCATCGGGGTACAGCGCGCCCGCCAGGCCCGGCGGATAGCGGCGGTTGGCGATGCCCGGAATCTGTGTGGCCGTGAAGGCCACCACCTCGACACCGGGATCGTCGCGGAATGCGACGTTGAAGTCGTGGAAGTCGCGCCCGGCGGCTCCCATGATCACGACACGCTGACGGCTCACGTGGAAGAACCTCTGCCACGGAAGCGAGCGCCGACATGCCGCATGCCAGCAGGCTCATCCGGTAGCAGGATGCCACGTCGGGCCGGGACCTGCCGCGCAGCCCCGCAGGCGGCCGGTGACCGGCGCGGCGGGGTCAGCGCGGCGGGGTCAGCGCGGTGGGGTCAGCGCGGCGGGGTCGGTGCGCCGCGCGGGCCGCCCGCCCTGGAGCCTGCCGGCGGCATCCTGACCTCGACCTCGGCCACGTCGGATGGCGCCGCGTCGGCACCCTCGGCCCCGGCATCGGGGAGCGTTGCCGGGCCGATCCCCAGCATCTCCAGGAAGGTGCCACTCGACGGTTCGCGGCCCAGGAAGGCGCGCAGCATCTCCTCGGCGTCACGGGAGCCGCCCGATTCGAGGATCTCGCGCCGGTAGACGGCTCCAACCTCGGGGCTGGTGACGCCCTCCGCCCGGAAGCGTCCGAACATGTCGTCCCCGAACACCTTCGACCAGAGGTAGCCGTAGTACCCCGCGTCGTATCCCCCGAAGAGATGCTCGAAGCCGGCCGCGTAGAAGGTGCCCTCGTGGTACGGGAGCCCGATGACCGACCAGGCGCGGCGGTCGAGCTCGTCGAGGTCCCGCACCTGTGAGCCGTCGTGCATGCTCATGTCCAGCAGGCCCAGGGAGACCTGGCGCAGCGTGCGGATCCCCACGTCGAGGTCGCGGGCCCGGACCAGCCGGGCCACCAGCTCGCCGGGGATCGGCTCCCCCGTCCGGAAGTGCCGGGCGAACCGCTGCAGGACGCCGGGATCCCACGCCCAGTGCTCCATGATCTGGCTCGGCGCCTCCATGAAGTCCGGCTCCGTCTCCGTCCCCGCGAAGCGCACGAACTCGGTCCGTGAGAGCGAGTGGTGCAGGGCGTGGCCGAACTCGTGGAAGATCACCACCACGTCGTCGTGCCGCAGGAGCGCCGGCTGGTCGGCGGAGGGGCCGGTGACGTTGGCGACGATGGCGCAGGCGGGCAGGACTCGCGAGCCGTCGGGGGCACGGTGCCCGCTGACGAGCTGGAAGACGGCGGCGTGGCCGAACTTGCCGGAGCGCGGGAAGAGATCCGCGTAGACATGGGCGATCGGCGCGTCGGTTGCGCGGTCGCGGATCTCGTAGAGGCGCACGTCAGGGTGCCAGGCCCTCGTGTCGGAAACCTCCCGGTACGAGAGGCCGAGGACCTCCCCGGTCAGGTCGAGCAGACCACGCATCACGCCGTCGAGCGGGAAGTACTCCGCGACCCGGTTCTGGTCCAGGCCGAACTCGTCCCGGCGGAGCTGGTTCTCGTAATAGCGCCAGTCCCACGAACGGAGCGGCGACTCGCCGATGTCGGCGCTCATGAGCTGCCCCAGCCGCTCGATCTCGACGCGCGCCTTCGCCTGGAGGGGCGGCAGCAGCCCCTCGTAGAAGCGCTGCACGGCCTCCGGATCCCGGGCCATCTTGACCTCGAGCGCGTAGTGCGCCCAGGAGGGCATGCCGAACAGTGCCGCGATCCGCCGGCGGATCTGCAGACCCTCCTCGATGACGGGCCTGTTCACCGACGCCGCCCGGTTGAAGAGCTTGAACTCCAGCTGCTCGCGGAGATCCCGGCGCTCGGCCTGGTCCAGGAACGGGAAGACGCTCGGATAGTCGAGGTTCACCTTCCAGGTGCCGGGCCGCGTGCCGGGCGGAAGCCGCTCCACGTAGGAGTCGGGAAGCCCGGCCAGCTCCTCGCGCGTCAGCTCGAGCCCGTCGCGCTGCTCGTCGACGTTGCGCTGGAAGGAGACCTCCAGTTCGACGAGCCGGTCCCTCAGCCGCTCGAGCTCGGCGCGCATCGGCGGCGGGAGCTCGTGTCCGGCGCGGCGGAAGTCGCGCAGCCAGTGGTCCACCAGTCGGCGCCGTTCACCGGTCAGCGCGCGCGCTTCGTCGGTGGCCGCGTACTCCCGCACGGCACGCACCAGGTCCTCGCGGAAGAGCAGGCCGACGCGCCACTTCGCCAGCCGCTCCTCGGCGGCCTGCGCAGCGTCGCGGACGTCGCTCTCCGGGTGCACGCGGGCCATGAACGCGCCCCGACCGTAGGCGATCTCCACGCGAGCGAGCGCCTGGTCGAGGGTCAGCATCGTGGCCTCGAAGGCAGGGGGAGCGACGACTGCCCGGTCGACGAGGGCGTTCGCCTCGGCCAGCGCAGCGTCGG
>JAJYKX010000022.1 GCA_021788175.1 Chloroflexota bacterium
CGGTCCGTCTCCGCGTCCCGCCGGCACGCCCCCATCATGACGCTGTCGTGTAGGTGCCGCACTGGTCGCCCTCCGGGAACAGGTAGGCCGTCACGATCCTGCGCTCGCCCACCTGTCCCAGCAGGCTCCGCAGGCACTGGACCTGGGCCGGGATGAGGGTCGGCGGCCGGAGCGTCGGCGTGTACATCCCGAAGATCGCCAGCCAGCCGTGCGGTTGCGCGGCGACCGTGAAGCCGTTCGCGTCGTTGATCTCGAAGGTGAGCCCGCTGGCCCTGCTGCCCAGCGACGCCGGTGTGAGGGCGCCCAGGAGCCGCGCCACGGCCAGGTCCGTCGGGTCGATGGTGTCGCCGGGCGCCAGCGCGGTGCGTCCGCTGCGGTCGTCCGAGAAGACCGGCAGTCCAGCGGCGTCGGGGGCGCCGGCCGACGTCGGGCCGATCACCACGCCGCTCACGTCCACGAGCCAGCGCTGGTCGGCCGCCGCCCAGACCAGGATGGGCTGGCGCTCCGTGAGCCGCACCACCAGCCGGTCCGGCAGCTCCACCGCCACGCGCGCGTCGGAGACGGCCGGCAGGGCGAGCAGCGACCGGCGGAGGCGGGAGGTGTCCAGGGCGAAGAGGTTCGGGTGCGGGGAGTCCGTCAATCCCAGCGCGGCATCCAGCGACGCGGTGGAGGTGTAGGACGCGCCGTGCACGTCGAGCTGGCGCATGTCGAACGCCGGCGAGGTGCCGGCGCCGAAGATCGCGGCGGCGGCGGCGATCGCCACCACGGCGGCAGCGATCCGGCGGGCGGGCGTCCCGGCGGATGCGCGGCGGATACCGGGCGCCCGCCGGCGCGACGCGCGGCGGATCGGCAGCGTCATGCCGCGCGCCGCCCTGCCGGACCGGCCGTGCGAGTGCCCGCGGGCGCACCGGCCATCACGGCAGGTCCGCCCGGGTCAGCCGGTGGCGCCGCCGCCGCCGCTCCCGGTCGAGCGCCAGGGCGAGGATCCGCTGGCACACCTCGGCGAACGGGACGCCGTCCGCCTCGCACATGGTCGGGAAGAGACTGATCGGCGTGAAGCCGGGGATCGTGTTGAGCTCGTTGAGGTAGAGCGCGTCCCCTGCCAGCAGGAAGTCCACCCGCGCGAAGCCCTCCCCGCCGATGGCCAGGAATGCCTCGCGGGCGAGCGCGTGCAGCCGCTCCCGCAGCGGCCCGGGCACGTCCGCGTGCCCGGTGGTGGTCGAGACCCCCTGCGCGTACTTGGCGGCGTAGTCGTAGAACTCGTGCCCCGGGAAGGCCTCGCCCGGGCCGTGGCTCTCGAGGTCCTCCGGCCCGTTCCCCAGCACCGCCATCTCGAGCTCGCGCGGATGATCCAGGTACGCCTCGACCAGGATCCGGTCGTCGTAGTGGAGCGCGGCGCCCAGCGCGCCCTCCAGCGCGGCCGCATCGTCGGGGCGGTGCACGATCGTCATCCCCACGCTCGACCCCAGGCGGGCCGGCTTGACCATCAGGCGCGGGTCCGGCAGCGCGCGGGCAAACCCGAGCAGGCCGGCCAGCGTCCCCGCGCGGTCCGCCTCGAGCGCCGCTGCAGTGACCTCGCGCCACGGGACCACCGGCATGCCGAGTGCGGCCACCAGGCGCTTGAAGAGGGCCTTGTCCATGCCCACCGCCGAGGCCGCCACGCCGGCCCCCGTATAGACCAGCCCGGCCGCCTCGCAGAGCGCCTGGACCGTGCCGTCCTCGCCGTACGGGCCGTGGAGGGCGACGAAGGCGACCGGCGCCGGGTCGCGGGCCGCGAGATCGTCCAGGACGTGCCCGGCCCGCAAGGGCCCCTCCGCGCCCAGCGCCTGCGGATCGTCGTAGTCGGCCGTCGGCAGGGCGGGGTCGAGTGCGCGGCCGGGGAGCCGCCACCACCCCGCGTCCAGGTCGATCAGCCAGCCCTCCACCGGGTGGCCGACGCCGGCGAGCGCCGCCGCGATGGCGCGACCCGAGACGAGCGACACGTCGTGCTCCGCGGAGGGACCGCCGAGAACGACCGCCACCGGGGTGGAGGCCGGCGAGCCCCCGCCGACCGGGGGGCGCGGCCCGCCGAGGCGGCGGGCCGCGGGGCGCTCGAGACCGCCGCTCCCCGGGCTACCGGAGCTGCCGTCTGCGTCGTGCGACGCCGATCCGCTCATTGGTCGACCTCGCGCCTCAACGCGGCCCCCTCCTCCCAGCCGGACCAGTCGCCCGCGAAGACGACCTCCGGCTGCAGCTCGACGCCGAAGCGCCCGGCGACGGTGCCCCGGACCAGGTCGGCGAGACGGCGCACGTCCGCCGCCGTGCCGTGCCCGTCGTTCACGATGAAGTTCGCGTGCTTCTGGCTCACGCTCGCGCCACCGATCCGGTGGCCCTTGAGCCCTGCCCGGTCGATCAACTCGCCGGCCGACGGGCCGGTCGCCGGGTTGCGGAAGACGCTTCCGGCCGACGGCATCCCCACCGGCTGGTGAAGCCGGCGCCAGCGGCGGATCTCGTCCAGGCGCCCGTCGATGACGGACCGCTCGGCGGGCACGAGGGCGAAGGTGGCCCAGGTGACCAGGTCGGGCACGCGCGAGGCCGGGTGCTTGAGCCGGCTCTCCCGGTAGGCCAGCCCGAGGCCATCGGCGTCGAACGCGGACTCGATTCCGTCCGCCCCGGAGAGGACGCTCGCCTCCACCAGCACCGTGCGCACGTCCGACCCGTGCGCTCCCGCGTTGGCCCAGACCGCGCCGCCCACGGTGCCCGGGATGGCGAGCGCGAACTCCACGCCGGAGAGCCCCGCCTCGCGCGCCACGGTCGCCAGGCGCGCCATGGGGACGCCCGCCTCCACCGTGATCCGCGGCCCGTCGACCCGGATCCCCTCGGCGCGCACGTGCACGACCAGGCCGGGCACCCCCCGGTCGGAGATCACCAGGTCGGACCCGCGCCCCAGCAGGAAGAGCGGCAGCTCGTGGGTCCGCGCGAAGCGGGCCAGCGCGCGCAGCTCGAAGAGGTTGCGCGCGACCGCGAACAGGTCGGCCGGACCGCCGACGCGCATGGTGGTGAAGCGCGCCAGCGGCTCGTCCCGGGACGTCCGGATCCCCAGCCGCCGCTGGATCTCGGCGCCCAGGCGTGCCTGGTCCTCGGGGGTGAGCCGCGGCGTCGTCACGGTCGTCATGGATGCGTCACTGTCGTCATGCGGTCGCCCCGGCCGTCATGCGGCCGCCCCGCGGCTGAGCGCCTGCACCTCGCCCGGCGTGGGCAGCGGCCGTCGTTCGGCCAGGGCGAGCACCAGGGCCGCGACCGCGTCCGCGGCACCCGGCCGGGCCAGGGACCGGCTCGCGCTGCTCAGCTCCAGGTGACGCCGCGGATCCGCCAGGATCCCCACCGCGTCCAGGAGCGCGGCGCCGTCGAACGCCTCGTCCGCGATCACCACGGCCGCGCCGGCGTCGGCCACCGAGCGGGCGTTCGCCGCCTGGTGTGCCGCCGCGTGCGGGTACGGCACCAGCACCAGCGGCGTCCCCATCGCGGTCACCTCGCCGATCGTCGAGGCACCCGCCCGGCCCACCACCAGGTCGGCCGCGGCCAGCGCGTCGGTCATCTCCTCGCGGAGGAACGGGTAGGGCCGGTACCGCTCGCGGGCAGGCTCCGGGAGCGCGTCGCGCCGGGCGAGCGCCGCCCCGTACGCGGACTCCCCGGTGACATGCAGCACGATCGCCCGCTCCGCAAGCTCGGGGAGCGCCTCCTCGACCGCTCGATCGAAGCGCTGCACGGCCTGCGATCCACCGAAGACCAGGACCGCCCTGGCGTCGGCGGGGATCTCGAAGTGCCGGCGCGCCGCGAGCCGGTCCACCCCCGCCAGGTCGCGGATCGGCGTGCCGGTGACGTAGCAGCGGCCGGGCAGGCGCCGGCATGTCTGGGGGAAGCTGACCGCCAGCACGTCCACGAGCCGCGAGATGGCGCGCACGCTGCGACCCGGGATCACGTTCCCCTCCCAGAGCAGGAGCGGCACCCGCAGCAGCGCCGCGGCCATCGCCACGGGGAGCGCCACGTACCCGCCCGTGGTGAAGACGGCCGCCGGGCGCAGGCCGGCCAGCAGGGCGAGCGCCTGGGGGAACGACGCGCCCAGCCGGGCGGGATCGGCCAGGGCGGGCAGCGACGCGTCGACCGTCCGCAGGGAACGCAGCAGCAGCCGGGTCACCGGGATCCCGGCTCCCGGCACCACCCGGGCCTCCAGGCCCCGGTGGCCGCCGATCCAGCGCAGGTCAAGGTCGGCGCGTTGTCGGCGCAGCGAGTTGGCGACGGCGAGCGCCGGGTAGACGTGTCCGCCCGTCCCGCCCCCCGCGATCAGTATCCGCATCGTTCCACGCACCTCGGGGCAGGGTCTCGCGCGAGATGGAGAGAAGGATCCCGACGGCCGCCATGCTGATCGTGAGCGACGAGCCGCCGGCGCTGATGAAGGGCAGGGTGATCCCGGTGATCGGCAGGAGCGCCACGACCACGCCCACGTTGATCACCGCCTGCACCGTGATCCAGGCGGTGATGCCCGCCGCCAGCAGCCCGCCGAACGTGTCGGGCGCCGACAGCGCCACCCGGAAGCCCTCGTAGGCCAGGAGCGCGAAGAGCCCGATCACCACGAGCCCGCCCAGCAGGCCGAACTCCTCGCCGATGATGGCGAAGATGAAGTCGTTCGACGCGTTGGGCAGGTAGAGGCCCGAGGCGAGGCGGCTGGCGCCGAGGCCGGACCCGAAGAGGCCACCGAGCCCCAGCGCCAGCAGGCCCTGGATGGTCTGCAGGCCCCTGCCGGTCGGGTCGCTCCAGGGATCCAGGAACGCCCGGATCCGCTCCAGCTGGTACGGGTTCGACAGGATCACCAGGATGACCCCGCCGATCCCGGCAGGGACCAGCACGAAGAACTGCCAGAGGTTGGCGCCCGCCACGAAGAAGAGGATGAACGCGGTCAGCGCGATGACGCCGGTCGTGCCCAGGTCCGGTTCCTTCAGGACCAGCAGGATGATGGGCGCCGCGATCAGCAGGAACGGGACGGTCCCGTGGCGGATGCCCCGCACCGCGGTTCCCCGGCGCGCCAGCCAGTGGGCGAGGTAGACCACCAGGGCGAGCTTGGCGAACTCCGCGGGGTGGACCGCCGGGAGCGACCCGATCTGGAGCCAGCGAGCGGAGCCACCCACGCGCACGCCGATCCCCGGCAGGAGCACGAGCACCAGCAGGGCCAGCGCGGCCCCGTACATCGGGATCGAGAGCAGGCGCCAGTAGCGGTAGTCGATCTGCATGGTGATGACCATCGCGATGACCCCGAGGACCGCCCAGAGGAGCTGCGGCCCGACCACCGCGAAGGTGTTCTGCGAGAGGACGTAGGAGCGGATCGCGGAGCTCGAGTAGACCATCAGGATCCCCACCGCGGTCAGCGCGACCACGGCCAGGATCACCAGGTACTCGGGCTCGTGGCGCTCCCGCTGGAGGCCGACGCTGCGCCCTGTGGGCGCGCGGCCGAGCCAGGCGTCGAGCGCCGAGCCGAGCCGGGTGCGGACGTCCAGCCCGCCGGCGGTGCGTCCCGCCGCCTGGGCCCGGGCGGCGCTGCGGCCGGTCGGGCCACGCGAGCCGCGCGGCCCGGACCGGGTGCCCGGACCGAGGTTCCCGGAGGACGGCCAGGGCAGGGCCAGGTAGCGCCTCATCTCGTCGCCTCCGTGCTCGATCCCGCCGCCAGGGCCGCGACGGCCGCCTTGAACGCCCGGCCGCGCGCCGCGTAGTCCACGAACATGTCGAAGCTCGCGGCGGCCGGGCTGAGCAGCACCGTCGCGTGGTTGGCGCCGTCCGCCGCCATCGCCCGCCGTGCCAGCAGGTCGGCCCGCTCGACCGCCGACTCGAGCGTGGCGGCGCGCTCCACGCGCGCGTGCCCGGCGCGCTCGAGCTCGGCCTGCAGCAGCGGCGCCGACTCGCCGATCAGCACCACCGCGGCGGCACGCGCGGCTGCCTCGCGGGCCAGCGCGTCCAGCGGCACTCCCTTGTCGCGGCCGCCGGCGATCAGCACCACGGGCGGCGCGAAGCTCCGCAGCGCGGCGATCACCGCGTCGGGCTGGGTCCCCTGGGAATCGTTGACGAAGAGGACGCCGTCCAGCTCGGCCACCGGCTCGAGCCGGTGCTCGACCGCCCGGAACGTGGCGACCGCGCGGCGGATCCCGTCGGGCGCGATCCCGAAGAGGAGGCCGGCCGCGACGGCCGCAAGGACGTTGCTGACGTTGTGGGCGCCCGCCAGCGGGATCTCGTCGACGGGCAGGATCCGTCCCGCGGGCCCGGGCGGCGTCGCCCCGCCGCCGGCCAGCGCGAGCCGCCGCACCTCGTCGGCCACCACCCACCCGTCGGCGACCCCGACACCCCCGGGCATCGGACGGCGGCGCCGGTACATCACGGTGGGAGTCCGTCCGAGCGAGGCGTAGGCCGCGCTGACGGGGTCCTCCGCGTTGAGCACCAGCGCTCCGGACGGGTCCACCAGCTCGGCGAGGCGGCGCTTGACCGCCCGGTAGGCCTCCACGGTCCCGTGCCGGTCCAGGTGGTCCTGCGTGACGTGCGTGTAGACGGCCACCGTGGTGCCCCGCGAGAGGGTGGGCAGCTGCAGCTCGGAGAGCTCCAGCACCACGCGGTGCGCGGGCGTCAGCTCCGGGAGCCGCTCGACCAGCGGCGTGCCGATGTTCCCCCCGAGCATCACCGGCCAGGCGCCCGCGCCCAGCACGGCGGCGATCAGCGAGCTCGTGGTGGTCTTCCCCTTCGTGCCGGTGATCCCGACCGTCGGGGCGGGGCAGAGGCGCAGGAAGAGGTCCACCTCGCTGACGACCGGCACCCGGCCCTCCGCCTCCAGCGCGGCCAGCGCGCCCCTCAGCCGCGGCTCGGTCGTCGGGTAGTGGCTGCTGATCGAGGGCGAGCAGGCCACCAGCGCCTGCCCGCGGAGCGCGTCGGCCGGGTCGACCGCGGGCCCCGTCAGCAGCCGCACGGGCCGCCCGCCGAGCGCCTCGATCGCCTCCGACAGCTCCGCTTCCGGCCGCAGGTCGTACGCGGTCACCCGGGCGCCCCGGTCGGCGAGGAAACGCGCCAGCGCGATCCCGCTGCGGGCCAGGCCGAGGACGGCCACCGGGCGCCCCGCGAAGGCGTCGAGCGTCAGCCGGCCCAGGTCGATCGGGCCCTCGCCCGTCGCGACCGGGCCCTCGCCCGTCGCCCGCATGCCGTTCACGCCAGCAGGTGGAGCGACGAGAGGAAGAGCACCACCCCGATCATGGCGGCCAGCGCGGCCACGATCCAGTAGCGGAGCGTGATCTTCTCCTCGTCCCATCCACCCAGCTCGAACTGGCCGTGGATCGGCGTCCAGCGGAAGATCCGGCGGCCGATGGTCTTGACCGCCAGGATCTGCAGTACCACCGAGCCCGCCTCGATCACGAAGATGATCCCGATGATGGGCAGGATGAGCACCTGCCCGGCGATGAGCGCGGTCACCGCGAGGGCAGCCCCCAGGGCGAGTGAGCCCGAATCCCCCATGAAGATCTGCGCGGGATGGACGTTGAACCAGAGGAACCCCAGCAGCGCGCCGATGATGATCGCGCAGAGGATTGCGAGGTTGGTCTGGTTCGGCGTGTTGAGCATGGCGATGATCAGGTAGGCGATGTAGCTGAAGACCAGCGTGCCCGCCGCCAGCCCGTCCAGGCCGTCCGTGATGTTGACCCCGTTGCTGGCGCTGATGATCGCGAACGCCGCCACCACGATCCAGATGACCGGGCCCACGTTGAAGTCGCCCACGAAGGGGACGCGGAAGCCGAGGAGGTCGTAGTGGCGCTGGAGGTAGATGGCCGCCGCGATCGCCACGACGGTCTGCCAGAGGAGCTTCTGGCGCGGGGTGATCCCCTCGCCGCGCCGCGCGTTCAGGTAGTCGTCGACGCCCCCCAGGATCCCCACGCCGCCGAGCGCCGCCAGCGGCGCGTAGGTCGATGCGTCGTAGATCCCGAGCCCCAGCGCCAGCACGATGATGACGACGATCATCAGGAGCCCGCCCATGGTGGGCGTCCCCTCCTTGCCCGTGTGGGCCTCCGGCTCCTCGGCGCGGATGTGCTTCCCGAACCCGAGCCAGCCGAGCAGCTGCATGTAGGGCCGCATCAGGATCACGACCACCGCGAAGGCGAGCAGAAGCCCCCCGACCAGCGCCTGGACCAGCTCGGTGTTCATGCGGCCCCGCCGGCGCCGGCCGCCCGCTCGAGCGCGTCGACGAGGTCGTCCAGCCCGAGCCCCCGCGCCGACCGCTCGCCGGGATCCATGCCCAGGCCCCGGGACGCCTTGACCAGGACGACGTCGTCCGCCTGCAGCCGGGCGAGCAGCTCCACGAGTGCCGCCTCGAGGTCGTCCGCCGCCACGATCCGCGGGGACGGCATGCCCGCCGCACGAGCACCCTCCGCGATCGGCACGCCACCGGATCCCACGGCCACCAGCAGGTCGGCGGCACCCGCGGCACGGCGCCCCACCGCGCGGTGCAGCTCCGGCGCCTCGGGGCCCAGCTCGAGCATCTCGCCGAGGACCGCCACGCGTCGCCCGGGCAGCGTGGCCAGGAGGTCCAGCGCGGCCGCCATCGAGTCGGGGCCGGCATTGTAGGTGTCGTCCAGGACCTGCCAGGGCCCGACCCGGCGCAGGGCGTTGCGGTGGGGCGCGCCCCAGCCCCGCCCCAGGCCGGCCGCGATCGCGTCCGCGTCGAGTCCCGCGGCCAGCCCGGCGGCCGCCGCGGCGAGGCCGTTGTGCACGGCGTGCCGGCCCAGCACCGGGGTCTTCACGGCACGCTCCCCGGCGCCGGGAAGGCGCAGCACGAACCGCATCCCGCCCAGGCCGAGCGAGACGACGTCGCGGGCGGTCACGTCGGCTGCCTCCGTGAAGCCGTAGGACAGGACGCGTGCCGCTGTCCGCCGGTCCATGCGCCGCACGCGCGGGTCGTCGGCGTTGAGGATGGCGGTCCCGTCGGCCGGGAGCGCCTCCACCAGCTGTCCCTTCCCCTCCTCGATCGCCTCGATCGACCCGGCCCGCTCCAGGTGCACGCCCCGCACCGCCGTGACGATCCCGACCCGGGGGCGCGCGATCCGCGCGAGGTCCGCGATGTCCCCTGCCACGTACATTCCCATCTCGAGCACCGCCACCTGGTGCCGGGGCTCCAGGCGCAGCAGCGTCAGCGGCAGACCGATCTCGTTGTTCTCGTTGCCCTCGTTGCGCAGCACCACGCGCCGCTCCGCGAGGACGGTCGCCACCGCCTCCTTGGTGGACGTCTTCGCGATCGACCCGGTCACACCCACCACCAGCGGGTCGAACCGGCGGCGCCATGCCGCGGCCAGGGCCTGGAGCGCGGCGATGCCGTCCGAGACCCGCACGATCGAGCAGCCGCCGGGCGTCGCGGCGACCAGCGCGTCCAGCTCCGCCGCCGGCAGGTCCCGCGTGACCAGCAGGGCGGCAGCGCCGCGGCGCAGGGCGTCGGCCAGGTGGACATGCCCGTCCGTGTGCGCGCCGGGGAGCGCGACGAAGAGCATCCCGGGCTCCACGCGCCGCGAGTCGACCGCCGCCCGGAGCACCGGGCGGGCGGAGGCACGGAGCAGGTGCCCGGCGGTGATGGCCGCGATCCCCGGACCGTCCAGGGCATCGGCGGCGCTCGTTCCGGGGTTCTGGGCGTCACTCACGGTCAGGGGCCATTCTCGCATGGCGGCCCCTACGGGGATCCGGGGGAGGCGGTGGGAGCGGGCACCTCGCCGCTCCACGGCAGCGGCGTCGACGTGGGCAGTGCGACGGGGGCCCCGAGCGACGGCGTGGGCGTCGCGCTCCCCGAGGCGGATGCCGGCAGCGGCGCCATGTCCAGCGCCTGGATGGCGTCCCGGGCGATCCGCCGGAACAGCTCGTTCGAGGTGATGTTCTGCTGGAAGATCCCCTGCCCCAGGATGTCGGGCCGGCCGTGGTTGATCTCGACCGCGATGATCAGCTCCGGGCGCTGGCGCCCCAGGTACCCGATGAACGAGAAGTCGAAGTAGTTGGACATCCAGTTCCCGGTGTGCGGGTCCCAGATCTGGGCCGTGCCGGTCTTGCCGCCCACGTTGTAGCCGGGGATCAGGGTCCAGGCCGCGTACCACGGGACACTCGTCACCGTGTAGCGCATGATCTTCGTGAGCGTGGCGGACAGCTCCGGGCTCATCACCTGCGTCGGCGCGGCCACCAGCGCCGGCCGGTCGCCGATCGCCGACACGACGTGCGGCTGCACCAGCCTCCCCCCGTTGACCATGGCGGCGTAGCCACGCGCCAGCTGCGCGAGGGTGACGGCGACGCCCTGGCCGAACGAGTGGTTGGCCAGGTCCACCGCGGTCCAGGGCGTGACGGCCGGGTTGGTCACCAGGCCGGGGAGCTCGCCGGCGAGATCCACGCCCGTGAGCTGCCCGATCCCCATCTGCGTCCAGCTGTTGTAGAGCACGGCCGAGGCGCTGTTCACGCTGTTGCCGAGCATGCGCGCCACGCGCGCCGCACCCACGTTGCGCGAGTAGGCGATCACTTCCTGGAAGGGGATCATCCCCATCGGCCGGCGATCCGCGTCGGCGATCTGCACCGGGCCCACCTGCATCACGCCGCTGTCGTTGATCAGCGTCGTGGGCGTCACCACGTTGCGCCCGATGGCCGCCGTGGCGGTGAACATCTTCATCACCGATCCGGGCTCGTAGACGCTGCTGATCAGGGGATCGACGAAATCGGCCGGCGCCTGGCGGGCCACGGCCTGGTAGTCGTTGGCGTTGTAGGACGGCTCGCTCGCCCAGGCCAGGACGGCGCCGGTGCCGGCATCCATCACGATCGCGCTGGCGCTGGTCGCGTAGTCCGCGATCCAGGCGGCGTTGAGCTCCTTCTCGACGGCCAGCTGCAGCCCGGCGTCCACGGTCAGCCGCAGGTCCTCGCCCGGGGTGCCGGGGTTCGTGACGACCTCGGTGCCCGCGATGGGCCGGCCGGCGACGTCACGCTCGGCCATCACCACGCGGGGCTGCCCGGCGAGCAGCGACTGGTAGCGCTGCTCGATCCCGTACTGGCCCTGGCCCGCGTCGTTGACGAAGCCGAGGAGCTGGCTGGCGAGCGTCGTGGCCGGGGCGCCGCCGGGGTTCGGGTAGACCCGCACGGGCTGAGGCACGAGGCTCAGCTCGGTCAGCGACCCACTGTCGAGGTCCGCCTGGATGGCCTGGCTCTGGGCGCTCGTCAGTCCGCTCGCCAGCACCGCGTACGCGGCGTTGGAGTCGAGCTGCGCGGCAAGGGCGGCCGTGCCCTTCGGGTCGAGCCCCAGGATCGAGGCGAGGGTGGACACCGTGCTCGGCTGCTGGGCGGCGGGGATCTGGTCGGGATAGGCGATCAGCTGGTCGCGGTAGACGGTGGTGGCGAGGAGGACGCCGGTCCGGTCGTAGATGGATCCGCGCGTCGCGGGCTGCACGTCCGGGCGCTCGAGCTGCTGCTGCGCGAGGCCCACCAGCTCGTCGTGGGCGGCCACCTGCCAGTACGCCAGCCGTGCGCCGGCCAGCGTCGACAGCAGGACGAAGACCGCGAGGACGGCGAGCAGGCGGCCGCGACGGTCCGTCCGTCCCAGCATGGGTCGCTATCGACCCCGAACCCAGAGCGGTGCGCCGAGCGGGCTCAGGCCCAGGTCCTGGGCCCGTGCCGTGACGGAGATCTCCGCCCCGAGCGTCGCGATGTCCCCCTGCAACGACTGGATCTGCTGCGTCAGGTGGTCCCGCTGGGCGAGCAGCCCGTCGATGTCGTAGTTGGTGGCCGCCACGCTGACCGTCTGCGTCAGGTAGAAGAGGCCCAGGAGGAACGCGACCAGGATGGCGGCCATCGCGAGCCCCACCCGGTTGGTCCGGCGCCCCGCGCGCACCCGCGCGGCCTGGCGCCGCCTCGGCAGGGCGGGAGCGCGCAGCGGGTAGTAGCGCGTCCCGTCCGCGACGGCCATCAGGCCACCCCCTCCGCCCACCCGAGCAGCTGGCCCGGGTACGCGAGACTGACGATCCGCTCCGGCATCGGGCCGAGATCGACGAATGCGCCCATGCGGCGCTCCTCGTGGAGTTCCGCGTCCAGCCGGTCGTGTCGCTCGCGGAGCTCGTGCTGCCGCCGGCCGTAGGTCCGCCGCCGGTGCTGCTGGTGCCCCCTGCTCATCTCGTTCCCTCCCCTCTGTCCGGGCCAGCCGATACGGTCACGCCGCCAGACGTTCTGCGGCCCGGAGCCGAGCGCTCCGGGACCGCGGATTGGCCGTCACCTCCGCCGCACTCGGTGTGGCGGGTGTGCCGGCCACCGGGCGCACCCGTGGAGCGCGGCCGCAGACGCACACCGGGAGCTCGGGCGGGCACACGCACCCGCGCCGCTCCGCGGCGAAGAAGCGCTTGACGATGCGGTCCTCGAGCGAGTGGTACGTGAGCACCACCATCCGTCCGCCGGGACGCAGGATCTGCAGGCCGGCGGACAGGGCGATCTCCAGCACCTCGAGCTCGCGGTTGACCGCGATCCGCAACGCCTGGAAGACCCGGGTGGCCGGATGCACGCGGCGCCGACCCGATGGCGGCGCCGGGACCGCGCGTTCCACCACCTCCGCGAGTGCGTCCGCGCTGCCCAGGGCGCCGCGCGAGCGCGCCGCCACGATGGCGCGGGCGATGCGCCCCGCGAACGGCTCCTCTCCGTAGCGGCGGAGCACCTCCGCCAGCTCCCGCTCGTCCAGTCGATCCAGCAGCGCCGCCGCCGGCTCGCCCCGGGACGGATCGAACCGCATGTCCAGCGGGCCGTGCGCCCCGAAGCTGAAGCCGCGCGTGGCATCCGCGAGCTGGTGCGAGCTGAGGCCCAGGTCGAGCAGCAGTCCGTCGGCGGGCACGAAGCCGGAGGCGGACGCCACCTCGGCCAGGTCCTCGAAGTTGGCCTGCCGCAGGACGGCGCGCGCACCGAAGGGAGCGAGACGCCGGGCGGCGCGCTCGATGGCCTCGGGATCCGCGTCGATCCCCAGCAGCCGGCCGTCCGGCGCGATGGCCTCCAGGATCCGGACGGCGTGCCCACCGCCCCCCAGGGTCCCGTCGACATGGAGGCTGCCCGGACGTGGAGCGAGTGCCTGCATGACCTCCTCCACCATCACCGGTACGTGCCCTGCCTCCACTGTCGGGGTCCCGCGGGACGGATCCCGTCCGGATCCCGGAGATGCGCGACGACGATCAGAACCCAAGGCTCTGGAGGTGCTCGGCGAGCACCTCGGGCGCGGACATGGCCGCGCTGTAGGAGGCCCAGGCCTCCGGCGTCCAGAGCTCGACGTGGTCGTGGCCGCCGACGACGACGGCCTCCGTGGTGAGCCCCGCCCACTCACGGAGGGACGGGGGGACCAGCACACGGCCCTGGCGATCGAGCTCCAGCTCGAACGCGTGGGCGAAGACATGCCGGCGGAAGGTGCGCGCGTTGGCGTCGCCGAGCGGCAGGGCGGCAACGCGCTCGGCGAGTCGCTCGAACTCCACCCTCGGGAAGATCGCGAGGCAGGAGTCGAGCCACCGCGTGACCACGGGCGCCTCGGCGAGCTGCGTCCGGAATCGAGCGGGCACGGCGACACGACCCTTGTCGTCCACGGTGTGCCGGTACTCGCCGATGAACACGGTCCGAGCCTCTCCGATTCCCCGCTGCGCCCCACTTTACGCCACTTGGCGCCACTTGGTAGCATCATACACACGGACCCGGGCACGTCAATGCGTTTCCCGGACTGTTCGGCGGCGGTACCGACGTCCGGGGGGAAGGCGGCGGGTCCCGGCGAGGATCGGCAGCATGACGGTGAGCGGGCGCATCGGCGCCGCGCGGGGGGGCGCCGGTCGGCGAGCGGCTCGTAGTACGAAACGGCGGGTGCGAGGGAGATGCAGCCGGTGATAGGCTCCGTCGCCGGAGGTGCGGCAGGAATCGTCATGGCACTCGAGCAGCGGGCCGTCGAAGCAGCGGGGGCGCTCCAGCGCGACCACCTGCGCCGCTGCACGTTCCGCCGGCTCTCGATCGCCCGGCGCGGCGCGACGCCCGTCTACACGGTGGACTGCCTGTACCCGGATCGGGCCGTGCCGATCCCGCTCGGCGATCTGGACGCCGCTCGCGGCATCTGCGACGCATGCGTCGCCGCCCACGTGTTCCGTCCGGACGAGGACTGATCGCAGGCGTCGTCGGCGGACGTGGCCCGGACCGCGGCCCGGCCCGAGGCCAGCCGAACCAGGGGTCAGCCGAACCAGAGGTCAGCCGGACCAGGGGCATGCAGAGGTCGCCCGGCACAGCCGCGTAGAATCGTCCCGTCGACGAGTCGGCCGGACGGTCGCGGGGTCGCGCTCGGGGAGACCCGGGCGGGGCCTCGAGGAAAGTCCGAGCTCCATGACGCAGGGTAGCGGGTAATGCCCGTCCGCCGCGAGGCGAGGACCAGCGCCACAGAGACGAGTCCGGCCCGCGAGGGCCGGGGTGAAACGCGGCAAGCTCTACCCGGAGCAAGGCCGAATAGGAGGGCGATGCCGGGATTCGTCCCGGCGCAGGTGCGTCACCGAGCCCTCGGGTAGGCCGCTCTGAGCCGGCGGGCAACCGCCGCGCCAAGATGGATGACCGTCGTCGCGGGACTCCCGCGACACAGAACTCGGCTTACAGGCCGGCTCGTCGACGCCCCGCCTCACGCCGACACGCGGCTTCGCCCACGTGCGCCATGTCACCCCGGCACTGCCTCACCGCGAGACCGCGACCCTGTGCCACCCCTGGTCGGGCAGGCACCGGTCAGGCAGGCCCGCCTCCCCCAGGATCGACCGCCTCCAGCCCCAGGGCGCGGCGGTAGCGCCGCTCTGCCTCGGCCGCGGCCGCCGGATCGTCCAGGGCCAGGTTTGCCAGCGCGTCCGCCGCCCGGTTGCGACTGCGCGGCTCGTGAACGGCGCTCCAGCGCCGCAGCCCGCCCAGCAGCTGGCTCGCCTCCGCGTGGAGGCCGGCGAGCTTGGCGTCGCGCACCCGCCAGCGGCCGTTCAGTTGCTCCACGATCAGGTTGGAGTCCAGCACCAGGTCCACCTCGCGGGCGCCCAGCCGCCTGGCGAGCCGGAGCGCGAGCACCACGCCCGCGTACTCCGCCACGTTGTTGGTGCGGATCCCCAGCGGACGCGCGATGACCGCCAGCGGTGGCGCGTCGGGGTCGCGCGCGTCCGGCCGCGTCGCGTCGATGAGCACGGCCCCGCACGACGCCGGGCCCGGGTTGCCCCGGGCGGCGCCGTCGGACCGGACGAGCAGCCGCGGATGGACGGCCGGCGTCCCGCTTGCGGCTCCCGACGAGGGGGCTCCCGACGAGAGGTCCGCGGATCCGGGATCCCGGTCGTCCCGCTCCCGGTCCGCGGCCCCTCCCCCGGCGGCCCGGCCCCCGCTCAGGCGGTCCGCTCCACGATGGCGCCGGACACCTCCAGGATCGCCTTCGTGATGTTGATCCCCCGCGGACAGGCGTCCACGCAGTTGAAGATGGTCCGGCAGCGCCACACGCCGTCACGGTCGGAGAGGATCTGCAGCCGCTCCTCGGCCGCCTCGTCGCGCGAGTCGAAGATGAAGCGATGGGCGTTGACGATGGCCGCCGGCCCCACGTAGCCGGGCCGCGCCCAGAACGAGGGGCACGACGAGGTGCAGGCGCCGCAGAGGATGCACTTGGTGGTGTCGTCGAAGACGGCGCGCTGGGCCTGCGACTGGCGTCGCTCCCGCTCGGGCGCCGGCTGGTCGTTGACCAGGAAGGGGTGCACGGAGCGGTACTTGGCGAAGAACCCCTCCATGTCCACGACCAGGTCCTTGACCACCGGGAGACCCGGCAGCGGCGAGACCGAGATCTTCCGCCCGAGCTGGTCGACCCGGATCTTGCAGGCGAGCCGGTTGCGCCCGTTGATCAGCATCGCGTCCGAGCCGCAGATGCCGTGCCCGCAGGACCGGCGGAAGGTGAGCGACGCATCCTGCTCCCACTTCACCATGTGCAGGAGGTCGAGCACCCGCGCCATCGGGTCGACGTCGAGCTGGTACTCCTGCCAGCGCGGCGCCTTGTCGTGCTCGGGGTCGAAGCGCTGAACGCGAAGGTTGACCTGCATGCGATGCGCTCCCGCTCTCAGTACGTGCGCGGCTTCGGCGTGAAGCGCGTGATCGTCACCGGCTTGTAACGGAGGACCGGGCCGGCGTCGCTCCGGCCGGCGAGCGAGTGCTTGAGCCAGTTGGCGTCGTCCCGCTCGGGGAAGTCCTCGCGATAGTGCCCGCCGCGGCTCTCCTGCCGCGCCAGCGCCGCCGTCACCGTGACCTCGGCGCAGTCGAGCAGGTAGCCCACCTCGCGCGCCTCGATGAGGTCCTGGTTGAAGCGGGCGCCGCTGTCCTGGACCCGGACGCCGGCATATCGCTGGCGGAGACCCCGCACCACCCCCTGGGCACGGCGCAGCGACTCGTCGGTCCGGAAGACGCTCACGTCGTCCATCATCACGTCGGCCAGCTCGCGCCGGATCCGCGCCGGCGGCTCCCCCTCCTTCCGGGCACGCAGCGCCTCGAGCTCGCCCCGTACCGGCTCGGCGGCATCCGCGGGCAGGTCGGGCAGGTCGGTCCCGTGCGCGAAGCGCGCCATGTCGCGCCCGGCGCGTCGCCCGAAGACCAGGATGTCCAGGAGCGAGTTGGTGCCCAGCCGGTTCGCGCCGTGGACGCTCACGCACGCGCACTCGCCGGCCGCGTAGAGCCCCGGCACCACGGTGTTCCGGTCGTCGACCACCACGCGGGAGGTCACGTCCGTGGGCACGCCTCCCATTGCGTAGTGCGCGGTGGGCTGGATGCCGACCGGCTGGGTATACGGCTCCACCCCCTGGTAGATGCGCGCGAAATCGGTGATGTCCGGGAGCTTCTCGTCGATCACCGCGCGGCCCAGGTGGTGGACGTCGAGCCAGACGTAGTCCTTGCCGTCCACGCCGCGGCCTTCGCGGATCTCGTTGTAGATGGCGCGGCTCACCACGTCGCGGGGGGCCAGGTCGAGCAGCGTGGGCGCGTAGCGCTCCATGAACCGCTCGCCCTTCCCGTTGAGGAGGATCCCGCCCTCGCCGCGCGCCGCCTCGGAGAGGAGCACGCCGAGCCCGGCCAGCCCCGTGGGGTGGAACTGGTAGAACTCCATGTCCTCCAGCGGGATGCCCGCCCGGTACGCGAGCGCCATGCCGTCGCCGGTGAGCGTATGCGCGTTGGAGGTGATGCGGAAGGCCCGGCCGTAGCCGCCCGTCGCCAGCATCACCGCCTTGGCGCGGAAGACGTGCAGCGTCCCGTCGGCGATGCGGTAGGCGACCACGCCCCGGGCGCTCCCCTCCTCGACGAGCAGGTCCACCACGGTGTACTCGTCGAAGAAGCGGACGTCGTGCTTGATGCACTGCTGATAGAGCGTCTGCAGGATCATGTGGCCGGTCCGGTCGGCCGCGTAGCAGGCGCGCTTGACCGGTGCCTCGCCGAAGTTGCGCGTGTGCCCGCCGAACCGCCGCTGGTCGATGCGCCCGTCCTCGGTCCGGTTGAAGGGCAGGCCGAGGTGCTCGAGTTCGATCACCGTCTCGATCGCCTCGCGGGCCAGGATCTCCGCCGCGTCCTGGTCGACGAGGTAGTCGCCACCCTTGACGGTGTCGAACATGTGCCACTCCCAGTGGTCCTCCTCCTGGTTGCCCAGGGCCGCGCAGATGCCTCCCTGCGCGGCGCCGGTGTGGGAGCGGGTGGGATACAGCTTGGAGAGGACCGCGGTCGGGACGCCCTCGCGGGCGAGCTCCAGGGCCGCGTAGAGCCCGGCGCCCCCGGCGCCGACGATGACCGTGTCGAACTCGTGGATGACCGGCGCGTCCATCGTCACGCCACCACCGGCAGGGTGAGGACCACTGCCGTCCCGGCCGCGAAGAGGATGATCGCGACCACGTAGAGCGTGGACATCGTCAGCAGGCGCGCGCGCGCCCCGTGCACGTAGTCGGTGATCACGGTGCGCACGCCCATGAAGCTGTGGAAGAGCACCATCATCAGCAGGGTCCAGTCGAAGACCCGCCACGCCAGGCTGCCCCAGCGCGCGGCGATCCACGACGCGTTCTCCTGGGACGGGTCGAAGACGAAGTGCATGATGCTGAAGTGCGCGAGCGCGAGCACGAAGAGCATCACGCCCGTGATCCGCATCAGGTACCAGACGAACAGTTCGAACCCGCTGCCCTGGGGGCGGCTGCGGCCCGCGGTGCGGGGGTCGATCGTCACCATGTCGCCGCCCTCCTACGCCCCGATGCCCAGCGCGGGACCGATGACCGGCCGCAGGATGATCACGGCGCCGGGGATCCCGACCACCACGAAGATCACCCAGCTCGCGTACCAGAGCGCCCGGTGATAGACGGTCATCACCGGCCAGAGGTCGATGATCAGGATCCGCAGGCCGTTCAGCGCGTGGTACAGGAGCGCCGCGCCGAGGAGCACCTCGACGATGCGGCCCGGCGTGCTCGCGTAGACCTGGAGGATCGTGTTGTAGGCCTTCGGATCGCCGCCGACGAGGTAGATGTCGACGACGTGGATGACCACGAAGAGCCAGATGGCGACGCCGCTGATGCGGTGAAACGCCCAGGCGAGCATCCCTTCGCGTGCACGGTACCGGAGCAGCATGGCGCCTCCAGGTGTGCGGACGGTCCGGCCCTCAGGCCGGCGGACGATGGACCGGCCGGAACACGGGCCGAGGTCGCCGGCCCGTTCCCTGCCACGTCCCGGGACGGCCCTCGGGCGCGATGCCGGAGCGGGCTCGGGCGTGACCTGCCATATCCGAGCATTCTAGCCACGCGGGAGGGGTCCACGAGGCCCGTTGCCGCGTTCCTGTCGTACCGGCCGGGGCAGGCTATGCTGCGCCCGTCAGGCGTCCCCGTTCGCGTTGGAGGCGGTGGTCGATCGTGAAGCTCCAGGAGTTCCATGCGCGCGAGCTGCTCGCCGCGGCCGGGCTGCCCGTGCCGCCGGGCCGCGTCGCCACGTCGCCGGCCGAGGCCGGCACGGTGGCGCGAGAGCTGCTCGCCGCGGGCGCGCGCGGCGTGGTGGTGAAGGCCCAGGTCCTCGTGGGCGGGCGCGGCAAGGCCGGCGGTGTCAAGCTGGCAGGGACGCCCGAGGAGGCCGAGCAGGTCGCGGCGCAGATCCTGGGCATGACCATCAAGGGGATCGTCGTCCGCAAGGTGCTGGTGGCGCCCGCGTCGGACATCCGGCACGAGTACTACCTGGGCGCCGTCCTCGACCGGGCCGCGCAGCGGATCCTGGTCATGGGCTCGGCCGAGGGCGGCGTGGAGATCGAGCAGGTCGCCAGGGAGAAGCCGGACGCCATCGTGCGGGTCCACGCACACCCGCACCTGGGGCTGCTGGACTACCAGGCCCGCCAGGTCGCGCTGGCGCTCGGGCTGACGGGACCGTACCTGGCCGACGCGGTGGCGATCGCGAAGGGCCTGGTCCGCGTGATGGTCGAGAACGACGCCGACCTGGTCGAGGTCAACCCGCTCGCCGTCGTGCACGAGCGGGCGGCCGACGGGACCGGGATCGACCGGCTGGTCTGCCTGGACGCCAAGATCACGCTCGACGACTCGGCGCTCACGCGCCACCCCGACCTCGAGGCCCGCCGGGACCTGGACGAGGAGGACCCTGCGGACACGGAGGCTCGCGAGCAGGAGATCAACTTCATCCACCTCGACGGCTCCATCGGCTGCCTGGTCAACGGGGCCGGGCTGGCGATGACCACCATGGACCTGGTCAAGCGCGCGGGCGGCGAGCCGGCCAACTTCCTGGACATCGGCGGGGGCGCCAAGGCCGAGACGGTCGCCGCCGCGATGCGGCTGATCCTGGCCGACCCGAAGGTACGGGTGATCCTGGTCAACATCTTCGGGGGGATCACGCGCGGCGACGAGGTCGCCCGCGGGCTCGTGGAGGCGCGCTCCCGGCAGGAACGCGACGTGCCGATGGTCGTGCGGATCGTGGGCACCAACGCCGACGAGGCGGGACGCATCCTGCGCGAGGCGTCGTTCCAGACGGCGGCGAGCCTGGAGGCGGCCGCGGAGCAGGCGGTGGCGGCTGCGCGCGCCCTCGGCGCGGCGGCGGGAGGTGACGGGCGATGAGCATCCTGGTCGGGCGCGACACGCGCCTCGTGGTCCAGGGGATCACCGGGCGCGAGGGCGAGTTCCATGCCCGGCAGATGCAGGCCTACGGCACCCGGATCGTGGGCGGCACCCGTTTCGGCAAGGGCGGTCAGCGCGCGCTGGACGGGACGGTGCCGGTCTTCGACACCGTCCACGAGGCGGTCCGCGAGGGCGGCGCCAACACCAGCGTGATCTATGTCCCCGCGCCGTCGGCTCCGGACGCGATCCTCGAGGCCGTGGACGCGGGGATCCAGTTGATCGTGTGCATCACCGAGCGCATCCCGGCGCTGGACATGCTCAGGGTGATGCCGGTCGTGCGCGAGGCCGGGGCACGCCTGATCGGGCCCAACTGCCCGGGCGTCACGTCGCCGGGCCGCGCGAAGGTGGGGATCATCCCCGGCTCCATCCACCGCGAGGGACCGGTGGGGCTGGTCAGCCGGTCGGGGACGCTGACCTACGAGGTGGTCCAGGCGCTCACCGACGCCGGACTCGGTCAGTCCACCTGCGTCGGCATCGGCGGGGACCCCATCATCGGGACCACGCACCGGGACGTCCTGGAGCTCTTCGCCGCGGACCCCGAGACCGAGGCCGTCGTGCTCATCGGCGAGATCGGGGGCAGTGCCGAGGAGGAGGCGGCCGCGTGGGCCGCCGAGCACCTGCGCGACGTCCCCAGGGCGGCCTTCATCGCGGGACGCACGGCCCCCGAGGGGAAGCGCATGGGCCACGCGGGCGCGATCATCAGCGGCGGCTCGGGGACGGCCACGGCGAAGGTGGCAGCACTGGAGGCGGCAGGGTTCCGTGTCGCGGAGACGCCGGGCCAGATCGCCCAGCTGCTGATCGACCAGGGCGTGCGGCCGCAGGCGGTGCGGGCGGGCTGACCGACCGGCCGGCCGATCGACCAGGGGCCTGGCGCCCCGGGTCGCGTCCGGCTGACCGACCGGGCGGCTACACCCCGGCGGACGGGGCCTCCCCTCCGGGGTACAGCGCCGACCACGCGGGCCCCCCGGGCTCCTCGATGAGCTCGACCAGGACACCGTGGCAGCTCCGCGGGTGGACGAAAGCCACCGGCCCCTCCGCCCCCTTGCGCGGCGCGTGGTCGATCAGCTCGATCCCGTCGGCCTCCATCGCGGCGAGGGCGCGCGCCACGTCGGGGACCTCGAAGCAGACGTGGTGGAACCCCTCACCACGGCTCTCCAGGAACCGCGCGACGCCGGTCGTCGGGTCCGTCGGCTCCACGAGCTCGATCCGGCTGGGGCCGACCGGGAGGAACGCGATCCGCACGCCGTCCGTCGGGATCGGGACCACGGAGTGGAGCGCGAGGCCCAGCCGGTCGTGATAGAAGTGCAGGGCATCGTCCATGTCGCGCACCACCACGGCGACATGGTGGATCGCCCGCAGGCCGTGGCGCTCGGCAAGGTCGCTGGGGATCATGCTGCCTCCTGGCACGGGAATCAGATCGTGATGGACTCGCGGTGCTCGCCCCACGCGGCACGGAGGACGTCGCTCATCTCGCCGAGCGTCGCCTGCGCGTGGACCGCCTCGACCAGCGTGGGGATCACGTTCTCCGAGGATCGCGCCACGGCGCCGAGCCGGTCGATGGCCCGTTCCCAGGCCACCGGGTCGCGTTCCGCTCGGATGCGTCGCACGCGCTCCACCTGCCGGCGCTCCTCCTCCGGGTCGATCCGCTGCAGCGGTGGCGTGGGCGCGGGGCCGTCCACGAACCGGTTGACCCCGACCACGATCTCCTCGCCGGACTCGACCGCGCGCTGCCGCCGGTAGGCTGCCTCCTGGATCTGCCGCTGCTGGTAGCCGGTCTCGATCGCGGCCAGGGTCCCGCCCATCGCGTCGATCTCGGCCAGGTACGCCGTGGCGGCCCGCTCCAGCTCGTCGGTGAGCGCCTCCACGAGGTACGAGCCCGCCAGGGGATCCGGCGTCTCGGTGACGCCCGCCTCGTGGGCGAGGATCTGCTGGGTGCGCAGCGCGAGCCGTGCAGACGCCTCGGTCGGGAGCGCGAGTGCCTCGTCGCGCGCGTTGGTGTGGAGGCTCTGGGTCCCGCCCAGGACGGCGGCGAGCGCCTGGAGGGTGGTGCGGACCACGTTGTTGTCGATCGCCTGGGCCGTCAGGCTGCTCCCCGCGGTCTGGGTGTGGAAGCGGCACATCATGGAACGCTCGCTCCGCGCGCCGAACCGGTCGCGCATGATGCGGGCCCACATGCGGCGTGCGGCGCGGAACTTGGCCACCTCCTCGAAGAGCTCGCTCCAGGCGGCGAAGAAGAAGCTGAGCCGGCCCGCGAAGCGGTCGACGTCGAGCCCCCGCGCGAGGGCGGCCTCCACGTACGCGATGCCGTCGGCCAGCGTGAAGGCCAGCTCCTGTGCGGCCGTGGCCCCGGCCTCGCGCATGTGATAGCCGCTGATCGAGATCGTGTTCCATTTCGGCAGCTCTGCCGAACAGAATTCGAAGATGTCGGTCACGAGCCGCATGGAGGGCCGGGGCGGGTAGATGTAGGTCCCCCGCGCGATGTACTCCTTGAGGATGTCGTTCTGGGTGGTGCCGCTGATGGCACTTCGCGGCACGCCCTGCCGCTCCGCCGCCGCCACGTAGAACGCGAGCAGGATCGCGGCGGTCGCGTTGATCGTCATCGAGGTGCTGACCCGGTCGAGGGGGATCCCGGCCAGCAGCGTCTCCATGTCGGCCAGGGAGCTGATCGGCACGCCGACCCGCCCGACCTCCCCCTCCGCCTGCGGGGCGTCGGCGTCGTAGCCCATCTGGGTGGGCAGGTCGAAGGCCACCGACAGCCCGGTCTGTCCCTGCTCGAGCAGGTACCGGAAGCGGCGGTTGGTCATCTCGGCACTGGCGAAACCGGCGTACTGGCGCATGGTCCAGAGGCGGCCGCGGTACATGGTGGGCTGGACGCCGCGCGTGAAGGGGAACTCCCCTGGCCGGCCCAGGTCCCGGTCCTCGTCCAGCCCGGCGAGGTCGGCGGGAACGTACAGGTCGGCGATCTCGATCCCGCTGGACGTCGAGAAGCCGGGTCGGCGCTCGGCGTGGTCGCGCAGGGCGGCGGCCCGGGTGGTCTCGCGCCACCGCCGGCGCCCGGGATCCTCGGGTTGCAGGGGGACGGCCCCGGACACGGCGTCCGCCGGGCTGACCCCATCGCCGGGACGAACCGGTCCGGCGCCGGTCGCGGTTCCCGCTCCCTCCGCTTCGCCGCTCATCCGATCACCACCAGCTCGTCTCCCCGTTCCACCCGCGCGCCGGGCTCGACGCGCACCTGCTCGATGGTACCCGCCCGGTGGGCCACCACCTCGTTCTCCATCTTCATCGCCTCCAGGGAGCAGAGGCGGCTGCCCGGTTCCACGGTGTCACCCGCGGTCACCCAGACGCGCACGATCCGGCCCGGCAGAGGCGCCCGGACGACCTGGCGCCCTCCTCCTCCGCCGGCGTCGTGGCGCTGCACGCGCTCCCGGAGGGCCGCCCGACGTGCCGGCTCGAGAATCGCCTCGAAGCGCCAGCCGTCCACGACGGCCTCGACCCGGATGGTACCCGCCGCCTGGCCGTGCTCGGGCGGCAGCCGGCGGACCGCGCCCACCGGCGAGGCCGGCCGGTTCGCATCGATCGGCAGGTCGACGACGAGGGGCGGGTCGCCCTCCACCGAGATCCGCACCATCCCGGACCCGGGGGCGCCGGTGCCGGCGAGGCGGGTGGGCGCGGCTCCGGACCCGTGCGCGCCGGTGCCGGCGACGTGGGTGGGCGCGGCTCCGGCCCGGGGCCCGGTCGCCTGGCGGCCGGGCCGTTCGGTGGCCCGGGCTTCCTGCCCGCCGGGCGCCGCCGCGGCC
>JAJYKX010000193.1 GCA_021788175.1 Chloroflexota bacterium
GACGGCGGCGCGACGGTGCGCGTCCTCGACGACGGTCCGGGAATCGTCGAGGCGGAGGCGGAGCGGCTCTTCGATCTCTTCTACCGGTCCGGGTCCACGGCGCGCAGTGCCAGCGGCAGCGGCATCGGGCTCTACGTCTGCCGGCGCCTGGTGGAGGCGATGGGGGGCGACATCGGGGCCAGGCGGCGACCCGAGGGCGGGTCGGAGTTCCACGTGCGCCTGCTGCCCTACGCCGTCGAGCCCGAGACCGAGGCGGAGTCGGAGGTCCTGCCGGTCTCCGAGCCCGAGCCTGGGTCGGCCGCCGGCCAGGATCCCGTCAGACGCGACCTTCCCGGCCGGGACGAACCCGGCCGGGAAGTCGGCGCGGCCGCCCGGGATGCGGCGACGGTGGGCGAGCCGGGGAGCTGATCTCCGTCGCCGCCCCGGGATCGCTCAGCCGACGGGCTCGATCGTGCCGGTCAGCGAGAACTCGGACGCGTCGGAGGCCATGCCGACGCCGAGGCGATATTCGAGCCCGGCGTAGGCGCCGGACCCGATGCACGTCCCGGTGATCGCGACGTTGCCAGCCGTGTCCAGGGTCCCGCTCCAGACGCCCGTCCAGGTGCCCGTGTCACCGGGGATCTCCATCGTGCCCCACCACGTGGCGCTGCCGTCGGACCACCTGGCGTCCTCGTTGAAGGTCCGCATCGAGGCACCGCTGACACGCGGGTCCGACGCGAACTCCATGCATGCGCCACCGGCGCCGCGCACCCGCTGCACGTCGCCGTCGGTGATGCTGGTTCCGGTGCTGCCGATTGTCATGTCTTCGCAGGTCTCGGTGCCCGTGACGCGGATCGTTCCGGTGGCACCCGCAGCCGGCTGGCCGGCCGGCACGGGCTCGATCGTCCCCGCGACGTCCCAGGTGGTGCCGGCGTCGGCGCTCGTCTGGGTGAAGCGCCACTGCAGCCCCGCGTAGGCGCCGGAGCCCGTGAGCGCCCCGGCGATGCGGTGGGTCGTGTAGCCCGGGTCGACGATCCCGGTCCAGGGTCCTCGCCAGGAGCCGCGCGCGCCGACGAGCTCCATGGAGCCCCACACGTTCGCGCTCTGGTCGGCGGCCACGTCGACGCTGACGTCGACGGTGGACGTTCCCTGCAGCCGCGCATCCGCCGTGGCGGGGTACGCGCATTCAAGGACGATGCCCCGGATCTGGGTGCCCTGGCCGACCGGGACCTCCGTCTCGTTCGGCGACGGAGCGCTCCAGCAGGCCAGCGTGGTGCTGATCGCGGTCGGTGCCGCCGGCGGAGTCGGCGTGGGAGACGGCGACGGCGCCACCGCCGGTGCGACGGCGGCTCCCGGGACCGGTTCGCCGCCGCCGGCGCGCCCGAGGACCACGACGCCGGCCACGATGGCGACGGCGAGGATGACCACGGCGGCGACGGCGGTGGCGAGAGAGCGACCGGGGTGCCCGACCTGGTCGGGCGTGACCGGCGTGAGATGCATGCTGTCCATGGCGCGCCTCCACAGCGCGGGCCAGGAGAGGCGTCGCCGGGGGTGGCTGCGGACGTGGGCGATCGCGGCCGCCACGGCCCGATCGGGTGCCTCGAGCGGGCCCTCCTCGAGCCAGCGGGTCAGCCGAAGATCGAACTCCTCATCGCGCTTCATGCCGGGTTCCTCCAGGCGACGACGCTCCTGGACTCCGCCTCGCACGCGGCGCGGAGACTCCGCACCGCGTAGTGAAGCCGGGAGCCGGCCGTGCCCGCCGGGATCCCGAGGGTGTCGGCGATCTCGTTGACGGGCAGGCCGGCGAAGTAGTGGAGGACGAGGACCGCCCGATGTTCGGGCGTCAGTCGCCGGAATCCCTGCTCGAGCTGGTCCCGATCGGCGATGCCGGAGATCGGGTCGTCACCGACGGGCCCATCGGTGATCGCGATCTGCCGGATCCGTGCCGTCCAGCGCCGGGCGCGCCGGGCCTCCCGGTAGCTCGCCCGGACGACGAGCCGGCAGGCCCACGCGTCGAACCGCTCTGGGTCGCGGAGAGCCGGGAGATCCTCCCAGGCATCCACCAGCGCCTGCTGCAGGGCGTCCTCGGCACGATCGGGATCCCGCAGGATCCGGAACGCGATCGCGTAGAGCCGGTCGGCCGCCAGGCGGACCAGGGCGGCGAACGCCTCCTGGTCGCCCCGCCGGGCCTGCTCGACGAGCTCGCGCTGCATCGTGCCGCTCCCCCCGAGCGCACCGTGTCGGTGTGCTCACCCCCTATGGGTCGCGCACTGCCGTCGACTATTCAATCCCGGTCGCCGGCCGGCGACCAGTGCCGTTCGGGCGTGGACGTGCTGCGGAGCGCGGCCGGGATCGCGGGCCGAGCTCCCTCCACGTCGAGGTGGGGCAGGACCCGGTCGAGCCAGGACGGCAGCCACCAGTTGGCGCGTCCCAGCAGCGCCATGGTCGCGGGGACCAGGACCAGCCGCACGATGGTGGCGTCGATCAGGACGCTCGCGGCGAGGCCCACCGCCAGCATCTTGATCACGACCTCGCTGGAGGCGACGAACGCGATGAAGACGCTGGCCATGATCAGTGCCGCCGCCGAGATGACCCGCGCCGTCGATGCCAGCCCGGTGGCCACCGCCCCGGTGTTGTCGTGGGTGGCCTCCCAGGTCTCCTTGATCCGGGAGAGGAGGAAGACCTCGTAGTCCATGGAGAGCCCGAAGATGATGGCGAACATCATCATCGGGACGTAGGACTCGATCGGCACGTTCTCCGACAGGCCCAGCAGCGCGCGGCCCCAGCCCCACTGGAAGACGGCGACCACGAAGCCCGCGGAGGCACCGATCGACAGGAGGTTGAGCAGCGCCGCCTTCACGGCCAGCAGGAGGCTCCGGAAGGCCAGGACGATCAGCAGGAAGGCGGTGGCGACGACCACCGCGATGATGATGGGGAGCCGGCCCACCAGGACGTCCCGGAACTCCAGCTGCGCGGCGGCGTCGCCGGTGACGTACCCGGTGGCACCACTGCCGGTGAGCGCGGCGGGGAGGGCCGTGTCCACGATCCGGTGGAAGAGGGTGCCGGTGGCGGCGTCCTGGGGCGAGCTCGCCGGCACCAGCGTGCCGACCAGCAGCGCGCCGTCGGGCGAGGGCCGCAGCGGCGACACGCGCGCGACGTCGGGCAGCGCCGCGAGATCGTGCTGCACGGTCGTGGCCAGCGTGGCGACCGCTCCGCTCGCGTGCCGGACATCCACGACGATCGTGAACGGGCCGTTGGCGCCGGGACCGAAGGCCTGGGCGATGAGGTCGTAGGCCCGCTTGTCGGTGAAGCTCGTCGGGTCCGCGCCGTTGTCCACGTGCCCCAGCTGCACGGAGAAGAGCGGGACGGTGAGGACGCCGAGTGCCAGCGCGCCGCCGACCAGGAACCACCACGGTCGCCGTGCCACCAGCCGCGCGTAGCGGTGCCAGGCGCCGTCGTCCGACGACCCGGACTCGGCCACCGGGCGCCGCAGCGCGTACCGGTCGATTCGCCGGCCGGCCAGCGCCAGGCCGGCGGGGACCAGCGTGATCGCCCCGAGTGCCGCCACCGCGACCGTGAAGACGGCCGCCAGCCCGAGCTGGCCGATGAAGGTGATCCCCGAGGCGTAGAGGCCCAGCAGGGCCACGGACACCGTGATCGCCGCGACGAGGACCGCGTGGCCGCTCGTCCCCACGGCACGCCCGGCCGCCGTGACGGGATCGACGCCGTCCATGATCGCCTGCCGGAACCGGGTGGTCAGGAAGAGCGCGTAGTCGATCCCGACGCCCAGCCCGATCATCGCCGCCAGCGTCGGTGCGTCCGTTCCGAAGGTCAGGATCCCGGCGACCAGGGAGAGGATGGAGAGGCCGATGGCGGCGCTGACGAGCGCGGTGAGGAGCGGCAGCGCGGCGCCCAGCACGCTCCCGAACGTGAGCAGCAGGACGAGCAGGGCGACCGCGAAGCCGATCGCCTCGCCCCGGAGGTCCGAGGGGGCCGGCCGCGTCAGGTCCTGGAAGCCCGTCCCGTACTCGACCTCCGCTCCGGCGGCACGCGCCGGGGCCGTGGCCTGGTCGAGGCCGGTCACGAAGCCGCTGCCGAGCGTCTTCGGCTCGACGTTCACCTGGACCATCGCGTAGGCCGTGCGGCCGTCGGCCGAGAGCGCCGGCGATCCCGGGACCAGCGGGTTCGAGACCGACAGCACGTGGGGGAGGCGCTGCAGCGCGACGATGGAACGGTCGATCGCCGTGCCGTCGGCGGCCAGGGTGCCCGAGGACACGTGGAAGACGACCTGCCCGCTGTAGCCGCTCGCGGCCGGCTCGTTCGCGGTGAGCAGGTTCGCGCCCACCTGGGCCTGCGTGCCCGGCAGGTCGACGTTGTTGCTGAAGATCCCTCCGGCCACCTGCCGGGCCGCGACGACGAGCATGAGGACGACGGCCCACGCGGCGATGACGGCGAGGGGATGCCGGGCGGACGAGGCGCCGATCCGCTGCAGCCGGCCGGGTGGCGCGGCATCGACCGTCGGACGCACGGAGGACGAGGACGCGAACGACATGCGGCGGGTGCTCCGGGAATATGGCAGGACTGCCAGTTTGCTGACCCGGAGATCCTAATGGCCCGTGGTTGAAACTGTCAACTCTGACATTTGACTGGAATGCCACTCGCGACTATGGTGCCCGCATGCAGGATCCGCGCCCGCAGGGGCGTCGCGAGCGGAAGAAGGCGCAGACCAGGGATGCGCTCCGCGAGGCCGCCGGAAGGCTCTTCGCGGAGCAGGGGTTCGCGGCGACCACGGTGCAGCAGATCGCCGACGCCGCCGACGTGTCGGAGCGGACCTTCTTCCGCTACTTCGCC
>JAJYKX010000023.1 GCA_021788175.1 Chloroflexota bacterium
CCGGCGAGGCCTGGGAGGCGCACGGCGCCGCGGGCTACGGGGCCTCCCTGCGCCTCGGGTCCCGGCCGGCACTCCTTGTCGTGGACGCCACGCTGGCCTTCGTCGGACCCCCGGGTGCGACCAGGTCAGAGGCGGTCGCGAGGTATCCGGGCGCCTGCGGTCCGTCCGCGTGGGAGGCCGTCGCGAGCATCACCCGTCTCCTCCACCGGGCGCGCCAGCGCGGTCTCCCGGTCGCGTTCACGATCGGAGCGAACCCCACCTGGGTCGCATGGGCGGGCCGCCCGAAACATGGGTCGCGGCGCGAGGCGCTGCCAGCCGACGCACGCGACGTCGTCGAGCCCCTGCGGCCCGTCCCCGGGGAGCTCGTGCTGGACAAGCTCCGACCGAGCGCGTTCTACGCGACGCCCCTGCTGCCGCTTCTCACGGCACGCGGCGTGGACACGGTGATCGTCGCGGGCGGCACGACCTCGGGCTGCGTGCGGGCAACGGCGCTCGACGCGTTCTCGGCCGGCCTCACCTGTGTCGTCGTTGAGGATGCGGTCTTCGACCGGAGCCCGTTCAGCCACGCCGCGGCCCTCTTCGAGCTGGAGCAGAAGTACGCGGACGTGGTGCCGGCGGATCGCGTCCTCGCATACCTGGACGGCCTGTCGGCCGGTCGCTGACCCTCGAGCACGCCAGCCCGGGCGCTCCCGTGTCCGGATGGCCGCATCTGCCGGGCTGGGTGAGACCGTGGTGGCCGGGTACCCGGTCCGTGGCGCCGCCGAGCAGGGTCAACGCGGCGGCTACGGCAGCAGCCTGCTCTGCCCTCGGCTCATCCCCGCACCCGCGACCTGCCCCGGCGGGTCGCACGCGGGCCGCACCGGCTGCTCGCTCGGGGTGTCGGAGATGCGGGGCAGGAGGATCTCGAAGGAGGTGCCGTTTCCCGGCGTGCTGGTGACGTCGATGGTGCCGCCGAACGACTCGACGATGCCGTGGACGGTCGCCAGCCCGAGGCCGGCGCCGAAGCCGCGCCTGCGCGTGGTGAAGAACGGCTCGAACACCCGGCCCGCGGTGCCGGCGCTCATCCCGACGCCCGTGTCGCGGACCACGATGCGGACGCATCCGGCCGTCCTGCAGCACTGCCGGCGCGCGGGCGCCTGCGAGATCTCGACGTCGAAGCGGCCGCCCTCGGGCATCGCGCGCCCGGCGTTCGACGCGAGGTTGAGCAGGATCTGCTCGAAACGGGTGCGGTCCCCGAGCACGCGGCCCACCTCCGCGTCGGCGGTGACGCTGACCTCGACGGCACGGCCGAGCAGTCGTTCGAGGATCGGCACGAACTCGCGGGCGATCGCCGCCGGGTCGATCAGGGTCTTCGCGCCCTCCTGGCCGCGGGCGAAGCCGACGAGCTGGGCGACGAGGCCGCGCCCCCGCTCGACCGTGGCCGCGACCTGGTCGAGATCGGCCGTGCGCGGATCGTCGTCCTCGAACGAGTCGCGGACGAAGCCCGTGAACAGCGAGATCGCGAGCAGGATCTCGTTGAAGTCGTGCGCGACCCCGCTGGCGAACTGCCCGACGGCCTCGAGCCGTTCGCTCCTGGTCCTGCGCTGCCGCAGCCGGTGCAGGTCCGTCACGTCGAAGGTGACGCCGTACCAGCGGACGGGGACACCGTCCGGGCCGCGGACGCACTTGACGCGCTCGTGCAGCCAGATCGTCTCCCCGTCGGCGCGGCGGACGCGGTACTCGAGGCTGTACTCGTCCAGGTCCGCGTCGTGGTCCCACACGGCCCCCGTCCGCTCGCGATCCTCCGGGACGACGAGCGATCGCCAGAAGCCGTGCTCCGCGACGCGGGCCGCAGGGTACCCGAGGATCCGCTCGGCCTGGTCGCTGACCCACATGGTGCCGGCCTCCAGGTCGCTCACGAACACGACCGCGTCGAGCCCCTCGACGAGCGACCGGTAGCGCTCCTCGCTCGCGCGCAGGGCGCGCAGCGCGGTGGCCCGTTCCGTGACATCGCGGGCAGTCACCACGAGCGATCCGTCCGACCTGGCCACGCGGTACTCGACGAAGACGGGTCCCGGGAGCTCGACGATCTCCGTCGCGGGCTCGCCGGTCTCCAGGACGTGCTCGTGGATGGCGCGTTGCGCGATGGCACCCGGCAGCACCGCGTACAGACTCCGTCCCACGAGCTCGGTCCGCGTTTCGGCGAACTGCCTGCGCCACGCGTGGTTCGCGTACTCGATGCGGAAATCGAGCAGCCGTTTCGCGCTGTCGGCGATCGGGGAGAGCACGAGCAACGAGACCGGGGCGTCGTTGAGGGCCGACAGCCAGTGCCATTCCCGCGCGGCATGCTCCCGCGGCGGGACGATGACGAGTTGCGGATCGGCGTGCCCGGCGGTCGCTGCGGTCCCGCGTGCCGTGCGCCCCGTCGACCGTCGCGGCGCGGTCACAGCAGTTGCTGCTCCAGTGCGTAGCGGATGAGGTCTGCGTTGCGCGTGAGGCCCATCTTCTCGAGGAGGCGCGCCCGGTAGGTGCTGGCCGTCTTCACCGAGATGCCCAGGCACCGCGCGGTCTCGGTGAGGCTCTCGCCCGTGGCCAGGTGCCGGAAGACCTCGAACTCGCGCCGCGACAGGCGTTCGTGCGGCGCGGCCGGCCCCTCGTCGATCAGCCGCCGCGCGAGGAGCTCGGCCGTGGTCGGCGTGACGTGCGGGTGGCCGGACGCCACCCGGCGGACGGCCTCCACGAGCTGCTCGGTCGAGGCCGTCTTCTCCACGTAACCCGCCGCCCCCGCCGCCAGGCAGCGGACCGCCATCTGCTCCTCGGGCTGCGCGGAGAAGACCAGGATGCGCAGGCCGGGCCGCAGGGTCCGGAGCGAGTCGAGCAGCTCGAGGCCGCCACCCGGCATGCCCAGGTCCAGGAGGCAGACGTCGGCCGGTAGGCGGAGCGCGAGTTCCGTCAACTCCGGGCCCGAGCCGGCGACGCCCACCACGTCGATGTCGGAACAGGCGGACAGAAGGCGCTCCACGCCCTGGCGAACCACCACGTGATCGTCCGCGAAGAGGACGCCGATCATCCCCCCGGCCTCCCTCGTGCGGCCGCCGGCATGGGCGCGCCGACGATCCACTGGGGATTGTCGCAGCCTCTTGACACGCGTGGGAATGGTCTTACGGCAGGAGTCGCACCCGTCCGACAGACGACCGGCCACGGCGCTCCCTAGCGTGATAGCCCCGGCGTGTCGTCCGGGAGGATATGGCGTCAGACGTGTCGAGGAAAGGGGAGGCGCTCCGTGGACACGTTCATCGGCCGGAAGCGCGGGCTCATCGCGCTCCCGACGTATGCGTTCGCACTCGTGCTCGTGGCGTCCCTGGTCATCCCGGCCACGGCGCTCGCGAAGGGGACGCCCGGTGGCGGCGGAGGCGGCGGCAGGCCCGGCGGCGAGACCCTGGCCAACAGCCTGTCGGTCCCGACGATCATGATCGGCGGCAGCTTCACCGGCGTGACGTGCGGGACGTCGGAGGCGCCCTCGGTGCTCGTCGCCCCGAACGGGATGCCGCTGACCGGCTACGAGATCGACCCGGCTGCCTACTACTACGTCCAGGGCGTGAGCAAGTGGCAGGCGCAGTGCTTCAGCGCGACCTTCGCGACGGCGACGGCCGAGTGGGGCGACAATCTGTCCGGCGACGCCAGCCTGAAGGCCGGCAGCCCGATCCGCGTGGAGCTCGGGCTGTTCAACGCGGACACCACCGTCGTCCCGATGCAGGGCTACACGGTGCTCAAGCTGGAGCCGTCCAAGCTCGACCGCGAGTCCGCCTACGGGACCATCGCGACACCCGACGGTGCGGGCGGCTACTACGCGACCGCGGAGATCCTGCCGGCGCGCGTGTTCGACGGGGGCGTGACGTTCAGCGTCAAGAACGTCGGGACGGGCGCGTACGTGGTGCCGCTGGGGACCAACCCGACGGCCGAGATCAACGCGACCGGCAAGGTCGTCTACGGGTACAACCTGCGCGTCACGCAGGCGGGCCAGTACGAGATCACGTTCGTCCTTCCGTCCGTGGACATCAGCGGCGTGGACGTGGGCACGTACGTCACCGATCCGCTCGGCCCGGACACGGTCACGCTCGTGATCACCGTGGCCGGTGGTGGCGGAGGCGGTGGCAGGAGGTAGCGGCAGCGGGTGACCGCACCGCACGCACTCGCGGTTCGAGACCGCCAGACCATCACCACCACGCGGGGGCGGGCCGGAAGACCCGCCCCCGTTGCGTGCCCGCCGCGGATCGTGGCCATCCCGCCCGACCCTGGTCGTGCGCCGGTCGCGCGACGCTGGTGCGGGGTGCTACCCTCGCCCCGCCGGACGCAACAGCACGGGGGGCCGACGATGCGGGCGATCACGCCGAACCTGTGGTTCGATGGGCGGGCGGAGGAAGCCGCCGCCTTCTACGTCTCGCTCTTCCCGGACAGCCGGATCGACGGGGTGACGCGCGCCGCGGCCGACAACCCGAGCACGCCCGCCGGGGCGGTCCTGCTCGTCGCCTTCACCCTGGCCGGGCAGCACTTCGTGGGGATCAACGGAGGACCACAGTTCCCCTTCACCGAGGCGGTCAGCTTCCAGCTCGACTGCGACGACCAGGCCGAGGTGGATCGCTACTGGGAGGCCCTCGTCGACGGCGGCGGTGAGCACGGGATGTGCGGCTGGCTGAAGGACCGCTTCGGCCTCTCCTGGCAGGTGGTGCCGCGGGAGATGGGCGCCTACGTCGCCGGGTCCGACGCCGCGGGCGCGGCGCGGGCGGCGACGGAGATGCTCCGCATGCAGAAGATCGACCTCGCCAGGCTGCGTGACGCGTACGAGGGCGACGCGTAACGCACCGAACGGGGACGCATAGCGCGCCGCATCGGAACGGACGTCACGGCGACCGCATGCCATTCCCTGTGCTGCAAGACGCAGAACCGTGCAGAATCACACTGACGTGATGACGCGCGACGACAGCATCGACCGGCGACCGGCGGCCCCCTTCTGCCCGTGTGTCCGCGGCGAATGGGGCCAGGTCTGCCCTGAGTGCGGCCAGCGCCTCCCCCCGCGCCCCGGCCCGCTCCAGTCCTGGCACGCCACCCGCGCGATCGACGCGACCGCGTCCGCGCAGGCACGCGCCACGGTCCTGCAGACCCAGTCGTACCGCCACTGGCACCTGTAGCCCGGCGGCGGGCGCCGGACCGTGCGGCAGCGGGCGGTCCCGCGGGATGCTGAGGCGGCGAATCGGGCAGGCGGGCCCTCGGTGCTAGACTCGCCACTTCCGTCGCCGCTTGGATCGGAGGCCTGACCCCGCTGGTGGTGCTGCATCGAGCGGACGCGTCCCACCACAACCTCCCCGCGAGCGGTTCCGTGCAACCTGATCCGGGCGTCGGCCGGTTCGCCGGTCGGCCATCGCCGGGTGCGTTGCTCGTCTTCGACTTCGATGGGACGCTCTGGCGCGGCGACGACCCGCTCGACTGCTACGCGGAGCTGGTGTCGCTGGGGCTCGATCCCGCCGAGCGGGCACCGTTCCTCGCGGACGTCCACGCGTTCCTCTCGGGGGACCACTGGAGCGTGAGCGGCCTCGAGCCTCCGCCCGATGACGGGTGGGCGGCGATCGCCGCGTTCGCCGCGGCTCGTGGCGAGTCGGCGGCCCACCGGCAGGCGGCGTTCCTCGAGACCCGTCGTCGCATCGCGGCGGGCGAGTTCCCGCTCGAGGTGCCCGGCGGTCTGCGCGAGTTCCTGGCCGCCAGCCGGGACTCGTGCGCCGTGGTGCTGGCCTCCAACAGTCCGGCGGCATCGGTCCACCCGGTGCTCGACCGGCTCGGGTTGACCCCATTCTTCGACGACGTCGCGAGCGATGCCGGCAAGCCGGACCGACTCCCCGAGGTCGTGGATTCATGGATCACCGTCTATCGCCCCGCCCACGTCATGAGCATCGGGGACCACTATCGCAACGACATCGCGCCCGCCGTGCGGCGCGGCTGGTTCACCACCTACATCAGCCCGTGGCGCTGGGTCCCGGGACCCTGTTCTGTGGTGGGCGCCACGATGGAGGACGTGCTGCCCGGGCTGTACGCCTGGGTGAGGGCCGTCCGCGGTGCCGTGGAGCAGCAGGAACCGGGGGTCGGGGAGGCCGTCCGGTCGAGGCAGGCAGCCATTCCGGCACCGACGTGGGGCCGCGACCCGGGGAAGGAGGTTGATCGGACGGCCTGACGACGCTCAGGGGGTGTGGGGCTCCCCGGGTCTGCGGCAGGCATGCCGCTCCGCGCGGGGGCCGAATTTCGAGAGGAGGAAGTCTTGGAAAGCGCGCGCTGGCGCAGGCTCCTGGTCGCATCGGCCACCACGGCCCTGGTCGTCACGCTCTCGGCGTGCGGCGCGGGTGCAACGGCCACGCCGAGCTCGGTGGCCCTGACGTTCTACTACCCGGTGGCGGTTCCGGGCCCGATCACGCAGCTGATCGACGGGTACATCTCCAAGTTCGAGCAGCAGAACCCCGGCATCACGGTCAAGCCGGTCCTCTCGGGCGGCTATCCCGACACGCTCACCAAGATCGAGACCACGATCAAGGGAGGCGGCACGCCTCCGGACGTGGCGGTGATGCTGTCGACCGACCTGTACTCGCTGGTCGACTCGAACGCCATCCAGCCGCTGGACAGCCAGATCGCGGCCGCGGGAGGCGACACGTACCTCTCGGACTTCTACCCGGCGTTCCTGGCCAACTCCCGGTACCAGGGCCACATCTGGAGCCTGCCGTTCCAGCGCTCGACGCCGGTCCTCTTCTACAACAAGGACATGTTCACCGCCGCGGGACTCGATCCCAGCACGGGGCCGGCGAACTACCAGGAGATGGTCTCCGACGCGCAGAAGCTGACCAAGCCCGACGGCAGCACGTACGGGATCGAGATCTCCTCCGACGGCATCCCCTACTGGCTCTTCCAGTCGTTCGTGATCGGCGGCGGCTCCAACGTCGTCGGTTCGGCGCCCAACCAGGTGAACTTCGACACGCCGCAGGCCATCCAGGCGCTGCAGGACTTCGCCGACCTGTCCGCCAAGTACCACGTCATGCCGTCCGGCATCCTGCAGTGGGCGAACATGCCCAACGACTTCGTGGCCGGCAAGGCCGCCATGATCTGGCACTCCAGCGGGTCCCTGGCGAACATCCTGAAGCAGGCCAAGTTCAACGTCGGGGTCAGCTACACGGTCGGCGAGAACGGCTACGGCGCTCCCACCGGGGGCGGCAACCTGTACATGCTGAAGGGCATCCCGGCCAGCCACCAGGCGGCCGCGTGGAAGTTCATCCAGTTCATGAGCTCCACGGACACCCAGGCGGACTGGAGCATCAACACCGGGTACATCGCGGCCCGCCAGTCCTCGTACCAGACCGCGGCCATGAAGGCATACATCGCCAAGACGCCGCAGGCGGCAGTGGCGCCGGCCGGGCTGCAGTACGCGAAGGCGGAACTCGCCGCGCATGACAATGCGCAGATCCAGAAGTTCCTCGGCGACGCGGTGCAGGCGGTGCTGACCGGCAAGAGCACGCCGTCGGCGGCGCTTGCCACTGCGCAGCAGCAGGCCACCCAGCTCCTGTCGACCTTCAAGAACTGACCGGGTGCGTCTGCGTCCGATCACCGGTTGGGTGGAGCGGCGGCCCCGCAGAGGGGTCGCCGCTCTGCCCTACCTGCTGATCGCTCCGACCCTCTTCTTCGTCGCGCTCTTCACCCTCTGGCCGACCGTCCTGGTCGCCTTCGACAGCCTGTTCCTCCAGAACGAGGCGGTCCAGGTCCCGCAGTTCACCGGGCTGGGCAACTACGCCGCCCTGGCGGGGGACTCGGCCTTCCAGCAGGTCGTCCTCAACACGGTCCTCTACGTGGTGGTGACCGTGCCGGTCAGCGTGGTGCTGGCCCTGGTCCTCGCACTCGCGCTCAATCGCAAGCTGCGGGCGCTCGGCCTGTTCCGCCTGGCGTTCTTCTACCCGGCGATCCTGCCGATGGTCAGCGCGGCCACCATCTGGCTCTTCATGTACGCGCCGGGCTACGGCCTGGTCAACGTCTTCCTGGGCATCCTGCACCTTCCAGGCCAGAACTGGCTCGGGAGCGCCAACCTCGCGCTGATCGCACTCATGATCCTGGGCATCTGGAAGCAGACCGGCTACTTCATGATCTTCTACCTGGCCGGCCTGCAGGGGCTGCCGCACGAGGTCTTCGAGGCGGCCAACCTCGACGGCGCATCGCCGCTCCAGACGGTGCGGCACCTGACCCTGCCGCTGCTCATGGGGACCACGCTGTTCGTGACGACGATCGCCGTGGTCAACGCGTTCGAGACGGTCGATCAGATCTACATCATGACCGGCGGCGGGCCCACGAACGCCACCACCATGCTGCTCTTCGACATCTGGCAGACGCTCTTCAGCTTCTTCGACCAGGGGAAGGCGAGCGCCATGAGCGTCATCCTGATCGGCGTCCTGCTCATCTTCACCGTCGTCAACTTCACGCAGGTGGAGCGCCGTGCCACGTACGAGTAGGCGGTTCGACCGCCGGCGCCTGATGGATGCTGCCTGGGTGCTGGTGCTTGCCGTGGTCGCGCTCGGCTGGGCCGTGCCGCTGCTCTGGGCGATCGCGGTGTCGGTCCACTCGCCCGACGAGCCGATCAGCGCCGCCAACCTCTGGTGGGGCTCCCACCCGACGCTCGCCAACTACACGCAGGCGTTCCAGATCGCGCCGTTCGCCCAGTACTACGTGAACACCATCGTGATCGTCTTCGGGATCCTGGCGGTGCAGCTGGTCACCATCAGTCTCGCCGGCTACGCGTTCGCGCGCTACCGGTTCCGGGGCGAGAACCTGCTCTTCTTCGTGATCCTGCTGCAGCTCATGGTGCCGTCCAGCGCACTGATCGTCCCCAACTACTCCACCATCCGCCAGCTCCACCTCTTCGACACGCTGGTGGCCGTGATGCTCCCGTACTTCGGATCGGCGTTCGGCGTGTTCCTGATGCGCCAGACCTTCAAGACGGTGCCGCGCGATCTCGACGATGCGGCCCGCGTGGACGGGGCGAACTGGTTCCAGACCCTGCGCCACGTCTACATCCCGCCGGCGCGGCCCGCCATGATCGCCTTCGCGCTCTCCTCCATCAGCTTCCACTGGAACGACTTCCTGTGGCCGCTCGTGGTCACCAACAGCGCCGCGAGTCGTCCACTGACCGTGGGCCTCGCCGTCTTCACGCAGCTCGGCGAGATCGGCGCGCAGTGGCCGCTCGTCACGGCCGGCACGGTGATCGTCGTCGGGCCGCTGCTGCTGCTGTTCCTGGTGTTCCAGCGCCAGTTCATCGACAGCTTCCTGCACTCCGGCCTGAAGTAGGGCCGGCGTCCCGGCCTGCGGCGGGCCGGCGTCGGAAGTCCGGCGTCAGTCTCCGGGGGCGATCCGCTCCAGGACGACCGGGCGCGAGGCCGGCGGCTCGTCGGCGATCGTGACGGCCGCCCGCAGCTCGGCGGCGGCGCGCTCCGCGCTGGCCCGGTCCCGCGCGTGGACCACCGCGAGGGGCCGATCTGGTCCCACCGCACCGCCGACCGGCGCGACGTCCGTGAGGCCCACGGCGTGGTCGACCGACTGGCCCGGGGCGGTGCGGCCGCCTCCCAGCCCGACGATGGCCAGCCCGACCTGCCGCACGTCCACGGTGCCCACGATCCCCGGCCGTGCGGGGAACGCCGGGAACCGGACCGGCGCCTCCGGCAGGTACGCGTCGGGCCGATCCAGGAGATCCGGCGGTCCACCAAGCGCCGCCACCATCCGCGCGAACCGCTCGGCGGCATCCCCGCTGGCAAGGGCGCGCTCGCAGGCCTGGCGGGCCGTGGCGACGTCGGCCCGGAGCCCGCCCGTGCCCAGCAGCTCGGCCGACAGCGCCAGCGTGACCTCGTGCAGCCGCGGGTCGCGGGGTGCGGTGCCGGTGAGGTACGCGATCGCCTCGCGGACCTCGACGGCGTTGCCGGCCGTGGTGCCGAGCACCTCGTCCATGTCCGTGAGCAGGGCGGTGGTGCGGCACCCGGCCCCGCCGGCGACCGCCACCAGGCTCCGCGCGAGGGCCCGGGCGTCCTCCGGCGACGACATGAACGCGCCGCTTCCCGTGGTGACGTCGATCACCAGCCCGTCCAGGCCCGCCGCGAGCTTCTTGGAGAGGATCGAGGCCGTGATGAGCGGGATCGACTCGACGGTCGCGGTGACGTCCCGGATGGCGTAGAGCCGCCGATCCGCGGGTGCCAGGTCGGCGGTCTGGCCGATGATCGCGCAGCCGGCGTCGTGCACGGCCCGCCGGAGCATGGCGAGATCCGGCGCGGTCGTGTAGCCGGGGATGCTGTCCATCTTGTCGAGCGTGCCGCCCGTGTGCCCGAGGCCGCGCCCGGAGATCATGGGCACCGCCCCGCCGCAGGCCGCCACCATCGGGGCGAGCATCAGCGAGACCTTGTCGCCCACGCCCCCCGTGGAGTGCTTGTCCAGGGGCGGGCCCGGGAGGTCGAAGGAGGTCCAGTCCAGGACGGTGCCCGAGTCGCGCATCGCCCCGGTGAGGGCGATCGTCTCCGCGCGCGTCATGCCGCGGAAGAAGACCGCCATGGCGAACGCGGCCGCCTGCCCTTCACCCACGGAGCCGTCGACCAGCCCGGCGATGAACGAGGCGATCTCGTCGTCGGAGAGCGACCGCCCGTCGCGCTTGGCGCGGATGATCTCCTGGGGGAGCACGGCCGCGGGCCTCCATGCGCGCTGGGGAGAGGGCGGGGGCGATCCGCCACGGGTCTGTCGCTTCCTGCCCCCGGCCGAGCCTATCACGGAGGGGCGCGAGGGCTCGGGACCCGCGCCGGGTGCCCCGTGCCGCCGGTCGGAACGGGCCGGGCGTCTCGCGACGCCGCCGGGGCGCCGGCCCGGCGGGTCAGACCGTCGACTCGTCCGCCTCGACCACGACCTGCCGGCCCCGCCGTGTCCCGAGCCGCGACGTGAGCCACGCCGCCGCCCCGGACCCGGTGGCCATCGCCGAGCCCAGGATGACGAGCCCGAAGCCGAGCGCCATCACCGGCGCGAACGGTTCGTGCAGCAGGGCCACGCCGAGCACCGCGGCGACGGCGGGGTTCACGTAGGTGATCACCGTCGCCCTGACCGGTCCCATCGCCTCCACCAGCGCCGAGAAGAGCAGGAAGGCGGCCGCCGTGCACACCACGCCGAGGATCGCGACCGCCGCCAGGACGTCCGTGCCCGGCAGCGTGGCCGGGTGCTGGATTGCCACGATCGGCGCGTACACGGCGGCGCAGAACGAGAGGGCGAGCGCCATCACGCCCACCGACGGCAGGCCGCCCAGGCGGCGCCCGAGGATCGCGGGGCCCAGCGCGTAGCAGACGACCACTACCGCCATCTCCACCAGGGCGCTCGCGTTCGACGCGCGGGCGTCGACGCCCACGATCGCGGCGACCCCGACCAGGCCCACCAGCAGCCCGGCCAACCCGCCGGCACCCATGCGGTCGCGTCCCCCGGTGGTGACCGCGATCACGGCACCGACCAGCGGCACGCCCGCCACGAGCAGCCCGGCCAGCGAGCTGGTGACCCGTTCCTCCGCGGAGCTCAGGAGCAGCCAGGGCAGGCCGACCTCGACCACCGCGAAGGCGATCACCCACCGCCAGCGGGCCAGGACGGGGCGCATGTCGACGCGCAGGAGCGCGACCGGCAGGAGGATGACCGAGGCGATGGCCGTCCGGGCGAAGACCAGCGTGGCCGGCGAGATCTCGGCCACCGCGATGCGGATCAGGAGGTACGGGATCCCCCAGACCAGCGACATGAGGACGAAGAGGACGAGCGCGCGGCGGCTCACGGGGCGGTCAGGACCTCGTGCCAGGGGAGGACCCGCCAGCGCGTGACGAGCCCGTGGGCCACGTACGGGTCGGACCGCACGAAGCGTTCCACCACGCCGGCGTCGGGCGTACGGAAGACGAGCAGGGCGCCCTCGATCGGTTCGCCGAACGCACCCGCCAGGGGGATCTCGCCGCGCTCGTGGGCCGCGCGAACGAGCGCGAGGTGCTCGTCCCGGAGCGGCGCGCGGCGGACCAGGTAGTCGTCCACGAGGTCGTAGAGGAGCAGGTAGTACATCTCGCCTCCCGTCGCTGCGCTGGAAGGTGCCACTGTAGACCGGGGCTCAGCGGGGCGCGGCGGACGAGCGCCGGACCACCAGCTCAACGGGCAGGTCGAGCCCGTCGGCGGTGGGGCCGGGGGTCTCGAGGAGCAGCCGGGCGGCCGCATATCCCTTCAGGCGCAGGGGCTGGCGGACCGTGGTGAGCGCCGGCCGGCTGTGGGATGCCGCCGCCAGATCGTCGAAGCCGACCACCGAGAGGCTCGCCGGCACCGGGACGCGGAGCTCCTGCGCCGCGGCGATGACGCCCAGCGCGAGGCGATCGCTCATGGCGAGGATCGCCGTGGGCGGCTCGGTGCCCCCGAGCAGCAGGCGCGCCGCCTCCCGGCCGAGTCCCTCGTCGCTGTGGGCGCACTCCACGATGGGGACCGCGGCCGCGTCGAGGCCCGCCTCCTCCAGCGCCTCCCGGTATCCCGCCAGGCGCTGGGCGGTCACGTCGTAGTCGGGATCCGCGACGCGGGCCGCGTCCGCCAGCCCGTCGTACCCGTCGGCCTGGAACGGCAGCGCCACGATCCCGAAGCGGCGGTGACCGAGCCCGACCAGGTGGCGTGCCGCGTCGCGGGCGCCGGCCCGGTCGTCGATGGTCACCGTCGCCACGTCGGGCAGGCGCGGCTCGTCGATCACGACCACGGGCGTCGTGCCCGCGAGCAGCCGCTGGAGCGCGGCGGCGCTGCGCGGCAGCGAGTACGCGATGAAGCCGTCGACGGCCACGTCGCCGATCACGCGAGGGTCCGCGGCACGCAGCGCGCCCGGCTCGATGAGGAGGCCGAGCCGGCGCTCCTCGCACGCGTCGGCGATCCCGCGGATCAGCTCGCTGGTGGTGGGGTCGTCCAGCGCAAAGGGGAGCGGCTCGGGCAGCACCAGCCCGATCGCGCCCGCGCGGCCGGTCCGGAGCATGCGGGCAACCGGGTTCGGCCCCGCGTATCCCGCCTGGCGGGCAGCGTCGAGGACGCGCGCGCGCAGCTCGGCGGAGAGCTGGTCCGGGCGACTGAACGCGTTCGACACCGTGGTCCGCGAGACCCCCAGCCGGCGGGCGAGGTCCTCCAGGCGCAGCCGGGGGCGGGGACGCCGGGGATCGTCGGCTCGGGAATGGTCGTCTCGGGGCCGGTCGGCTCGGGGCTGGTCGTCCATGCAGGGAGATTGTGCGCCTGTCGGGTGGGTTCTTGACCGATCCAGATGCGGGGGCTATGATGCTGCTGTTCTTGATCGATCCAGAAACCGCACCAGGTCGATCACGAGCAGGAGCACACACCATGATCACGCATTCGACTCCCGCACCGCGGACGTCGGACCGCCCGCTTCCCACCCGCACCATGACCGCCGACCTCGATCTCGCGCGCGAGCGGATCGACACGGCGCTGCGCGACCACGACTACTGCCGTGCCTGCGGCCAGCCCATGCAGATCCGGGCGCGCGACGGCGAGCTCTGGCTCGAGTGCGCCTCGCTCGGCGAGCGCCGGGGCATCCGGTTCCTCCTGTCGGCCGGCCTGCACGACCGCTACGCACTGGACCTCTCCGTGAACGGCGCGATGGCCGCGTAGGAACCGGCCACCCGCCGGGACCCGGCGCGCCCACGGACATGCGCCGGCCCGGTTCTCCGTGCCGGTTCGACTGGCCGTGTGCCGGGACGATTGCGTGTCCGGCCGGGCTGCGGCGTGCTAGGCTGACGCGGCCCGGCATCCGCAGCATGAAGGAACCGTCATGGGAGCCATCCAACCGTGGCACCTGATCCTGCTTCTCGTCATCGTGCTGATCGTGCTTGGCCCCGGGAAGCTGCCTGAAGTCGGCAAGAGCCTTGGTGAGACCATCCGCGAGTTCCGCAAGGCCACCACCGAGGCGCAGAACGCGGTCTCACTGCAGCCCACCCAGCCGGCTCAGCCGGCGGCGCCGCCGGCCCAGGTGGCGCAGGTCGCCGCACCGGTCGCGCCCGCCGTGCAGCCCGCGGTCGCGCAGCCGGCCCCGATCCCTGCGGCCCCGGCGCAGCCGGCCGACGCCACCGCGCCCGCGAGCACCCCCGGGACGCAGATCCCGCAATAGGGCGCCGGACCGAGGGCGCCGGACGGCAGCCACCCCGGCCCGGACCACGCAGCCGGGCGCGGCGCGATCCACCCGGCCAGAGGCGGTCAGCCGGTCAGGAAGCTCAGCCTGACGGTCCGAGTCTCGTTGTCCGTGTTCGGGTCGAGCAGCGCGATCGACTGCCAGGTGCCCAGCGCCAGGCGTCCGCCGAGCACGGGGATCGTGGCGAACGGCGCGACGAAGAGCGGCAGGACGTGGTCGGCCCCGTGACCGGGCGAGCCGTGCCGGTGCCGCCAGCGGTCGTCGCGCGGCAGGAGCCGGTCCAGCGTCGCCACCAGGTCCTCGTCGGATCCCGCGCCCAGCTCCATCACCACGATGCCGGCGGTCGCGTGGGGGGCGAAGACGGACAGCAGGCCATCGCCCTCCCCGGCCACGAATCGTTCGCACGCGTCGGTCAGGTCGAACAGGCCGCGCCGCCGCCCGGTCCGGACCACGATCTCGGCGGTCTTCATGGCCGTCCCGAGCGTGTCGGGAGCGGCCGGCTGAACCTCAGTTCAGGTCCTCCACCACGCCGCCCGCGAGGAAGAGCACGTCCTCCGCGATGTTGGTGACCCGGTCGCCGATCCGCTCCAGGTAGTGCGCGGCGAAGAGGATCCGGGTCCCCCGGTCCACGTTCTCCGGGTCGGCCCGCATCAGGTCGAGCACCACGTCGAAGCTGGCGTGGTAGAGCCGGTCCACCTCGTCGTCGCGGCTCGCCACGCCCCTGGCCCGCGCCTCGTCCACGTCCACCAGGGCGCCGATGATGTCGTGCACCATGCCGGCGACCAGTTCGCCCATCCGCGGCAGGAAGACGTAGCGCCGCAGCGGTGGCTGCTGGGCGAGCTTCCGGACCTGCTTCGCCACGCTGCCGGCGTGGTCGCCCATGCGCTCGAGCTCGTGGGCAACGCGGTCCAGCGCCAGCAGGTACCGCAGGTCGCGGGCCACCGGCTGCTGCGTGGCGATGGTCATGGTGATGAGCTCGGTGACGTGCTCCTGGAGCTCGTTGATCTGGCGGTCACCCTCGATCACGCGCCGGGCGAGCTCGGCGTCGTGCGCCTGCATGGCGTCGGTCGCGGACCGGACCGCCTCTTCGACCATGGTCCCGATCCGGACGATCTCGGCCTGGATCTCGGTCAGCTCGCGGTCGTACGTCTCGCGGTGGCGGTGGGCCAGTGGATTCCCCAAGATCTGATCGGTCACCGGTTGCCTCCCATGGTCATCCGAACCGGCCCGAGATGTAATCCTCGGTCAGCTGCCTGCGCGGGTTGGTGAACATCTGCGGCGTGGGTCCCTCCTCGACCAGGTACCCGGCACGGTCGTCGCCGACCGTCAGGAACGCGGTCCGGTCACTCACGCGCGCCGCCTGCTGCATGTTGTGCGTCACGATCACGATGGTGTAGCTCGCGCGCAGCGCGTCGATCAACTCCTCGATCCGCAGGGTCGAGATGGGGTCCAGGGCCGAGGCGGGCTCGTCCATCAGGATCACGTCGGGTTCCACGGCGATCGCCCGCGCGATGCAGAGGCGCTGCTGCTGTCCGCCGGAGAGCGCGCCGCCCGGCGCGTGCAGCTTGTCCCGCACCTCGTCCCACAGCGCGGCGCGCCGCAGGCTCCGCTCCGCCACCTCGTCGAGCAGGGCCCGGTCCCGCACCCCGGCCAGCTTGAGCCCGGCCACCACGTTGTCGTAGATGGACATGGTGGGGAATGGGTTCGGGCGCTGGAAGACCATCCCGATGCGCTGGCGGATGACCACGGGGTTGACACCGGGCGCGTAGATGTCCTGGCCGTCGAGCAGGATCCGCCCCTGGGCGCGGGCACCGGGGGTCACCTCGTGCATCCGGTTGAGGCAGCGGATCAGCGTCGACTTGCCGCACCCGGACGGGCCGATGATGGCCGTCACCGAGTTCGGCTGGACGGTGAGCGTGATGTCGCGCAGGACGCGATGGCTGCCGTGGAAGGCGTCCAGGTGCTCGATCTCCACCGCCACCGCGGCGTGCTCCACGGAGACGTCCGCGCGGTCCGCCACCTCGATGGCGCGGGCGCCCGGGACGGGCACGGGCGCGGCAGCGGCGGGGTTTGCGGTCTGGTCGGTCATGAGGGTCATCAGTGTACGTTCCCGGTGGGTCCGCTCAGGCGCGGGCGGCGAGGCGCCGCCGCAGCACGAGGCGGGTGAGGATCGAGAAGAGCAGCACCATCAGCACGAGCACGAGGGACGCGGCCCACGCCTGCTGGTGCCAGGAGTCGTAGGGTCCGGTCGCGTAGACCCAGATGCGCAGGGGCAGCGCATCCATCGGGTCGCTCAGGGAGGTGCTGACGCGGTCGTTCCCCAGCGCGGTGAAGATGAGCGGCGCGGTCTCGCCCGCGATGCGCGCCACCCCCAGCAGGATCCCCGTGACGATGCCGGTCGCCGCGGCCGGGAGGACCACGCGCACGATCGTCTTCCAGGGCGGGATCCCCAGGGCGTAGGCGGCCTCGCGGACGGATCCCGGGACCAGCCCGAGCATCTCATCGGTCACGCGGGCAACGATCGGGATGATGATGACCGCCAGCGCCACGCCACCGGCGAGGGCGCTGAACGAGCCCATCGGGACGACCACCAGGCCGTACGCGAAGAGCCCGATCGCGATCGTCGGGATTCCGGCGAGCACGTCGACCAGGAACCGGATCAGTGTGGCGCCCCGACCGCCCGCGTACTCGCGGATGTAGATCCCCGCCAGGACGGCGATGGGCGTGCCGAGGAGCGTCCCCAGCCCGACCATGATCAGCGTCCCGACCACCGCGGGCGCGACGCCGCCCCCGGGGAAGCCGGCGGGCTCCGGGGAGTGGGTCAGCAGCGCCAGGTTCAGTGCGGGCAGGCCCTGGGCGAGCACGAAGACGACCACCAGCAGCAGCGGGATGACGGCCAGCACCGCCGCGAGCCCCAGCAGCACGCGCATCACCCGGTCGGTGGCATGGCGGCGGCCCATGTTCCGGCCGACCACCCGCAAGGGCGCGCCAGGCCCGGTCGTGCCGGCGAGGGTGCCGCCGCCCGCCGTGCCGCCGGTGCTCATGCCAGCAGGCTCCGCGAGCCGGCGCTGTAGGACGCGCGCCAGACCAGCAACCGTGCGGCCGCGTTGATGAGCAGCGTCACGACCAGGAGCAGCAGGCCGATCTCGATGAGCGAGCTGCGGTACAGGTCGGTCGTCGCCTCGGTGAACTCGTTGGCGATCACGCTGGCCATGGTGTAGCCCTGCGAGAAGAACGAGAGCGAGATGGTCGGGGCGTTGCCGATCACCATCGTGACCGCCATGGTCTCCCCGACGCCGCGCGCCAGCCCGAGGATGCCGGCGCCCAGGATGCCGCTGCGGGCGTAGGGGAGGACTCCGATCCGGATCGTCTCCCAGCGCGTCGCACCGAGCGCCAGCGCTGCCTCGCGCTGGGCGAGCGGCACGGCCCGGATGACGTCGCGGGAGACGGCCGCGACGGTGGGCAGGATCATGATCGTGAGCACCACCACCGCGGCGAAGTTGCCGATTCCGATCGGGTTGCCGCTGAAGAACGGCAGCCACCCCAGGGTGTCGTGCAGGGGCATCTCGACGAAATCGCGCAGCCACGGCGCCAGGACGAAGATGCCCCACAGGCCGTAGACCACGCTGGGGATGGCGGCCAGCATCTCGGTCATGAAGCCGAGCGGTCCCGCGAGCCACGGCGGCGCCATCTCGACCAGGAAGAGCGCCACGCCCACCCCGATCAGCATCGCCAGGACCAGCGCGGTGAACGAGGTGAGGAGCGTCCCGTAGATGAAGGGCAGGGCCCCGAAGATGCTGTGGACGGGATCCCAGGTGGTGCCCCAGAGGAAGGCCACGCCGTTGTGGCGGATCCCCTCGATCGATTGACTGGCAATGACCAGGATCAGCCCGGCGATCACCAGCAGGACCGTCAGGGACGCCAGGACGACGAGCCCGCGGAAAATCGGCTCGCCCCTGCGCGGGCGATGCCGTGCCAGGACGCGCTGGACCTGCCCCGGCTCGAACTCGGCGGCGGTCATGGACGGCCGCCCGCGCGCCACGCCGGCCGATCCGGCAGGGCGGGCTGCGGCTCCGGTGGGGGCGGCTGGTCCGGCATGGCCGCAAGCTTACGGCGCAGGCGCCCCGCGCCGCTCCGCGGGGTCATGCCACCGCCCGGGGCGGTGACACGCTCCAGCCTCCCCGCACGGCGACCGTGGGGGAGGCTGGAGGATGCCGTGCGGCGACCGGACGTCACGGAAGGACGGGCTGCCCGCCGACGGTGACGCTCTTCAGGGCGGTCTCCACCTTGGCCACGAGCGCCGGGGCCATGGCGGAGTAGTCGACCTGCGCCGCGTAGTTCTGGCCGTTGTGGATGGCCCACCAGAGGAAGTCGATCATCGCCTTCACCTCGGTGGCCTTGCTGGCCGGGTAGTCCTTGTACAGGAGGACCCAGGTGCTCGCCCCGATCGGATAGGCGTTCGGATACGAGGCGGGCGGGTTGACGATCAGGAAGCGCAGGTCCGCCGGCGCGTTGGGAACCGCGGCCGCGACCGCGTCGGTCGTGGAGGCGAGGGTGGGCTTGACGAAGTTGCCGGCAGCGTTCTTCACGAGGCCCACCGGGAGGTTGTTCTGCAGCGCGTACGAGAGTTCGACGTAGCCGATGGCGCCGGGCGTCTGCTTCACGATCGCGGTGACGCCCGCGCTCCCCTTGCCGCCCGCCCCCACCGGCCAGTTGACCGAGAGGCCCGCCCCCACCTGGCTCTTCCAGGCAGCGCTGGTGTCGGTGAGGAAGCTGGTGAAGTTCATGGTGGTCCCGGAACCGTCACTGCGATGGGCCACGGTGATGGCCAGGTTGGGGAGCTTCACGCCGGGGTTGTCGGCCGCCAGGGCGGGATCGTCCCAGTTGGTGATCTTGCCCAGGTAGATGCCCGCGATGGTGTCCGGGCTGAAGCGGACCTCGCCGGTGAAGTTCGGCAGGTTGTAGGTCATGGCGGCGGCCCAGTGGATCATCGGGATGTTGAGGACCGGCACGCCGATCTGCTGCATCTGCTGGTCGTTCAGGTAGATGTCCGAGGCGCCGAAATCGACCGTCTTGGCCTGGAACTGGGCGATGCCACCGCCGGAGCCGATGGCCTGGTAGTTGACGGCGACGCCTGGGGCGACCTGCTGCTGGTAGATCTGGGCGACCGCGCTCAGCCACGGGTAGATGGCGGTGGAACCGGCGCCGGTCACCTGGGCCTTGTCGTTCTTGCCGATCGTCGTCGACGGGGTGACGCTGCTGTAGTCCACGGCGGCAGAGCTGGCCTGGGCGCCGCCCGCCCCCGCCGTGGCGGCGGGGGCCTGGGTGGCGGACGCCGAGCAGGCGCCGAACCCAAGCGCCGCGACGAGCGCCAGGGCGCCCCACCGGGCGCGGCTGTGGATGGTCACGTGTTCCTCCTCCAGTTGGGACGGTCTGCTCGCATCGCCGGCCCGCGGGGGCCCGTGCCTGACGCGTGCGCCGTCCCGGGATATTCCGGTGCCGGACCTCGTCCGGCCCATTCCGGCTGCGTACGAGCCGACTGTGACGGCCGCCGGTGAATCGACAATTCGACGCGCGTAACGTCGGGGTTAATTCCCGGCCTGCGGGGTTGGTGCCCCGCGGTCCCGCCCGATCCCTCCCGGTCGCCACCCGTGCCCGCCCGGGCCGCCGCCTCGACCGCGCGGGCGGGTCCCGGCCACCCGGTACCGCTCGCACGGGGCGGGCCGATCTGGGACCATGTGCCGCGAGGAGGTCCGGTGGCGCACGCACAGGGTCCAGCAGCCCGCAGGCACGGTTCAGCGGCCCATGCCCGCGGTCTCGCCGCGCCCACGCAGGGTCCGGTCGCGCACGCCCGGGGCATGCGGGTCGCCGCGATCGCGGTCGGCAGCACGAGCGTCCACCTGACGGTCGCTGCGGTGACGGGGAGGCGGCTGCGGATCCTGGCCGACGAGAGCGCGCTCCTCCAGCTCGGATCGGCGGTGGACGCCAGCGGGCACCTCCCCGCGGCGAGTCTCGCCGAGCTCATCGCCACGCTTCGCGGGTTCGTGGCCACCGCGAGCTCGCTCCGCGCGGACAAGGTCGCGCTCGTGGGCACGGAGCCGCTCCGCCGCGCCGGCAACGGACACTCGGTGGGCGCCGAGGTGCATGCCGCCACGGGCCTGTCGCTCCTCCAGCTCACGCACGAGGAGGAGGCACTGCTCTCGCTGCTCGCCGTGCTGGGAGGGCGTGCCCCGGCGGTGCCCACGCTCGTGGTCGACATCGGCGGTGGCTCGTCCGAGTACGTGCTGGCCGGGCCGCAGGGGGCGCCCCAGGCGCACGCGCTCCGGGTGGGCGCGGCACGCCTGACCGAGGCGGTGGTGCGGCACGACCCGCCCACCCCCGACGAGTTCGACGCCCTCCGGGGTGAGGCGCGTCGGCGGCTCGCGAGCGCGGCGGACCTGCACCCCGTGCGGGCCATCCTGGTGGGCGGCACCGCGACGAACCTGCTCCGCGTGGCGGCGCCCGGCCGCGCGCTCCGGGTGCTGGACCGGCGGCGACTCCGCCTGGCGATGGAGGCGTTGCTCGCGGAACCGTCCGGGGAGCTGGCCGTCCGTTGCGCGATCCGCCCACAGCGCGCCCGGATCCTTCCCGGCGGCGCAGCCCTCGTGGGGGCGTTGCTCGAGCGGTACGGCCTGCCGAGTGCGGCGGTGTCGGCGACGAGCATCCGCGAGGGAGCGATCCTGGCCATCGCGCTGGGCGGCGAGGCCTGGCGCGAGCGGCTGACGGACCTCGTCTCCGGCGGCTGACGGACGTCGTCTCCGGCGGCTGACCGGGCCCGCATCCACGGCGCACCCTCGTGGGTCGCCCGCGCCGCGCGATACCATTCGACCGTGGCCCGTACCCTGCTCGTCGTCGACGACGAGTCCATCCTGCGCGAGACGCTCGAGTACAACCTCGTTCGTGACGGATACCGCGTCGTCACTGCCGCTGACGGGCGCGAGGCGCTCGCCCGCTTCGCCGAGGAGCAGCCGGACCTCGTCGTGCTGGACGTGATGCTCCCCGAGGTCTCCGGGCTGGACGTGTGCAGCGCGATCCGCCGCGAGTCGGACGTGCCGATCCTGATGCTGACCGCCAAGGACTCCGAGATCGACAAGGTGGTGGGGCTGGAGCTCGGCGCGGACGACTACCTGACCAAGCCGTTCGGCCTCCGCGAGCTGCAGGCCCGCATCCGGGCGCTGCTCCGCCGCACGGAGGCACGGCGTCCCGGCGAGGACGGGAAGGCACCCTCTGTCGCCCCGACGCCGGGCAGCGCGGACGAAGGAGCACAGGGATCGCAGGTGACGGCGCGGGCAGGGACCGCGCAGCCCGGGCGGGCCCCCCGCGCTGCGCAACCCGGGCCCGGAGCACGAACCGCACCTCCCGCGGCCCCCGCCACCGAGGAGTGGCTCGACCGCGTGCTCGTCGACCTGGCCGGCCACCGGCTGGTCCGCGACGGCGAGGAGTTGCCCGTGACCGCGCGGGCGTTCGACCTTCTCGCGTTCCTGATGCGCCACCCGGGGCAGGTCTTCACGCGCGAGCAGCTTCTCGACCGCGTCTGGGGATACGAGTACCCGGGCGAGACCAGGACGGTCGACGTGCACGTGCACCAGCTGCGGGGCCTGATCGAGGCGGACTCGGCCGAGCCCCGCTTCCTTCACACGGTGCGCGGCGTGGGCTACGTGTTCCGGCGGCCCGGCACGTGAGTGCGATGGCATCGCCGTGACCCCGGAGCTGGTCGCGATCGGGGTCGCGGGCGTCGTGCTCGGCCTCGTGGCCGGTGTCGCGGTCAGCCGGGAGGTGGCGATCGCACGGATCCGCAGGATCCTCGGGACGGCCCGGGCTGGAGAGCTCGAGACGACCGAGCGGGCGCTGGCCGAGGAGCGCGCCCGTGCCGAGGAGCGGGAGCGGCTCGACGCAGAGGACCTGGCATACCTGACGGGCCTGGTCGGCTCCGGGATCCTCCGGCTCGACGACGAACTGACCGTGACGGCGGCCAACCGCGCCGCGCACATCTACCTGGACGTCCCGCAGGGAGACCTCGTCGGCCGGCGGATCCCGGCACGTCCCGGTGTCCGCCCGGGCGAGTCGGAGGACGGGGAGGATGCCGGCCTGGGCGACGTCCGGCTCGATGCGGTTGCCCGCACCGCGCTGCGGAACGGCGCGGCGGCCGACGAGATCCCGGTCGGCGGCGCGGACGGGAGGACGATCGCGATCCGGGCCCGCCGGTCTCCGCGGGAGGGAATCTGGATCGTCCTCGACGATCTCTCGGAGCTCCGCAGGCTGCAGCGGATCCGGACCGAGTTCATCGACAACCTGTCCCACGAACTCCGCACGCCGCTGACGACGGTGCGCCTGCTGACCGAGACCCTGGCGCGCGACCTGGAGGAGATGGACCTGCCGGACCGGGTGGTCGATGTGGTGCAGAAGATCGACGTGGAGACCGGGCACCTGGTCCAGATGGCGACCGAGCTGCTCGACCTGGCCAGGATCGAGCAGGGCAGCGGCCCGCAGCTCTACATCGACGACGTGCCCCTGGCGCCGGTGGTGCGGAGCGCGATCGACCGGCTCTCGCTGTTCGCGGAGCGCCAGGGCGTGCGCCTGCGTGCCGAGATCGAGCCGGGCGTGCCGACGGTGCTGGGCGACTCGGAGCGGCTCGGCCAGATGCTGATCAACCTGGTGCACAACGCGATCAAGTTCTCGCCGGGCGGCGGTGACGTGATCGTGCGGGCGCGCCACGAGCCCGGGCCGGCCGTGGAGGGATCGGCCCACGCGGCCCAGTCGGTCCCCGCAGTGACGCAGGCTGCCCCGGCAGGCGTGGCGTCGGCCTCCGGCGTGGCCACGGGCTCCGTTGCGCCGGCGTCGGTCTCCGCCCCGGGGTCGGGCCCTGGCGCGGGGATGGGCCCTGGCGCGGGGATGGGCCCAGTCGCCGCGCCGTCGGGTTCGGCCGCACCGGTGGCCGGGCAGGGATCGGCCGCGTCGGCTGGCGTCGTCGTGCTCGAGGTGGAGGATCACGGCGTGGGCATCCCTGCCGCCGACGTGCCGCGCGTCTTCGAGCGCTTCTACAAGGTGGACAAGGCACGCGTCCGGGGTGGCGGCGGGACGGGCCTCGGGCTCGCGATCGTCCGGCACATCGCCGAGGATCACGGCGGCGAGGTCGCGGTGGAGAGCGTGGAGGGCGCCGGGTCGACCTTCCGCGTTCGGCTCCCGGCCGCGCCCCCCGTCCCCTCGGGGAGTCCGCGACCGACCACCTGAGGGGCCATGGCGGCGCCCGATGAGGCCCGCGGTGCATCCGGGGGCGTGAGCGGCCGTCGTGCGCGCCATGCACGTGCTGATCGCGCGCCGCGCTGGCCATCGTGCGCGCCATGCATGTGCTGATCGCGCGCCGCGCTGGCCGTCGCACGCGCTGCGTTGGCCGTCGTTCGCGCCACACTCCTCCCGCCCGGCAGCCATCGGTCGGCACCTGCGCGGTCTGCGGCGGCGTCCCCTCGCTGGCTGTTGCGGCGGCGTCCCCTCGCTGGCTGTTGCACGCCAGGCGAGCCGTACGTGCCTGCTGCATGCCCGGGACCGCGGCCTGGGAAGCGCTCGGCCGCCCGTTCGTGCGGCAACTCGGC
>JAJYKX010000194.1 GCA_021788175.1 Chloroflexota bacterium
CGGCCCCGGGCGAGCGGCGGCACGCGGCCCCGGGCGAGCGGCGGCACGCGGCCCCGGGCGAGCGGCGGCACGCGGCCCCGGGCGAGCCACCATGGGCGGTGGACGGTTCTTCGCTGATGCACGCCAGGCGGGCCCTACGCGGTCCGATCGCGAGCCGGCAACCCTGGCCCGCGCCTCAGACCGGTACAGTCCGCACGGATCCGCAGGTCCGGCCGCTCGTCGCCGCGCCCCGAATCATGCCGCGCACGCGTAGGGCTCGCGTGGCGCGCAATAGCTGGGATCGGACACGTTCGTCCGTGCGGCCGGGTTCCGCCGAGCACGGCCGCGAGTTCGGCCGAGTGCCCGGCGACGATGCGCCGGGCGGCAGCACGCGGCCGCGAGTACGTCCGTGCGGCCGTGCGGCCGCTCGCCCAGGGCCGCGAGAATGCGCCGGGCCGGCTGCACGCGGCCCGGCGCGGCCCGTCTACTGCTCCGCGGCGCTGGCGGGGCGCGTCCCCAGCGTCACCTTGATCGTCATCTGCTGCCCGTTGCGCAGCACCTGGAGTTCCACCGTTTCACCGGGCGAGTGGGTGACCAGCAGCATGTCGAGCGGGTGCGTCGCGTCGACCCGCTGGCCGTCCAGCGCGGTGATGATGTCGCCGGCCTTGAGTCCGGCGGTCGCCGCCGGGCTCCCCGGCTCCACCAGCGGCTGGCCGGACGTCGCGTCGGCCGGGCCGATGTACGCGCCGTAGTCGATCGGCGTGTTGAGCTGCTGCTGCGCCTGCGGGTTGAGCGAGGTGAAGCGGATCCCGATCCACGGCCGGGAGAGCTTCTGCCCGGCCACGGCCTGGGCCATGATCGGTCGCGCGATGTTGATGGGGATCGCGAAACCGATCCCCTGCGCGGTGGTCGCCGTGGCGGTGTTGATCCCGATCACCTGGCCGGCGGCGTTGACCAGGGCGCCGCCGGAGTTGCCGGGGTTGATGGCGGCGTCCGTCTGGATCAGGTTGTGGAGCGTCACCGGCTGCCCGGTCTGGTCGTTGGTGACCGTGATCTGGCGGCCCAGGGCGCTGACGATCCCGGAGGTGACGCTGTTGGTGAAGGTGCCCAGCGGGCTGCCGATGGCGATCGCCAGCTGGCCCGGCTGCAGCGACCCGGAGTCGCCGATCGGCGCGGCGGGCAGGTTGGTGCCGGGGACCTTGACGATGGCGAGGTCGGTCAGCGTGTCCAGGCCGTAGACCGTGCCGGTGAGCGTCCGGCCGTCCGCCAGCGCGACCTGCACCTGGTTGTTGGTGGCGCCGGCCACCACGTGGTGATTCGTGACGATCCAGCCGTTCGAGTTGTAGATGATCCCGGAGCCCACGCCGGTCGCCGGCAGCGAGAACGGGTCGAGCGAGCTGGTCTGCTGCGTGGTGATGGTGACCACCGCCGGGCTCACGACCTGGGCCGCCTTGACGATGGCCGACTGCTCGTTGACCGTCACCACCTGCTGGCCGGACGAGCCGGTGGAGCCGGACCCCGCGGTCACGGAGGCGACCGGGGCCGGGCGGTTCAGCGCGCCGGACATGTCGAGCGCCGTGTACGTCCCGGCCGACGCGAGTGCCGCCGCGACCAGGGCGGCCACGACCACCAGCACCGCACCGGAGGTGCGCGCGGGAGCCGGCCGAGGGGCGGCCGGCGGGTACGGCTCGATCCACTGGCTCGGCGTGGCGGCCGCGTTCCAGGCGTCCTGCGACCAGGTGGGTCGCGGCTCCGGCTGGGGGCTGTAATACGAGATCGTGTCGTCGGGTCGAGGGTCGGTCATGAAGAAGGTGCCTCGGATCGGTTACCGGGAGTGGCCGCGACAGGCCCGATGGCCGGCCCGATCCCTGGCCGGCTCCCGAACGTACCGGCTCACTCTGGCACGGACGTGTTCACGGGCAATGCTGCGGGGGGTGAAGATTCCATCACCTCGGGTGTCCGCGGCGTGCGGGGCAGGTGGACCTCCACCTGCGTTCCCTGGCCCACGCGGCTGGCGATGCTGATGCGGCCTCCATGCATCTCGACGATGGAGCGGGCGATCGCCAGGCCCAGCCCGGAACCGGACGCCCGCACCTCGTTGGCACGCGAGCCGCGGTAGAAGCGCTCGAAGACGTGCGGCAGCTCGTCCGGGGCGATGCCGATGCCGGTGTCGCGCACGGTGATCCGGGCACCCTCGCGCGTGCGCGCCAGCGACACCGTGACCTGCCCGCCGGGCGGCGTGAACTTCACCGCGTTGCCCACCAGGTTGCCCAGGACCTGGCCCAGGCGTGGCGGATCGTGCGGGAAGCGGAACGGGTCGGTCGGGAGCTCCGCTGCCAGGGTCACCCCCTTGCGCTCGGCGGTCGGACGTGCCTGCTCGATCGCGCTCTGCACCACCACGCGCAGGTCGTCGGGTCGCACGTCCAGGGCCACCAGGCCCGAGTCGAGCTTGGAGAGCTCCAGCAGGTTCGAGGCGAGCCAGTCGAGCCGGTCGATCTGGACGCGGCTCGTCTCCAGGAACTCGGCCCGTGTCGCCGGGTCGTCCACCACGCCCTCACGCAGCAGCTCGTTGTACATGCGCAGCGCGGCGATCGGCGTGCGCAGCTCGTGGCTCACGTCCGCCACGAACTCGCGGCTCCGGTCGCGGTCGCGCCGGATGAACTCGATGGAGCGCTCCAGTTCGTCGGCCATCCGGTTGAACGTGGTCGCCAGCTCGTTGACCTCCGGCGCCCCGCTCGGCGAGGGCGTCACGCGTGCCGAGAAATCGCCGGCGGCGAGCGCGTGCGACGCTCGCGTGAGGCGCTGGATCGGGGTGGTGAGCCGGTCGGCCACGATGTACGCGACGACGACCGCCAGGGCGAGCGCCAGGGCCGCCACGGCCATGAGCACCCAGAAGAGCGTCTGCAGCGTCTCGGTCCGCAGGGTGTAGGGCGAGGAGAGCTCCACCACGACCGTCCGCGCGGGCGCCGTCCCCGAGAACTGCGACCAGTAGAGGTCCGTGATGGTGAACGAGCCCGAGTAGCTGCCGGCCTCGCGCGTGAGCCCCTGCCCGGGCGACCCGGTGAGCGGCGCGTGCAGCGTGGCCACGGGCGTGCCGGTGGCCGTGGGTCCGGGGTAGATGCGGACGGTGACGTCGGCCTGGGCCACCACCTGCGCCTCGAGCTCCAGGAAGGAGCGCTCGTTCGGCTCGTCGGCGCCCGTCAGCCCCGCGACCACCTGGTCCGAGAGCGACAGCGGGTTGGTCGGCGCCACGATCGGGACCAGGCCGCCCCGGGAGACGAGGCGGAGCTCGAGGGCCAGGAGCTGCGCCACCGCCGCCTCCCTGGCCTGCAGGTTCTGCGTCTCCTGCTGCGAGAAGTAGGAGTCCAGCAGCCGGGGCAGGACGGCGAGGACCAGGATCAGCGCGAACGCGACCACCGCCGAGATGACGACGGCCAGCCGGGCGCGGAACGATCGAGGGAGGAACCGCCCGAAACGGGTCCCGGCCGGTCGGTCGGCCTCAGCGTTCGGCAAAGGCGTACCCGGCACCTCGCACCGTCAGGATGAACGCGGGCGCGAAGGGGTCGTCCTCGAGCTTCTCGCGCAGGTGGCTGACGTGCACGTTGATGGTCTTCTCGTCCTGGTCCAGCGAGGACTCGTAGTCCCGTACCAGTTCGAGCAGCTCCCGCCGGGAGTAGACGCGGCCGGGCCGCGAGGCCAGGTGGCGCAGGATCTCGAACTCCGTGGCGGTCAGCGAGATGCGCCGTTCGCCGCGCGAGACGCGCCGTCGCTCGAGGTCGATCACCAGGTCGCGGAAGCGGATCACCCGCCCGCCGGTCGCGTCCGCGAGGTCGCCGTAGGCGCGCCGCAGCAGCGCCTTGATGCGGCTCATCAGCTCGCGGAGGCTGAACGGCTTGGTGAGGTAGTCGTCGGCGCCGAGCTCGAGCCCGATCACCTTGTCCACCTCGTCGTCGCGCGCGGTCAGGAAGAGGACCGGCGCCTTGGAGCCTGAGGCGCGCAGGCGGCGGAGGACCTCGAACCCGTCGATCCCCGGCAGCCGCACGTCGAGCACCAGCAGGTCCGGTGCCTGCTGGGTGGCGAACTCCAGCCCCTCCTCGCCGCTGCGGGCGACGCGGACGTCGTACCCCTCCTGCTGCAGCGCATACTCGACGCCGCGGGCCACGGCGAACTCGTCCTCGACGATCAGGATGGTCGCGTTCATCGGCGCGAATCGTACAACCCGGAGGGTCTGCTACCATCCGTGGTCGCGACACCGCACGGCAGGCGCTGATGCTGCGCGCCCGCCGGACCCACGGGCCACGGTCCGCTGCCCCGACCCGCCGCCCGCCAGCACGAGGACACCACCGTGACCCGACCCGCACTGGTCGCGCACCGGCGCGACATCACCGGCAAGGACGTCGCCAGGCTGCGCCGCCAGGGGATCCTGCCCGCCGTCCTCTACGGGCACGGCGAGGAGTCGCAGGCGATCCAGGTCGACGCGAAGGCGTTCGAGACGATCAGCCGGACCGCCGGGCACCACGCCCTGATCGACCTGCGGATCGACGGCGGCCGCGCCCACCCCGCCGTGATCCACGGAGTCCAGGAGCATCCCATCAAGCGCGTGCCGATCCACGTGGACTTCTACATGGTCAAGATGACCGAGGAGATCACGATGGACGTGCCGCTCGAGCCCGTCGGCACCTCCGTGGCGGTCGAGAAGCACAACGGCACCCTCCTCCAGACGATCGACCACCTGCGCCTGCGCGCGCTTCCGGCCGACATGCCCCAGGCCGTGGAGTTCGACATCAGCGCCCTCGACT
>JAJYKX010000195.1 GCA_021788175.1 Chloroflexota bacterium
GAGGCGGCAGGGCGGGGGCCCGGCAGGCCGCGCGGGCGGGCACTGCCGAGGTCCAGCGGGCCGAGCGGGCGCGCGGCGCACTCGAGGCTGGGGCCGGCGGCGCGGCGGGAGCGGCACCGGCGCGAGGCGGGCCGAGGGCGGCCGGGTCAGGTGGGGCTGGCGCCCCGGCCGGAGCAGGCCCGGCTGGCGCCATTGCCGGGTCAGGCGGGGCTGGCACCCCTGCCGGAGCAGGCGAAGGTGGCACGCACGCGGATGCCGGCCTCATGCGCGTCGCCTCCGTCGAGGTGCTGCCTGCCGGCGAGGAGCCGGCACTCGCCGTCGGGGACCCCGGCGAGGGCTGGCCCGGTTCGGGCGGCCACGCTGCGGGCGGGGAGGGGGCCGACGAGGGCACCGCGTCGGACTGGCTCCCGGGGATCCGCGACGAGCACGACGACGAGGGCGGCTGGCAGGCCAAGTGGCTGGACCGCCAGACCTGGGATCACCGCGTCACGCCGAACGTCATCCGGCGCACTGGCCAGCGTCCCCGCCGCCGCCGCTGAACCCGCCGCGGCGTTTGGCGGGCCGGGCCGAGCCCCTGCCCGGTCCGCTTCCCCGCACCGATCGGCCGTCATGGTCGCGGTCGCCCTCCGGGGCCGGCCCGGACGTGCGCCGGGGCCGGCTCGCCCGATCGGCGTCTCGGCTCGCCCGATCGGCGCCTCGGGCCGCCCGATCGGCGCCTCGGGCCGCCCGACCGGCGCACCCTGGCCCATTCGCGGGCGTGTCCGGGCGTGTCGGGGACGCACCGGCCGCTCGGCCGGATGCATGTCTCGCGGGACGGCGATCCTGACCAACGCCCGCCGGGTGAGCACGGAACGGTTCCTTGAGAAGACCGCGGCCCTCCACGACGTCCGGTGCGGGAACCCGGCCCGGTTGCCGGTCGGCACCGTGCTCGCCCCGGCTTGGCGGGAGCGTGCGCCCGGCCCTGACCGGCGGCCGGAGCCACGGGCGAGGTGGGTGCCGGTCAGGCCGGTCGGATGCGGGCCTGTCCGGCGTTCACCACGCGAGCGTTGGTCAACTCGCCCGTCAGCGACCGTCTCCCCAGTCAGCGATCGTCGGAAGGCGCGGGCCTGCTCGAGGCGCCGGTCGCCGTCGCGCCGGTCGCCGTCGCGCCGGTCGCCGTCGCGCCGGTCGCCGTCGCGCCGGTCGCCGTCGCGCCGGTCGCCGTGGTGCCCATCGCCGTGGCGCCCGTCGAACTCGCAGCCGCCGACGCAGCGTCAATCTCGGTCTCGGTCGTGGTCGCGGTCGCGGTCGCGGTCGCGTCCGGCCGCTCCGCGACGCGCTGCCCGGGGCCTCGCTCATGGACTGCGAACCCGGCGGCGGTGTCGAGCGATTCGGCGAGCGCCGCGCCAAGGTAGCGGAACGTCCACTCCTCGGCCAGCGGGCGTGTCTCGGCGAAGACGATGGGGATCTCCGGGTACCGCACCTGGACCCGGGCAAGCAGGTCCGGAAGGAACCCCGCGGGAGCGTGGGCATGGCGGACCAGGGCCGAGTAGCGGTCCTCGACGACGACCGCCGCGCGCGGAACGTCGGCCAGACGTGCGAGCTCGAAGACGAAGGTGCCGTCGTTGAGGCCAGCCGCCAGGTCGGCGAGGGCCTTCCGCTCGACCACGGCGACCAGCGCGCCGCCGGGATCGCGCACTCCGTAGTCGCCCGCCGGCAGGGCGCCCCGGGCCGTGGAGGCCTGCTGCCTGGCGAACCGGTACGGGTAGTGCTCGCGCGTGTCGACGACGATCTCGACCTCGCGAATGCCGCTCGCCCGCCGGCCGGGGATGCGGGCACCAGGGCGCGCGGTACCCACGACCTTCCGTGTCTGCCAGAAGACGGCCTCCCGTCCGTTCGGCAGCGTGGTGAACACGAACTGCGAGCGGTTCAGCCGGGGTCGGTCCACCACGAGGTCGATCGCGATCCCGCGCCTCCGGCAGACCAGGACCGCGACGTCCTCCACGACGTCCGGGTCGTCGGGCCATCCACCCGGGACCGGCATGCAGAACACCCGGCTCGTACGCGGCCAGGTGTCCCGCGCCCTGAAGACGATGCCGCCCTCGATCGGCAGCCTGACCAGGTACGGCAGGCTGGACTCGGAATCGGGATTCCGCGCGATCACGAACCGCATGCTGGCATGCCCCGTTCAGGTGAGGCGGCAGTCGCGCCGCGCGCTCGTCGATCGGACGCCGTTCCCAGGTCCCTCCTCCTGACCGGTCAGGCCCGACGCGCGTGGTGCTCGGCGAAGAGGTCGACCGTCTCGCGCAGGAACGCGGGGATGTCGTCCACCACGCGCCCCCAGGCCATGTCGTGGTCGCGGAACGCAGGCTCGTCGACCCAGGTGGCGCCGGCGTTCACCAGGTCGTCCTTGATCCCCTTCGATCCGGTGGCACGGACGCCGTCCACGATCTTCGCGGAGATCGCGACCAGGCCGCCGTGGCAGACGATCGCGATCGGCTTGCCGGCCGCCCGGACCCCCGCCACGAGCCCCGTCACGGCCTCGTACCGGCGCAGCTTGTCCGGCGCCCAGCCGCCGGGGACCACGAGCGCATCGAACGACGCCTCGCTGACGTCCGCTGCCGCCGTCTCGACCGGCACCTCGAGCCCGTTCTTGCCGCGGACCGCGCCGGGCGCGATGCCCACGCTCGTGACGCGAGCGCCCTCCTCGCGCAGCCGCATCACGGTGCACCAGTACTCCAGGTCCTCGACGCCCTCGGCGGCAAGCACCGCGATCCGCATACCCTCGAGCCGCATCTGTTCGCCTCCCGGCGCGCTGCTGTCCGACTGTGACCGATTGTAGGTGGCGCTCCCGCCGGCGGGCACGGTGGCGGCGGGCACGGTGGCGGCCGTGGTGGCGCCCGGGCGGCGGTCAGTGGCGCTGGCGGCTGGCACGGCGGCCGGGGTGGCCACGCTCGAGCTGACGACGCTGGTCGCCGCCCGCGCCGGGACGGTGGTTGACATGGCAACCACGGGCCGGTATTGTCCGGCGACCATGATCAACGTCGCACTGAAGGCGAAGCGCTGGCGGCCCTGCCGGGAGGCACGGGCCTAGAGGCTTCGCGTCGGACGACGAACGGGGCCTCCAGGCACGGAGGTCCCGAAGGGCCGCGGAACCACGACGGTGTCCGCGGCTTTTTCGTGTCCGGCGACGGACGGACCCCCACCGGCGGCTCCTCCACCTGGAGGACGGCGTGATGCGAGCGATCGTGATGGGCGACGGCCCGATGGGCCGTGCGGTGGCGGGCGGCCTGGTCGAGCGGGGCGACACCGCGGTGGTGCTGGGGCGCCCGGCGGGCACGCATCCTCCGGGTTCCTTCGCCGGGGCGGATGTCGTCTTCGAGTTCTCCCGCGGCACGGCGGTCCTGGGGAACCTGGCGGCCGGACTGGCCGGGGGCTGTCGCGCGTTCGTGATCGGCACCACGGCCTGGAGCGTCACGCCGGCCGAGATCGGCGCCCTGCTGACACGGCACGGCGCGTCCGCGGTGGTCGCCGCGAACTTCAGTCCAGGCGTCAACCTCCTCGGGCGCCTGGTGGCCTCGGCCAGCCGCATGTTCGGTGCCCTGCCCGCCTACGACCCCTACCTGGTGGAGTGGCACCGCCGCGGGAAGACAGACCGCCCCTCCGGCACGGCCCTCGAGCTGGGGCGGCGGATCGTGGACGGCCATCCGGCCAAGGCGCGGATGGTCGAGGGCCCGCGCGACGGCCCGCCGGCCCCGGACGAGCTCGAGGTGGCCAGCGTGCGCGCCGGTTCGTCGCCGGGCATGCACCTGGTCGGCTTCGATGCGCCGGGCGAGACGGTGGAGCTGCGCCTGACCGCGCGGGACCGCTCCGCATACGCGATGGGGGCACTTGCCGCGGCCGACTGGCTGCTCCGGTCTCCGCGGCGCCCCGGCATCCACACGTTCGACTGCGTCGTCGACGAACTGGTCGGCGCCGAGATCGCAGGAGGCACACGATGAACCCGAACGACGGAACGACCCGGGATATCGAGACGCGCGATCCCTTGATCCGCGGAGCGTTCACCGCGCTCGTGACGCCCTTCGACGCCGACGGGGCGGTCGACGAGCCGGCCCTCCGGCGGCTGCTCGCCTGGCAGGTGGCGGCCGGGATCGACGGCCTGGTCCCGTGCGGCACCACCGGGGAGGCGCCCACGCTCTCGCCGGACGAGCGGGAGCGGGTCATCGCCGCCACGGTGGAGGCGGCGGCCCTGGCCCATGCCACGGCGACGGGCGCGCCCTCCGGCAGTGCGGGCGTCCGGCAGGCGACCGACCGGCAGGCGACCGACCGGCAGGCGACCGCCCGGCCCGTCGTGGTCGCGGGCACCGGCACCAACGACACCGCGGCCACCATCCGCGCCACGCGGCGCGCCGCCGCGCTCGGCGCGGACGCCGCACTGGTCGTGGCGCCCTACTACAACCGTCCCGACCAGCGGATGCTCGCGGCCCACTTCACCGCCGTTGCCGACGAGGGCGGGCTGCCGATCATCGTCTACAACGTGCCGTCCCGGACGGGCTCCAACGTCGAGGCGGACACGGTGCTGCGCCTGGCCGAGCACCCGCGGGTGGTGGCGCTGAAGGAGGCGTCGGGCAACCTCGAGCAGATCGCCACCATCATCCGCGACCGGCCGCAGGGCTTCGCCGTGATGGCGGGGGACGACGCCTGGACGCTGGCCGCCCTGGCAATGGGAGGCGACGGGGTCATCAGCGTGGCCTCGAA
>JAJYKX010000024.1 GCA_021788175.1 Chloroflexota bacterium
CCGCGTCCGTCCATGCGGGCTGCGCATCCGCCGGGTCGGGACGTGCATCCGGCGAGTCGGAGCCCGCCTCCGGCCGGCGCGCGTCCAGCAGCCGCTTCGTGTTCCCGGCCAGGAACTCCATCGCGGGGTGGATCCCGGCCAGCCCGCGCCCCTCCACCGGCAGGTCGCGGGCGACCGTCGCGCCCGTCGCCAGCACGATCGCGTCGTGGTCCGCGAGGAGCGCCTCCACCGGCATCGCGCCGCCGACGTCCACGCCGGTGACGAACCGGACGCCCTCCGCGGCCATCAGCGCCACCCGCCGCTCCACGATCCCCTTGTCGAGCTTCATGTTCGGGATCCCGTAGGTGAGCAGCCCGCCGATCCGGTCGGCCCGCTCGAAGACGGTGACCTCGTGACCGGCACGGTTGAGCTGCGCGGCGCAGGCGAGCCCGGCCGGGCCGCTCCCCACCACGGCCACGCGCCGGCCGGTCCGGGCCAGGGGCGGCTCCGGCCGGATCCAGCCGCTCGCCCAGGCCCGTTCCACGATCTCCAGCTCGATGGTCTTGATGGTCACCGGCGGCCCGCTGATGCCCACCGTGCAGGATCCCTCGCAGGGCGCCGGGCACACCCGTCCGGTGAACTCGGGGAAGTTGTTGGTCTTCTGGAGCCGGATCATGGCTTCGCGCCACAGGCCCCGGTAGACCAGGTCGTTCCACTCCGGGATCAGGTTGTTGACGGGGCACCCGGAGGCCATCCCGCCGATCAGCTGGCCGGTGTGGCAGAAGGGCACCGCGCAGTCCATGCAGCGGGCGCCCTGCTCGCGCAGCGTGGCCTCGTCGTAGGGAGGGTGCTGGTCGCTCCAGTCGCGGATCCGCTCGAGCGGCGGCCGCATGTGCGCCGGCTCGCGCCCGAACTCCAGGAAGCCGGTCGGCCTGCCCATCGCGCGCCCCCCTACGCCCCGAGCGCGCGGACCAGGTCCCGCGCGCTCTGCCGCGCGTTCGCCTCGAAGGCGGCGAGCTCGGCCGCCGCCGGGTCGAGGCCCTCCGCGCGCAGCCTGGCCTGCGTCTCGATGGCGCGCCGGTACTCCTCGGGGATGATCCGGACCAGGCGCGCCACGGTGCGGTCCCAGTCCGAGAGGAGCCGCCCGGCGAGCCCGCTCCCGGTGGCGGCGGCGTGGCGCTCGACGAGCGCCCGGACCGCGGCGATCTCCTCGCGATCGGCCGCGCCGGCCAGCGGCTCGACGGAGATCCCGTCACGGTTGCAGTGCCGCGCGAAGGTCCCGTCGCGGTCGAGCACGTAGGCGACGCCCCCCGACATCCCGGCCGCGAAGTTCCGGCCGGTGTCGCCCAGCACGATCACCGTGCCGCCGGTCATGTACTCGCACCCGTGGTCGCCGGTCCCCTCCACCACGGCCCGCGCGCCCGAGTTCCGGACGCAGAACCGCTCGCCCGCGACGCCGCGGATGAACGCCTCGCCGCCGGTCGCGCCGTACAGGGCGACGTTCCCGACGATCACGTTCTCCTCCGCAACGAAGGTGGCCTCCCTCGGCGGACGGACCACGATCCGGCCCCCGGAGAGCCCCTTGCCCAGGTAGTCGTTCGCGTCGCCCTCCAGGCGCAGCGTGATCCCCGGCGGCAGGAACGCGCCGAAGCTCTGGCCGGCGGACCCCCGGAACTGCAGGCGGATCGTGTCGTCCGGCAGCCCCGTCGCGCCGTACCGGCGGGTCACCTCGCTCCCCAGCATCGTCCCCACCACGCGCTGCGTGTTCCGGACGGGGAGGCTGGCGCGCACGCGGCGGCCCTCGTCCAGGGCCGGGCGGCAGAGCGGGATCAGCGTGGTCGCGTCGAGCGACCGCTCCACGCCGTGATCCTGGGGCACGCTGCAGATCCGCGGGCGATGCGCCGGCACGGCGGGGACGTGCAGGATCCGGCTGAAATCCAGGTTGCGCGCCTTCCAGTGCCGGATGGCCGGGCGCATCTCGATCCGGTCGGCGCGCCCCACCATCTCCTCGACGGTGCGGAACCCGAGGAGCGCCATGTGCTCGCGCACCTCCTGCGCGACGAACCGCATGAAGTGCACGACGTGCTGCGGGTCGCCCGCGAACCGCCGGCGCAGCTCCGGGTCCTGGGTGGCGATCCCCACCGGGCAGGTGTTCTGGTGGCAGACCCGCATCATCACGCAGCCCAGCGCCACCAGCGGGGCGGTGGCGAACCCGAACTCCTCGGCCCCCAGCAGCGCACCGATCACCACGTCGCGGCCCGTCTTGAGCTGCCCGTCCACCTCGACCGCGATGCGCGACCGGAGGTCGTTCATCACCAGCACCTGGTGCGCCTCGGCGAGCCCCAGCTCCCACGGGATCCCGGCATGCTTGATGGAGGTGAGCGGGGAGGCGCCCGTCCCGCCGTCGTGGCCGCTGATCAGGACCACGTCGGCGTGCGCCTTCGCCACGCCGGCGGCGATCGTCCCGACGCCCACCTCGGCGACAAGCTTGACGGAGATCCGCGCCTCGTGGTTGGCGTTCTTCAGGTCGTGGATCAGCTCGGCGAGGTCCTCGATCGAGTAGATGTCGTGGTGCGGCGGCGGGCTGATGAGCCCCACCCCGGGGGTGGAGTGGCGGACCCTGGCGATCCACGGATAGACCTTGTGACCCGGCAGCTGCCCGCCCTCGCCCGGCTTGGCGCCCTGGGCCATCTTGATCTGCAGCTCGCGCGCGTTGACCAGGTATTCGCTGGTGACCCCGAAGCGGCCCGACGCGACCTGCTTGATGGCGCTGTTGCGCGAGTCGCCGTTGGGGAGGGGCGCATAGCGCTCGGGATCCTCGCCGCCCTCGCCGGTGTTGGACTTGCCGCCGATCCGGTTCATGGCGATCGCCAGCGCCTCGTGCGCCTCCTGCGAGATGGAGCCGTAGCTCATGGCCCCGGTCTTGAAGCGCCGCACGATCGACTCGACCGGCTCCACCTCCTCGATGGGGACCGGGCGGTGCGCGGGCCGAAGCTCCATCAGGCCGCGGAGCGTGCAGAGCGCGCGGGACTGGTCGTCCACCATCCGCGAGTACTCCCTGAAGACCTGGTAGTCGCCGGTGCGACAGGCGTGCTGCAGGGCGTGGATGGTGAGCGGGTTGAAGAGGTGCGACTCGCCGTCCTCGCGGTACTGGTACTGCCCCCCGACGCCCAGCTGCCGGTGCACGACCGGCCGGTGCGGCGGGAACGCGCGGTCGTGCCGCATGCGGACCTCGCGGGCGATCACCTCGATGCCCGCTCCGCCGATCCGGGTGGGCGTCCAGGTGAAGTACTCGTCGATGAAGTCCTGGTTGAGCCCGATCGCCTCGAAGACCTGCGCGCCGTGGTAGCTCTGGATCGAGGAGATTCCCATCTTGGAGATCACCTTGACGATCCCCTTGTTGACCGCCTTCACGTAGCGCGCCTCGGCCGCGGCGGCCGGCCCGGCGATCATCCCCAGGCGGACCTGGTCGTGGATCGTCTCGAAGGCCAGGTAGGGGTTGACCGCGCTCGCGCCGTACCCGATCAGCAGCGCGAAGTGGTGCACCTCGCGCGGCTCCCCCGACTCGATCACCAGGCCCACCCGCGTGCGCGTGCCGCTGCGCAGCAGGTGGTGGTGGACGGCGGCGACCGCCAGGAGCGCCGGGATGGGGGCGTCCTCCTCGCCGTGGCCGCGGTCCGAGAGGACGACCAGGTTGTATCCCTCGGCGATCGCCTCGGAGGCGCGGCTCCGGACCGCCTCGATGGCCCGTCGCAGGCCTGACCCCTGCTCCGCGACCCGGTACAGGATGGGGAGCGTGATCGCGCGGAAGCCGTGGGACGCGCTGCCACCGTCGAGGTGCCGGATCTTCTCCAGCTCCTCGTTGCGCAGCACCGGCGTGGGGAGCGCCAGCTGGTGGGCCGCGGCCGGTCCCGGCTCCAGCAGGTTGTCCTCCGGCCCGATCGACGTCTCGACCGCCATCACGATCTCCTCGCGGATCGCGTCCACCGGCGGGTTGGTCACCTGCGCGAAGAGCTGCTTGAAGTACGAGTAGAGGAGCTGCGGCCGCTCGGAGAGGACGGCGAGGGGCGTGTCGTTCCCCATCGAGCCCACCGGCTCCGCGCCCGACTCGGCCATCGGGTTGATCAGCAGCCGCACGTCCTCGGCCGTGTACCCGAAGGCCTCCTGGCGGCGCAGGACGGTCTCGTGGTCCGGCTCGATCACCGACGGCGGCGGTGGCAGGTCCGGGAGCCGCACCAGCCACTCGCTGCACCAGGCGCCGTACGGACGCTCGGCCGCCGCGCCGTGCTTGAGCTCCTCGTCCGAGACGATGCGCCCCTCCGCCGTGTCCACCAGGAACATCCGCCCCGGCTGCAGGCGGCCCTTGGCCACGACCCGGTCGGCGGGGATCTCCAGCACGCCGGCCTCGGAGGCCATGACCACGCGCTCGTCGGCGGTCACGTAGTAGCGGGCGGGCCGGAGCCCGTTCCGGTCGAGGGTGGCGCCCACCCGGACCCCGTCGGTGAAGGCGATGGATGCCGGGCCGTCCCAGGGCTCCGAGAGGCAGGCGTGGTACTCGTAGAAGGCGCGCTTCTCCGCCGACATGGACGCGTGCCGGCTCCACGGCTCCGGGACCAGCATCATCAGGGCGTGGGCCAGGGAGCGGCCCGACAGGTGGAGCAGCTCCAGGACGTTGTCGAGCATGGCGGAGTCGGAGCCCTCCCCGTCGATCGCGGGCAGGACCTTGCGCAGGTCGTCGCCGAACAGCGAGGACCGGAACATCGACTCGCGCGCGCGGAACCAGTTCACGTTGCCCCGCAGCGTGTTGATCTCGCCGTTGTGGGAGATGTAGCGGTAGGGGTGCGCGCGGCTCCAGGACGGGAAGGTGTTGGTGGAGAACCGCGAGTGGACCATCGCGATGGCGCTCTCGAACGCCGGGTCGTCCAGGTCCGGGTAGAAGTGGAGGAGCTGCGACGCGTTGAGCATCCCCTTGTAGACGACCGTCCGGGAGCTGAGCGAGGGCACGTAGAAGTCCCCGCGGCCCGGGAGTGCGGACCGCGCCACCGCCTTCTCGGCCAGCCGCCGCACCACGTAGAGCTTTCGCTCGAAGGCCAGCCCTGCGGGGAGCGACGCGGGACGGGCGAGGAAGACCTGGCAGACGACCGGCTGGCTTGCCCGGGCGGTCGCCCCCAGCAGGACGGCCGACGTGGGGACGTCGCGCCAGCCCAGGATCGGCAGGCCCTCGTCCGCCGCCGCCCGCTCCACGATCGTCCGGCACGCCTCCAGGCCGGCGGCGTCGCGCGGCAGGAAGACCATCCCCACGCCGTAGTCGCCGGGGGCCGGGAGCTGTATCCCGGCCTCGCCGGCCACCCGGCGCAGGAACCGATGGGGCAGCTGCGCGGTGAGCCCGGCGCCGTCGCCGCTGTTCTTCTCGGACCCGGAGGCGCCGCGGTGCTCCAGGTTCACCAGCACGGTCAGGGCGTCGCGGACGATGCCGTGCGAGGCCCGGCCCCGGATGTCGCATACGAAGCCGAAGCCGCACGCGTCGTGCTCGAAGGTGGGGTCGTACAGCGATGGCTCACGCATGGACGCTCTCCGCGGATCGGGATTGCGCGGACCCTAGCCGAGGCCACGGCGCGAGTCAGTCGCGAGAGGGTGGCGACTCGGTGGCGGAGCGCGGCCGGCCGGGTGGCGATTGGGACGCGGATCGCGCGATGCCCGCGCGATGGGGCGGAGTCAGCCGCCCCCGGCGTGCGACAATGAGCGCGTCACCGAGCGTCCACTGATCGTGGGTTGACCCCGGAGAGATCGCGTGCCCGTCCTCGCAACGTTCTTCTCGGTCCGTCGCGGCCGCGACGCCTTCTTCAAGTTCTTCATGCGGACCATGTTCCCGCGCCAGGTCCGCGAGTACGAGGAGAAGTTCAACATCAAGTTCCTGGGCTGGTACAACATCGCCCACGGCTGGGACTTCGACAACCTGATCATGTTCCAGCTCCCCGACTACGCCGCGCTCGACAGGCTCGAGGCGGACGAGGCGACCCGGAAGATCGGCCATCGCGCCGGGGAGTGGATCTTCCAGCGCCACCATTCCATGCTCCTTCGCGAGCGCATGGGCCCCGACCTCGAGTACCACCCGTAAGGAGCGCACGATGGACCTGAGCCGCAACCAGTCGCTCGGCGAGATCGCCGCCGATGCCGCCCTCGAGCGACGCGATTTCCTCGTCAAGTCCGCCGAACAGCTCCGCCGGTTCCTCGACGCCAACGCGGAGCGGATCGAGGACGCGGGCGGCCTCGTCCTGATCGACGAGGAGCCGGACTACCTCGCGGTCGCCCCGGACGGGACGTTCCGCTCGCGCACCCGCTACCAGGACGACAGCGGCGAGTGGGTCTCCGAGACGGAGGTCATCGAGTCCGCCGCCGAGCTCGTCGAGCTGTACAACCCCGCCGAGGTGTTCGCGGCATTCGCCGAGGCCGCGCGCGCCGCGGCCGGGCTGGGCGAGGAGCCCACCGCGGCCGACGAGCTGATGGAGGCGGCCGGGATCGCGCCCGACGAGACCGTGGCCGAGGAGGGCTACGCGGTCGCCGCGGACGAGGGCACCTACGCCGCCGCGGCCGATGCCTGGGCCGCGAAGCACGCGGAGGAGGAACCGCCGGCGGACGCGGAGGAGGCGGCGTCGCGCCTGTACGACCTTGCCCTCACCTTCCAGGAGCGCAGCCAGGAGGCGGAGGCGCGGCTGGTCGAGCAGTTCGAGGGCAGCGCGCGACCGCTCGCCGCCCGCCTGGGCGACCTGATGATCATCGACGACGACGACGAGCGCCTGACCCTGACCGGCGAGGGACGCCTGATCGCCGAGGTCGTGCCGGAGGACGAGGAGGACCGCTGGCGGCGCCTCGACTCCGCCGCGGAGCTGGTGGAGTTCTACGACCCGACCGACGTCTTCGGGGACGTGGCGGACGCCCTTGCCGACGCCTTCCCGACCGTGATCGGCGAGAACGACGACGAGGGCGACGGGGACGACCGGTCGCCCGACGCCTGAGGGTCGGGACACCGGGACCGATGCGCCTCCTCGACGCCGAGCTCGTCGAGACGCGGGAGATCCTGCCTCGCCAGTGGCTCCAGCGCTACCGGGCACCCTGGCTCGCCGCCGGAGCGCGGGCCGGCCAGTTCGTGCACGTCCGCACGCCGGACTACTCCGGGCTGGTCCTCCGGCGTCCCATCAGCATCAACACCGTCGACCGGGTGGCCGGCGAGATCACCCTGCACTTCCGGATCGCCGGCAAGGGGACCGAGCTCCTCGCCCGCGCGCGCCCGGGCGACACCGTGCCCATGCTGGGACCGCTGGGTCGGCCATTCGAGGTCGATCCACGGACCCACCATGTGCTCCTCATCGCGGGCGGCCTGGGCGTGGCGGGAGTCCGCTTCCTGGTGGACGAGTCCCTGGAGGCGGGGCGGCAGGTCACCCTCCTCTTCGGGGCGGCCACCGCCGGTGACGTCTACCCCTCGACGCTGCTCCCCGACGAGGTGGAGTACGTGGTGGCCACCGAGGACGGGTCGCTGGGCCAGCCGGGCCGGGTGACGGACCTGCTGCCCGCGTACGAGGCCTGGGCGGACCAGGCGTTCGCCTGCGGGCCATATCCCATGCTGTCGGCGCTGGCGTCGCTGGCCGCCGGGCGGCAGGCACGGCTCGGCGTGGCGCGGCTCGGGCGCAAGCGGGGTACCGGGCGACCGGTTCCGCCCGGATCGCCGCAGGCCCGCCGGCGGTCGTGGCTGCAGGTCTCGATGGAGCAGCACATGGGATGCGCGGTGGGCGCCTGCCTCGGCTGCGTGGTGTGGGGCGTGGAGGGACCGCTGCGCGTCTGCCGGGAGGGGCCCGTCTTCGCCGCGGAGGAGATCGCCTGGGAGGAACCCGCGTGAAGCGCCGGCGTTCGATCGTCACCAGCGGACCGCGTGCGCGTTCCCCCTATGCAGGGGAACCCCGCCTCGGCCTGCGGGCGCCCCGGAACCGGGCAGGCGGCGTTCCGGGCACCCCGGGCGCGCCGGAGACGACCGCCGGGACCCCCGCGCCGGGTCGCGCGGCAGGCAGCGGGCCGAGCGGCTACGCGCGCGTGCCCGGCGGAGCCCCGTCGCCCGTGACAGGATCGAACGGCATGCCGGTCGCCGGACCGGTGCCGGGCATCGCCGGGGCGGCGGTGGACCTGTCGGTCGACCTGGCACCGAAGCGCCCGGGCGGCCTGGTGCTGCAGAACCCCGTGCTGGTCGCCTCGGGCACGTTCGGCTACGGGATCGAGTACGGCGAGGTCGTGGACGTCCAGCGGCTGGGCGCGATCTGCTGCAAGGGCACCACGCTGAAGCCGCGCGCCGGCAACCCGCCACCACGCGTGACGGAGACCCCGGGCGGGATGCTGAACTCGATCGGCCTGCAGAACCCCGGCGTGGACGCCGTCATCGAGCGCTACGCGCCGCTCTGGGCGGGCTGGCAGGTCCCCGTCCTGGTGAACGTGGCGGGCGAGTCGATCGACGACTACGTGGGCGTGGCGCAGCGCCTGGACGGCGTTCCCGGCGTGGCCGGGATCGAGCTCAACATCAGCTGCCCCAACGTCGGCAAGGGGGGGCTCCAGTTCGCCGTCGACCGCGACGCCGCGGCGGCCGTCACCGCGGCCGTGCGCCGGGCCACGGACCTGCCCCTGCTGGTCAAGCTCTCCCCGAACGTCACGGACATCCGGCCCATCGCCCGGGCGATCGAGGACGCCGGCGCGGACGCCATCACGGCCATCAACACCCTGTCGGGGATCGCCATCGACCGGGGCACCGGCCGGCCCCTGCTCGGCAACGTGTACGGCGGGTTGTCCGGGCCGGCCATCCGCCCGGTCGGGCTGCGCATCGTGTACGAGGTGGCGCAGGTGGTGAGCATCCCCGTGGTGGCGATCGGGGGCATCAGCACGCTCGACGACGCCCTGGACTACCTCGCCGCGGGCGCGATCGCGGTCCAGGTGGGCACGGCGATCTTCGCCGACCCCGAGGTCCCGCTGCGCCTGGTGGACGAGCTGCGCGCGTACTGTGCGGCGCGCGGACTGTCGAGCCACCTGCCGCTGGTCGGCACGGCGCTCCCGGCACGGCCCGGGCGGCCCTCGGCCAAGGGCGTGGAGTACCGGCCGTGAACGCGCGGCAGCGGAACGACGGGGCGACGATGGCCGAAACGGTGGAGATGGCCGGACCGATGGAGACGGCGGACGCGGTGAAGGCAGACGACGCGGCGATGCAGTGCGTGCGGTGGGTGGTGCGATGAGCGCGAGTGGTTCGACAGGCACGGGCGACGAGACGGTCGGCGCCGGGAGGGCTCCGGACCAGGCGGCCGTGGCCCGGCGCGTGGAGGAGCTCTTCGTGGCCTCCGGCGCCCTGCGGGACGGCCATTTCCAGCTGAAGAGCGGTCGCCACGCGCAGCGCTACCTGGAGAAGTTCCAGGTCCTGCAGTTCCCCGACGCGGTCTCCGAGCTGTGCAGCCACCTCGCCGCGCTCGTGTCCGGGCCGGAGGGACGCGCCGTGGACGTGGTGGTCGGGCCCACCACGGGCGGCGTGATCCTCGCCTTCGAGGTCGCCCGGCAGCTGGGCGTGCGCGGCATCTTCGCTGAGGAGGTCCACGACCCGGACGGCACGACGCGACGCGAGTTCCGCCGCGGGTTCCAGCTCGCCGAGGGCGAGCGGGTCCTGCTGGTGGACGACATCCTGACCACCGGCGGCTCGCTGCTGGCGATGCTGCCGCCGATCGAGGCGGCCGGTGCCGAGCTGGTCCTGGCGGCGGTGCTGGTGGACCGCTCCGGCGGCCTGCAGAGCGTCACGTCGCCGGTGAGCGGCCACGCCTACCCGGCGCAGGCGCTCTGGACGCTGGAGCTGCCCACCTACGATCCCGGACCGACGAGCTGCCCCGGCTGCGCCGCGGGCCACGATCTCGAGATCCCCGGCTCCAGCGGCACGAAACGCGCTGCCGCCGCGGGGCCGATCGCCGAGGGGGAGGCGGCGCGATCCGGCCCGGGCATGCCCCAGGCTCCCGCCCAGGAAACCCCGTCGGGCACGCCCCCCACGACGCTCGGCCCGGCCACCTGATCGTCGGGGCCGCGCACGGCCCGGGTGCGCGCGCCGGCCCGGGCGCCCCGGCGCCGTGGCCGGCCCCGTTCCTCCCCGTTCAGCGGCCCCGGCCCTTCCCGTTCAGCAGCACCGGCCCTTCCCGGTCACCGGCCCCGGTCCTTCCCGTTCAGCGCCAAGCCCCCGATCGTGGGTCCCTCGGCCTCGAGATGGATGCCGAACGGCACTTGACGTGCAGTTCGCTACAATCCCGGCGAGCGTCCCCCGCGTCCGCATTCCATCCCGCGCTGTCCCCACAGGGCCTCGTCGCCCGTCGATCGATCGTTTCGAGGTCACGAACGCCGCCCCATGACGCGCTTCCAGAGGCTCGCACTCACCACCGCGATCGCCACCTACGTCCTGGTCGTCATCGGCGCCATCGTGCGCGGCACCGACTCCGGCATGGGCTGCCCGGACTGGCCGCTCTGCCACGGGCAGATCATCCCGTCCACCACCGACTACCACCCGTGGCTCGAGTGGTTCCACCGCTTCATCGCGATGATCATCGGCTTCCTCGCCGTCGGCGTGGCCGTCATGGCCTGGCGCGGCTACCGCACGCGCCGGTCGATCCTCTGGCCGTCGCTGATCGCCGTGGTGGTGGTGCTGATCCAGGCGGCGCTCGGTGCGATCACCGTGGCCGAGAACAACGCGGGTGACACGGTCACGGCCCACCTGGCCACGGCCATGATCCTGCTGGGGATCCTGGTCTACATCGCGATCCGCTCGCGCTACCCGGATGCCCTGCCGGCACGGGGCGGCAGCCAGCGGTTCACGCTCCTGGCGGCCCTGACGGCCGCGTCCATCTACGCGCTCCTCCTCTTCGGATCGCACGTGACCGCCACCGAGGCGGCCCTGGTCTTCCCTGACTGGCCGCTCTTCAACGGATCGCTGATCCCGTCCTTCCAGCAGCACTCGGCAGAGGAGATGGCCCAGTTCCTGCACCGCATCGTGACCGTGGTGGCGGGCCTGATCCTGGTCGTGACGGCCTGGGCGGCGATGCGCCAGCCCCGCCACCGCCGCGGCCCGGTGGTGGCCATGGTGCACTCGGCCCTCGCGCTCTTCGTCATCCAGATCTTCGTCGGCGCGGCACAGATCTTCACCTCGCTCGCCGACTGGGCCGTGGCGCTCCACGTCGCGCTCGCGGCGGCGATCTGGGCCCTCACCCTGGGGGCGACCGTCCACAGCTACTACCTGACCCGCCTCGACGGGAGCCCGGCCACGGCGTCCGGCGGCACCGCCGCGCAGGGCTCGGGCGGCACCGGGCGAGGCGAGCGCACGGATCTCGGCCCGGCGGGACTCTCGGCGTTTGCGGCCCACGACCCGGCGGGCGGCGCGGTCCCGATGCCCGGGGCCCACGACCCGGTCGCGGACCTGCTCGACCGCGCGCCCTTCACCCCGGCCATCGGCGAGGCCGCCGGCCCGGTCGGGTGGCGTGCCCGGATCGGCGCGTACGTGGCGCTCACCAAGCCGCGGATCATCGAGCTGCTCCTGGTCACCACGGTCCCCGCGATGGTCCTCGCGACGCGTGACGTGCCGGGGATCCGCGTCGGCTCGTGGATCGCGCTGGTGGTGGCCACGCTGATCGGCGGCGCGCTGGCGGCGGGCTCCGCCAACGCCATCAACTGCTACATCGATCGCGACATCGACGAGCTGATGTCGCGGACCCGGCGGCGCCCTCTCCCGGCGCATGCCGTGGATCCCGAGAACGCGCTGATCTTCGGGCTGGCGCTGGGCGTGCTCTCCTTCGCCTGGCTCACCGTCTTCGCCAACCTGCTGGCGGCGTTCCTTGCCCTGCTGGCGATCGCGTTCTACGTGGTCATCTACACGCTGCTGCTCAAGCGGAGCACCCCGCAGAACATCGTGATCGGCGGGGCGGCCGGTGCGCTGCCGCCGGTGATCGGGTGGGCCGCCGTGACGGGCAACATCGCGCTCCCGGCGCTCTTCCTGTTCCTGATCGTCTTCTACTGGACGCCGCCCCACTTCTGGGCGCTCTCGCTGCGGCTCTCCCGCGACTACGAGGCGGCCGGGGTCCCCATGCTCCCCGTGGTGAAGGGCGTGCGGGAGACGAACCGGCAGATCGTGCTGTACACGATCCTGCTGGTGATCCTGACCCTGGTCTTCGCGGCGGTCGCCGGCATGGGCCTGGTCTACACCGTGGGGGCCGCGATCCTGGGCGCGCTCTTCCTCCGCCAGGCCCTGATGCTCTGGCGGGACGGCACCGGGGCCGGCGCGATCCGCCTGTACCGCTTCTCCATCACGTACCTCACGCTCCTCTTCGCGCTGGTCGCCCTGGACGTCCTCCTGCCCATCGCGCTGTAGCGCTCGCGCGGGGACCCTGCGGCCCGGCATTCGTCACTCCCCCGCGGCCCCGGGGGGCCGTCCGGCGTCGGCGGCTCTCGGGGGCCATTCGGCCCCCATGGCCTATGCCATTTGGGACGCGGGCGGGCCGTTCGGGGTATGATCAGCGCCCCTGCTGGTTCCCTGGCAAGCGCAAGAGGTGGCCTTTTGGGCGTGCAGTCGGCGCCGCGCGTTCGATCGACCGTCGCGGTCGCGACCCTTTCCGGTCTCGCGCTCACGGTCGTGGCGACCACACGGGAAGGAGTCGTCTGATGGCGGCACGGGCAGAGGCGCTTCCGGCCCCCGCACACGGCGAACGCCAGGGCGTGGACACCGCGCTGGTGGGGATGCTCCTGTTCATCGCCAGCGAGATCATGTTCTTCGCCGGGCTCTTCGGCACCTACTTCAACATCCGCGCCGAGCACGCGGTCTGGCCACCGCCGGGGTTCGCGCTGGACCTGGGGCTGGCGGCGGTGCTGACCGTCATCCTGGTGACCAGCTCGTTCACCATGCAGTACGCCGTCTCTGCCATCCGGCGCGGCGACCGGACCGGCATGATCCGCGGGATGACGGTCACCGTGATCCTCGGCGTCATCTTCCTCTGCGGCCAGCTGTACGACTACGCGACCCTCGGGTTCGGGATCAGCAGCGGCGTCTACGGCACGCTCTTCTTCACCATGACCGGCTTTCACGGGGCGCACGTGCTCGGGGGCGTGATCGCCATGACCGTGGTGCTGCTGCGCGGCATCAACGGTCAGTTCTCCGCGAGGCACCACACGGCGGTCGAGGCAGTGAGCATCTACTGGCACTTCGTCGACGTCGTCTGGATCGGCCTCTTCTCCACGCTCTACCTGCTCCGGTAAGTTCCGTCGCGAACGTGCGGCCCTGCGTGAAGGGCGCGCTCGCGGTCAAGTGAGGACCCCACGCTCGACTCCCTGTTCCGCGCACCTGCCGCGCGGCGATCTCCGGCCACCACCCGACCTCCCCACCGGACGGCACCCGCGGCCCGGGCACCTCGCCGGCGCGGCCGGCCGCGCGCCCGCGCGCTCGCCGCGGGCTGCCTCGTGGCCGGCGCGTGGCTGCTGGCGGGCTGTGGCATGCTGGGCGCGGCGGGAACGGGGCCGGGCAGCGCGCAGGCGAGCGTGATCGTCGTCGGCGCCGGGGGGCTCGACGGTCAGCCCGCTCCGGCGTTTCACCTGGCGGATCTGCAGGGACGGACGGTGGACCTGTCGTCCTTCGCGGGGCGCCCCGTCATCGTCAACTTCTGGGCCTCCTGGTGCATCCCCTGCCAGCAGGAGTTCCCGCTCTACCGGCAGGCGCTCGGGCAGTACGCGGCGCAGGGGCTTGAGGTGCTGGGCATCATCTTCAACGACACTCCGGACCGTGCCCGTGCCTTCATGAGCCGGGAGGGCGCGACCTGGCCGGCGCTGATCGATCCGGACGGAGCGGTGGCCCGCGCCTACCGCGTGGCCGCCATCCCCACCTCGTACTTCGTGGACCGGCACGGCGTGATCCGCGCCGCGAGCTACGGCCCGCCGCCGGCGGATGCGCTGGCGTCGTACCTTCGCCAGATCGTCGGGTCGTGACGGCGCAGGGGACGCCGGTCGCGGGCGCCGCGGGCAGCGACGCGATCGTCCTGGAACGGCTCACCAAGCGGTACGGCGGTCGTGCCGTGGTCGACGAGCTCGACCTGACCGTCCGGCAGGGCGAGCTGTTCGCCCTCCTCGGGCCGAACGGCGCCGGCAAGACGACGACCGTCGAGATCGTGGAGGGCTACCGGACGCCGGACGGCGGCACGGTCCGCGTCTTCGGCTGGGATCCGCGACGGAACGCGGGGAAGCTCCGACCGTCCCTGGGGCTGATGCTGCAGACGGGCGGCCTCTACTCGCAGCTGCGGCCGATCGAGGCGCTGGAGCTCTTCGCGGCCTTCTACCCGGATCCACTGGAGCCGATCGGGCTGCTCGCGCAGGTCGGGCTCGCGCACGTGGCCCGCAGCCGCTACCGCGACCTGTCGGGCGGCGAGCGGCAGCGGCTGAGCCTCGCCCTGGCGATCGTGGGACGGCCCCGGCTGGCGATCCTGGACGAGCCGACGGCGGCCATGGACGCGCAGGCCCGGCGCGAGACGTGGGGGATCCTGCGCGCGCTCCGGGACGGCGGCACCACCATCCTGCTGACCACCCACTTCCTCGACGAGGCGGAGGCGCTGGCCGACCGGGTCGCGATCATCGACCGCGGCCGGCTGGTCGCGCTGGGGACGCCGGCCGAGCTGCGCCGTGGGCTGGGCACGCTGCGGCCGGACGGGACGACGGCCGGCGTGGTTCCCGACCTCCGCGAGGTCCGACTGGAGCTCGCCGCGCCGCTGGACGCGGAACGGCTCGCCCAGGTGGGCCGGCTGCCCGGCGTGCAGGCCCTGCGTGTCGACCGGCCCGGCGTCTACGTCATCCGGACCGCGTCCGCCGGAGACCTGCTGGTCGAGCTCGCCACGTGGCTCCTCGCGGTCTCCATCGAGCCGCTCGCGATCCGCGTGGGCCAGGGCAGCCTGGAGGACGTCTTCCTCCGGCTGGTGGGTGAGGGCGATGCAGCCGGGGTCGACGGCGGAGGAGACGCATCGTGAGCACCGCGCAGGCATGGCGCGCCTTCGTGGCGCAGGCCCGGGTCGAGCTGCTGCTCACCACCCGTCGCGGCGAGAACCTGCTGGTCACGCTGGCCATCCCGCTGCTGCTGCTGGTCTTCTTCTCGACGGTCCCGCTCCTCCCGCCGCCCTCCTGGGGCGGTCGACAGGTGGACCAGGTCGTGCCGGGGATCCTCGCCCTGGCGATCGTCTCGACCGGGCTCGTCTCGCTCGGAATCGCCACCGCGTTCGAGCGGGCCTACGGCGTCCTCAAGCGCCTCGGCGGATCGCCACTGCCGCGGCCGGCGCTGCTCGGCGCGAAGACGCTGGCCGTGGTGGTGACCGAGATCCTGCAGGTGGTGCTGATCGCCGCGGTCGGCGCGCTCCTGGGCTGGGCGCCCCGCGGCGGAATCGTGGACGGCGTGGTCGCGGCGCTCCCCTGGCTCCTGCTGGGCTCCATCGCGTTCTGCGCCCTGGGACTGCTGCTCGCCGGGGCCCTGCGCGCCGAGGCGGTGCTGGCCCTGGCCAACGGGGTCTACCTGGTCTTCCTGCTGCTCGGCGGGATCATCATCCCGCTCGACCACCTGCCGGCAGCCATCGCCGTCCCCGCGTCCTTCCTGCCGCCCGCCCAGCTGGCGGGGCTCCTCCGGGGCACGCTGGAGCCGGGCGGGGTGGTCGATCCGCTGCAGGCGGCCGGGCTGGCCGCCTGGGCGGTCGCCCTCGTGGCGGCCACGCTCCTCACCTTCCGGACCGAGTAGCGACGGACGCCCGGCGCGGCCGCGCGCCTCGGTCCACGGCCGCGGTGCATAAAGAACGACCCCGGGAGGCGGGTCCCAGGGTCGTTCGGTCCGTATGCGACTTGGTTGCGGGGGACGGATTCGAACCGCCGACCTTCGGGTTATGAGCCCGACGAGCTGCCGCTGCTCCACCCCGCGACCTCGGACTATACCCCAGATGCGCACCCTCGGTCAAACGCGATGGGGGGGCCGAGCCACGCACCGCTCCCGCGCACGTTGCCCTCGGACGCGGCCCCTCGAACACGCGCCACGAGCGGCGTCCCAGGTCAGCCCCCGAGCTCGTCCCGCAGCGGGCGCGCGACCTCGTCGGCCAGCAGCTGCAGGCCCCCCGGGCCGGTCCGGGGATCCATATAGAAGACCAGGTGATCGCAGCCGGCGCGGGCGATGTCGCGGCCGTACGCGAGCGCGGCGGACCGGTCCTCGGGGCCGGCGCCCACCCGGCGCTGCACGGACACCTCGACGGTCGAGCGGTCACGTCCCGCCGCCTCGCACGCCCGGTCCAGCGCCTCGAGCTTGTGCTGGAACTCCTCCACGGTCCCGCCGGAGAAGTTCCAGCCGGCCGCGTAGGTGGCCACCAGGCGCATCCCGACCCGCTCGCCCTGCGTCCCCAGCCAGATCGGCGGGCCGCCCGGGGTCCGCGGGGACGGGTCGTTCCGCGCATGGTCGAGCCGGTACGGGGCGGCGTCCACGCTCACGCCTCCGACCTCGCCGCTGCCACCCTCCCCCGCCGCGGGCCAGGTGCCGGCCTCCGGCTGGAAGAGTGCCCGGATGACGCGCAGGCCGGCCTCGAGCTGGCGCAGGCGATGGGGGACCGGGTCGAAGGGCATGCCGTAGGCGCGCATCTCCGGCTCGTGCCACCCGGCCCCGAGCCCCAGCACGAACCGCCCGTCGGTGGCGTGATCCATGACGGTGGCCATCTTGGCCACCAGGCCGGGGTGGCGATACGGATTGGCGAGGACCAGGTGCCCGATCTGCTTCCCGGGCACCCGATGCGCCAGCAGCGCCAGCGCCGTCCAGCCCTCGAAGCAGGCGCCGTCTCCGTCGACCGGGTAGATGTGGTCGAAGGTCCAGGCCGAATCGAAGACGTCCAGCTCGCCGGCCCGGGCCCAGATGGCGTCCAGCGTGGCCCAGTCGACTCGCTGCGGTGCGGTCTTGAATCCGAGTCTCATCGGGTGCTCCTGTCGCATGCTGCCGGGCCGAGGGTATGTCGGATCCGCGCGGGCCGCATGGCACGGAACCGCGGGCCCGGCAGGCGCGTCCCTCCCTCGGTTGTTCGATCTGGACTGCACCGCAGCGCCCCGGCGGTGCCCGAGGGAGGCTTCGTCAATGTTCCGTTCACGGGTCCTCGCGGTGATCCTCGCGGGCACGGCGATGGCGACCATGGCCGCGCCGGTGGCCGCGGCACCGACCGCGGTCACGCTCACCGACGGCATCGCCGCCGGGGTCGTCCGCGGGTCGGAGGGGTTCAGCCAGGCCGGGATCGTGGTGCCGGCCGACACGTACGTCACGTACGTGGTCCAGACGGAGCCCGCGCTTGTCGGGCGCGTCCTCGAGATCTGGACGAGGTCGGCCACGTCGACGTGGCAGCGGCTCACCAGCCGTTCGGTGGCCGCCGATGGCTCGGTCCACTACTTCGCCCGCGTCGCGGCGTGGACCGCCTTCCAGGCGCGCTTCGCGGGGGACGACGCGAACGCCGCCGCCGCCGCACACGGCCGGGTGGCCAACGCGTCGGCGCGCGGGGACGCCACGCTGGTGATCGGGTGCGACGAGTTCCAGGCCCGGACCGGGTCGGCCGGGACGGCGGCCCTGCAGCGTTCCCTGGCTGTGCGCGCCGGGGCCGTGGTGCGGGTCCGGCTCTGCTCGAACGCCTCGACCGGCTATCGCTGGGATGCCCCGGTGCTGGACGGGCGCTACCTGTCCCTGCTGGCGCATCGGACCATCGCGCCTGCCGGCGGCATGTTGGGCGCGGCCGGCAGCGAGGCCTGGACCATGCGCGCCCTGGGCGCCGGCGCCAGCACCGCCACCTTCACCTACAGCCGGCCCTGGGCGGGCGGCGAGAAGGCGACCTGGACCCTGCGGCTGGCGATCACCGTGATCCGCTGATCGCCGTCGCAACGGGCCCCGCGCGGTACGTCGGGCCGCGACACCAGGGCGGTGCCGCGGCCCGATGATTCGCAGCCTCGCGTGCCCCACCCGCGGGTCGCATACTCGGCACGTGCTCGCGCCCGTTCGAATCAGGCCCGCGCCGGTGGCGCTCGCGGTCATCGCGGGGCTGCTCGCGGCCGCCACGCTGCTGGTGGGCGTCCTGGAACGAACGCTCGGGATCCACAACGCCGACGCCGTGTACCTGCTCGCCGTGGTGGCCGCCGCCGTCGTCTACGGGACGGTCGCGGCGATCGGGACGGCGGTGGCCTCCTTCCTCCTGTACGACTTCTTCTTCGTCGAGCCCACGCTCACGCTGAGCGTCGCGGACCGGACGGCGTGGCTGGACCTCGCGCTGCTCCTCGGCGTGGGCGCCATCGTGGGCCAGCTCGCGGCCACCCAGCGGAACCGGGCCGAGGCCGCCGAACGGCGTGAGCGCGAGTCACGGGCCCTGTACGAGGTGGCACGGGCGCTGGCCCGCCGCCCGGAGCCGGAGGACGGGATCGCCGAGGTGGTGCCCACGCTGGCCGCCGCGGCCGGCATGCGATCGCTGTGGGTGGGGATCGGGCGCGCGCCGGACCAGGAGCGGACGGTCGCGGCGACCGGCCCCGACGAATGCGCCGTCCCGCGGCTCCACTGCCTGCTGCGGTCGGGCTCCACCGGACCGGCCGACTGGGTGGCACTCCACGCGCGGTTCCGCTCCGAGGACGCGAGCCGGGCCGCCGACACCACCACCTACCGCGTGGTCATCGAGGCCGAGGGCGAACCCTGCGGCTCGATCTGGGGCGTGCGCGAATCGAGTGCCGGTGCGCCCGACGACGGGCAGACGCGGATCCTCTCCCTGGCCGCCGACCAGGTCGGCCGGGCCATCGAGCGCAAGCGGCTCACGGAGCGCGCGGCGGCGGCCGAGATCGCGCGGCGCAGCGAGGCGATCAAGAGCGCCCTGCTCGACTCGGTCTCGCATGACCTCCGGACGCCGCTCGCCTCGATCCGCGCCGCGGCCGGCAACCTGATGGACGCCGACCTGGCCCTGACGCCGGAGGACGAGCGCGAGGCGGCCGGGACGATCGACCGCGAGGCGGAGCGGCTGAACGAGCTCGTCACGAACCTGCTGGACATGAGCCGCATCGAGGCGGGCGAGCTGGTGGCGCACCCCGAACCGTTCTCGCTCGACGACGTGGTGCGCGGCAGCGTCGCCCGGCGGCGCCAGCGGCTGAGCCCGCGCCGTGTCGTGGTCGACCTCGATCCAGCGCTGCCCGCCGTGCTGGTGGACGGCCTGTTCACGGAACAGGTCCTGGCCAATCTCCTCGACAACGTGGCGCAGCACACCCCGGCGACCACGACGGTCCGGATCCACGACGCACCGCCGGCGGCGCCGCGCATGGTCCGCCTGGTGGTCGAGGACGACGGCCCGGGCGTCCCGCCCGAGGCGCTCGAGCGGCTCTTCGACAAGTTCTACCGGGTGCGCCGCTCGGGGGACGGCTCGCGGGGCGGCACGGGCGTGGGCCTGGCCGTCGCGCGCGGGCTCGTCGAGGCGATGGGGGGCCACATCACCGCCCGGCGGAGCGCGAGCGGGGGACTCGCGTTCGAGATCGACCTGCCGGCGGACGCGCACCCGCGATGAGGACGCGGTGATGGACGACGCCCGGCGGGAGGGGACGGGGCTGCGGGTCCTCTTCGTGGAGGACGACGCGGAGACGCGGCGCCTGGTGGCGCGGAACCTCGAGGCGCACGGCTACCAGGTGGACCCGGCAGCGGACGGCGCGACCGCGCTCGCGCGCTGGGAGGCGCGCCGGCCGGACCTGCTGCTGCTCGACCTGGGGCTGCCCGACGTGGACGGGCTGGAGATCATCCGGCGGGTGCGGCGCGAGGCGACGACCCCCATCGTGGTCCTCTCCGCGCGCGGCCGCGAGGAGCAGAAGGTGGCCGCGCTGGACCTCGGCGCCGACGACTACGTGACGAAGCCGTTCGGGATGTCGGAGCTGCACGCCCGGCTGCGCGCCCTGCTGCGGCGCGCCGCGGGACCGGAGCGCGAACTGGACGGCTCGCTGCTGGTGGGCCGCATCCGGCTGGACCTGGTCCACCACGAGGTGCGCGCCGGCGAGGCGTCGGTGCACCTGACCCCGCGCGAGTACGAGCTGCTGCGGGTGCTGGCCGCGGCCCGCGGCCGGGTGGTGACGCACCATCGGCTGCTCGAGGCGGTCTGGGGCCGCGCCTACGCCGACGAAGGGCACTACCTGCACGTCTACGTGAGTCAGCTGCGCCGGAAGCTGGACGCGGCCGACCCGGCCGGCGAGGCGGGGAGCGCCATCGTCTCCGAACCCGGCGTCGGATACCGGCTCGAGTCGACCTGAGGCCCACTTCTTGAGCGTTCCCTGAGCCCGCGCACCCCGCGCGGTGCCGCCTGCCTCTTGGGGCCCCGGACCATGCTTGAACCATGACAGGGGACGTGGACGTCAGGCATGCCCGCGACGCACAGGACCTGGCCGCCGCGATCGCGCTGGTGAGCGGCGGGACCAGCCGGTGGGTCATGGTGTGCGGCGTGCTCGACGCCGAGACGGCGATGCAGGACGCGGCGACCTCGGCGAGGCTGGCCCGGGTAGACCTGCGGCGGACCGCGCCGGACACGATCATGGTCGTGGCTTCGAGCGCACCCGCGAACCTCGGTCACCACGCGACCGACTCGCGTGGCCGGGGACTGGCACACGCCGTGCTTGCCGTTGCGGGCCGCCTCATCGGAGAATAGCGCCCGCACATGACATCCCCGGAGATCCAGCACGGGCGCAAGCCCGGAGACGTCCGCGTGCGCGTCGAGCGCCCGCACACGCGGTACTTCCGCTACGTCGCGCCCGGCGTCTTCACGGCCAAGCTGGCCGCGGACGAGCCGACCACGACCGGCGGGCGCGTCTGGGCCTCCGCGCGACGGGCGCTCTTCGGCCGGCCGCTCTCCACCGAGCAGGAGCTCGAAGAGCGTCTCCCCAAGTGGAAGGCGCTGCCCGTCTTCTCCTCGGACGTCATGTCGTCCGTGGCCTACGCGACGCAGGCGAGCCTGTACACGCTCCTCGGCGTGGGGACGATCGCGTTCGGCTGGCTGCTGCCGATCTCGGTCGCGATCGTGGGCGTCCTCGCCCTGGTCACGCTCTCGTACCGCCAGACGATCCGGGCCTACCCCAACGGCGGTGGCAGCTACATCGTGGCGCATGCCAACCTGGGCGTGCTGCCGGGGCTCGTGGCGGCGGCCGCGCTGCTGACCGACTATGTCCTGACCGTCGCCGTGAGCGTCTCGAGCGGCGTCCAGGCGCTGTACTCGCTGTTCCCGCCGCTGCTGCCGCTCGCCGTGCCCCTGATCGTGCTCTTCATCCTCTTCGTGATGTCGATCAACCTCCGGGGCATCCGGGAGAGCGGCACGATCTTCGCGGCGCCGACGTACATCTTCCTGGGAAGCGCGCTGCTGCTGATCGCGCTCGGCGTGCTGCGCACGATCCTGGGCGCGGCACCGCACGTGACCGACGTCGTGCCGGCGCAGGTGCCGGCCGAGACGTTCGGCCTGCTGCTCCTGATGCGCGCCTTCGCGGACGGCTGCTCGGCCATGACCGGGACCGAGGCCGTGGCCAACGGCGTGCCGGCGTTCAAGCCGCCCGAGTGGCAGAACGCCCGGACGACGATGCTGATCATGTCCCTGCTGCTCGGCACCATGTTCCTGGGCACGTCGTTCCTTGCCCACGTCACCGGCGCGCTGCCGGCGGCGAGCGGCGAATCGGTCCTCTCCCAGATCGGCCGGTCCGTCTTCGGCCGAGGCGCCCTGTGGTACGTGCTGCAGCTCTCCACCATGGGGATCCTGGTGCTGGCGGCGCAGACCAGCTTCGCGGACTTCCCGAGGTTGTCCTCGATCCTGGCGCGCGACGGGTACATGCCCCGCCACTTCGCGTTCCGCGGCGAGCGGCTGGCCTTCAACGCGGGGATCGTGGTCCTCGCCGCCGTGTCGATCGCGCTGGTCGTCGTGTTCGAAGGCAACGTGGAGGCGCTGATCCCGCTGTACGCGATCGGCGTCTTCACCGCGTTCACGCTGTCGCAGGCCGGCATGGTGCGCCACTGGTTCAAGGAGCGCGGCCCGGGGTGGCGGACCAGCGCCTTCTTCAACGGGCTGGGCGCCGTGACAACGGCGATCGTGGTGGTCATCTTCGTGATCGCCAAGTTCGCGCTGGGGGCCTGGATCGTCATCGTGATCGTGCCGATCCTGGTGATCCTGATGCTCCTGGTGCACCGCGAATACGCGACGGAGGCCCGGGAACTCGACGTTCGCCCGACGGCCGTGATCCGCCCGCCACGGCGCCGCCAGCGCGTCATCGTCGCCGCCCCGGCCTTCACCCGCGCGGTCGTGCAGGCCGTCAAGATCGCCCGCACCACGTCGTCGGACGTGTCGATCGTGCACGTGGCCGAGGACCCGGAGCGGGGCGAGGCATTCCGCAGCCGGGTGGAGCACCAGATGCCGGGCGTTCCGGTGGTGCTCATCGAATCGCCCTATCGCTCGCTGGTCCGGCCGTTCCTCCGCTACCTGGAGGTGGCGCGCGCCGAGGACCCGGACGCCGTGCTGGTCGTGATGATCCCCGAGCTCGAGGCACGTCACTGGTGGGAGCGGGCGCTCTTCAACCAGAACTCGCGGCGGATCCGGAACGCCCTGGTCGGGCTCCCCGACATCGTGGTCCTCGATGTGCCGTACCGCCGCGAGGACGCGCAGCGCGCGGCAGCCGAGGCGGCGGCCGACTGATCCGCGGGCACCGCCGGGGCCCGGACGGTCCCGCAGGCCTGCGGAGCCGCCCGTCGGCGGAGGGCTTCGGCAGCCGCCCGGAAAGTGCCTCAGGGACCCTCGTGGACGTCCGTCCTCGCGCGGGTCTCCAGCGCCGACCGCCAGGCGGTCAGCGCGGCCGGCCACCAGCGGTCGATCGCGTCGT
>JAJYKX010000025.1 GCA_021788175.1 Chloroflexota bacterium
GACGGCGAACCACCTGTTCCGCTTCGCGCAGGGACCGTCCACCCCCTCCATCGAGCAGTTCACCTGGCGGGCTGGGAGCGTGTCCTGGCGCACGCTCGACGCCTCGGGGACCACGGCGGCGAGCTACAGCTACTCGGGCCGCGACGTGCCGGTCCCCGGCGACGAGCGCGTCCATCTCAATCTCTGGCTCTGCAACGGCGCCGCACCCACGAACGGGGCACCCGTCGACGTCCTCGTTCGCTCGTTCACGTTCACGCCGTAGCATCGCGTCGTCCCAGGGTCGTGTGGGCGCACCGTTCTCTTCGCTGCGGAGGAGGGAGCCGCCGGGGGTGAGCGCGAAGCTCGCTCGGCGCGGCGGGTGGCGGGAGGCCCTGCGCACGGCATGGGTCGCGCTCGTCGCCGTTGGCCTCTGCGCCGGCGCGTGCACCGGGACGCCGGCGGGACCCGGCGCCGGCGGCGGCACGGCCGCCGGATCGCCGGCCCCTCCGGCCCAGGGATCGCCCGAAGCCTCGGCCCCGGGCTCGTCCGCCCCGTCCGCAGCCACCGCGCCCCCGGTGCCCGGGACGGTCGTCGCCGCCGGCCTGCCCCGACCGGTCGGGCACTGGGCGAACCTGCCGTTCGCCTGGCCCTCGTCCTGCCCCGCCGGCCGGGCCACGTGTCCGCTGGAGATGGACGTGTACGCGCCGCTCGGCGGCGGGCCGTGGCCGCTCGTCGTGGTGCTGCCCGGCGGGCCGGCCGATCCGACGCAGTACGGCTACCTGCAGGCCCTCGCCGTGCCGCTGGCCGCCCGGGGTGCGGTGGTCGTGACGGCCGGCTGGCAGATGCGGGCCGAGGACGGAGCGGGCTTCCCGCAATCCTTCGAGGACGTGGCGTGTGCCGTCGGCGTCGCCCGCGGCATCGCCGCCACGTACGGCGCGTCGCCGGACCGGGTCACGCTGGTGGGGCACTCCCTCGGCGCGTGGGCGGCCGAGGTGGTCGCCCTCAGCCGGGCGCCGTTCACGCCGGACGACCTGGCCTGCCCGGCCGCCCGCGGCTCGCTCCGTCCCGACGCACTGGTCGCCATCGACAGTGCACCGTGGGAGGCGATGGGGACGTACGTCGGCCCCGGGTACATCCCGTCGCTGGTCGGCTCCGACCGGGCGTCGGATCCGGCGATCCTGGCCGCACTCGACCCGCACGCCCTGCTGGCGGCGCCCGGAGCGCCGCACCTGCCGGTGCTCCTGGTGCACGGCACCGCGGACACGACCATTCCCGAGGCCTATTCGCAGCAGCTGCAGGCGGCGCTCGTCGCCAATGGCTACGCGAGCGCCCTCGTCCTGGTGCCGGGCGCGACCCACAGCAGCGTGCTCGGCAACGGTGCCACGATCGACGCCATCGCCCGGCTCGCAGGGATCGGCTGACCAGCAGGCTCCGCCGGGGGCCGGTGCCGGCGGAGCGGATGCCGGCGGAACGCCGGCTCGACGGGGCTACTGGGCCAGGCGCCCGAGCGTCGCGGCTCCGTGCTCCTGCAGCAGCCGCTCCAGGGCCGCCGCCGTGTCGGCCTCATCGATCTCCTCGCGGGCGTCGAACGTGCGCACCCGCGCCGGGCCGACGTCCATCCCCCGCAGCCGGAGCAGCTGCTTGAGCCGGTCGACCGAGCCGGCCCGTCCCAGGCCGACCACCCGGTCGAGGGCGTCGCGGTCGGCCGGCGTTCCCTCGCCGCGCCGGAACGTGCGGAACAGCGTCGCCACCACGTCGGGTGCGGCCGCCGCGTTCCCGGAGACGATCGCCCGCCCGCCCGCCGCGGCGAAGCGGTCCATCAGCCCATCGTTCCCCGCGGCAACCAGCAGGTCGTCCGCCAGGCCGAGGTACGGCTCGATCTCTCCCCAGGTCCCCACGCTCAGCTTGACCCCGCACACGTTCGGCTCGTCGAGCAGGTCGACGAACAGCGACGGCGGGACACGGTTGGCGGAGGCCTCCGGGTAGTTGTAGAAGAGGAACGGCACCTCCGGCACCGACCGTGCGAGCGCTCGCAGGTACCCGTCGATGGCCCCGGGGCTCGCGTGGTGCAGGTACGGCGTGATCGCCGCGATCGCATCGGCACCGGCCATGGCCGCGGCCTCCGCAAGCCTGCGTGCCCGGCGCAGGTCGACGTGCCCGACGTGGACGATCACCGGGACGCGCCCCGACACCGCGGCCACGAAGGCCGACGCGGCCGCCGCTCGCTCATCCACCTCCATGGCCACGAACTCGCCGGTGGTGCCGCCCACCATCAGGGCCGACACTCCGCCCTCCAGGAGGAACTCGACGTACGCGGGGATGCGGTCGGTGTCCAGGCTCCCGTCGCGCCAGAACGGCGTCGCAGCGGCGGCGATGACGCCGCTGAACGTGGCCGTCCAGGCCTCCGCGCGCGAGACGCTCACGATCGGGCCTTCGTCGGGATCGCCTCGGCTGCTCCGGCCGGGCTCGCCTCGGAGGCGCGGATCGATTCGAGCAGCGCGCGGGGGACGGTGGCGAGGAAGTGCGAGTCGCTGAGGAGCGCGAGCATCCGGAAGCCCGCCTCCCGCCAGCGCGTGGTGAGCTCCAGGTCTCCGGAGTAGATCCCGGGCACCACGTCGTGGCGCCGGCAGGCGTCCAGCACCCGCATGATCCTCGCGACGTGATCAGGGGTGTCGGTCCAGAGCGAGGGCGGATACCCCTCCGCGAGCGACAGGTCGCCGGGTCCGATGAAGAGGCCGTCCACCCCCGGGACGGCGGCGATCTCGTCGACCCGTTCGACGCCCTCCAGGGTCTCGATCATCGGCACGCACAGGGCGATCCGGTCGCCCATCGCCGCGTCATAGCCCGGGTTGAGGTACTGGACCCGGCTGGGACCCATGCTGCGGATGCCACGCGGCGGGTAGCGGCAGGCGGCCGCCGCCTCGGCGGCCTGCTGGGGCGTGCTCACCATGGGCACGATGACCCCCACCGCCCCGGCGTCGAGCACCTTCATGATCAGCCCCGGGTCCGTCCAGGGGACGCGCACGAAGGCCGGCGTCCCCGTCAGGGTGAGCACCTGCAGCATCGCGAGCAGGCTGTCCGTCCCCATCGGGCCGTGCTGCGCGTCGATGCATACCCAGTCGAAACCGGTGTGCCCCAGGATCTCCGCCGACATGGGGGAGGGCAGCTGCGCCCAGCCGCCGTACATGGGGCGGTCCGATCGCCACAGGTCGCGGAAGTGCTCGGGAGGGCGGCGCACAAGCCAGCTCACGTGGTCAGTCTCCTCGGAAGCCCAGCAGGTGGGGCAGGAAGAGCGAGATCTGGGGGAACAGCATCAGGATGATCAGGCCTCCCACCAGCAGGCCGAGGAACGGCCACATCTCGCGGATGATGTCCTCGAGCGGCGTGTTGGTCAGGCGACTCAGGATGAAGTTGAGCACCCCCAGCGTGGGCAGCCCCAGGCCGATCATCATGTTGAGGGTGATGATCACCCCGAAGTAGACGGGATCGATGCCGGCCGCCTGCACGATCGGCAGCACGATCGGCAGCATCACGAACTGGAGGACGACGGTCTCGAGGAACAGGTCGCCGATCAGGAAGAGGACGTTGATGATGACGAGCAGGACCAGCGGCTGGTGCGAGATCCCCAGCACGGCCTGCGTCATCGCGGCCGGCACCTGCTCGTTGGTCACCGCGTAGTCGATGATGAAGGCGCCGGCGATCAGCCCGGCCACCGCGCCGGTCTGCCGCACCGCGACGCCCATGCTCCGCAGGAACTGGCGCGGCGTCAGCGAGCGGTACACGAAGAACGCCACGAGGGCCGCGTACAGGACGGCGACGGCGGCGCTCTCGGTGGGGGTGAAGATCCCGCTGTAGATGCCGCCGATCAGGATCACCGGCGCCATGATCGCCGGGAGCCCGGCGATGAAGGCGACCAGGATCGGCAGCAGGCCCGGCCACTGCTCGCGCGGCAGGTTCTTCTTGCGCGCCAGGTACCCCACCAGCGCGGCGTGCGCGACGGCCATCAGCAGCCCGGGCACGAGCCCCGCGAGAAAGAGGGCGCCGATGCTGGTCCCGCTCAGGAAGCCGTAGACCACCAGCGGGATGCTCGGGGGCAGCAGCGGGCCCATGATCGCGCTGGCCGAGGTGGTGGCACAGGCGAAACCCTTGGGGTAGCCGGCGGACTCCATGGCCCGCACGCTCATGACGCCGATCCCGCTGGTGTCCGCCACTGCGCTGCCGGTCATGCCGCTGAAGATGAGGGTGGCCACGATATTGACCTGCGCCAGCGCGCCCCGGGACCGGCCGAGCAGCAGCTGCGCGAAGCGGAACAGGCGGTCCGTCAGCCCGGCGCTGTTCATGAGCTCGCTGGTGAAGATGAAGAGCGGCACCGCCAGCACCACGAAGTTGGCGCCGATGCCGCCCGTCACCAGGGCGGGGGCCTGCTCGAGATCCACGCCCTTCATGAAGAGGTAGACGATCCCCGCCGATACCAGGCCGTAGCCCAGCGGGGCTCCGACCAGGTAGCAGAGCAGGAAGATCCCGATCATCACCAGGAACGCGAGGCTCATGCCGCGTGCTCCCCGCGCGTCGGCCACGGCACCGGCACGCCCAGCTGGCGCAGCTCGAGGAGCAGCAGGCGCCCGCGCAGCAGGATGGTGATGACCACGAACGGCACGACGCCGCCGTACCCCCAGACCTCGCCGAACGGCAGTCCGGTGGCCGGCTGGGGGATCTCGTACTGGATGAACGAGATGGTGCCCGGGATCACGAGGATGAACGTCGCCACGATGATCACGTTGGCGACGATCTTGCCGATCAGCCGCAGGCGCGGCCGCAGGTGCTGCGAGACCAGGTCGAAGCTGATCTGCTCGTCGCGCCAGTCGGAGAGACCCGACGCGATGCAGAAGCACCAGAAGAAGGCGTAGGTCGGCAGCTCCAGCGACCACACCAGCGGCTGATCGAGGACATAGCGGAAGAAGACGGAGACCACCACCGAGGCGAAGGTCAGGAAGTAGAAGACGGACGCCACCGCTTCCTCGACCCGCTCGATGCGGCCGGCCCTCGCCTCACGGGCCTCCTCCTGGAGCACGGCGCTGTAGGCCTGCGGCTTGCTGAGCTCCCACGCGTCCCGGACGCGATCTCTCAACGTGCGACCCGCGTCCGGTCGCGTGGAGAGACTCATGACTCCACCTCCTGCAGCGCCGACTCCATGGCGGGTTCTAGCTGCGGATCAGCAGGTCGGCACCACCGCGCCGGTGGACTGCTCCACGCTCTGCAGCATGCCCGGCAGGAACGGGCTGGTCCACGTCGGGTCGCACAGGAACGACTTCAGAACCGCGCTCTGGAAGGCCTTCACGTCCGGGGAATAGACCTGCATCCCGTGCTGCTTCATGAGGGCGATTCCCGCGTCCTGGGTGTTCTGGACCTGCTGATCGGCCCATGTGTCGGCGTCCTGGAACGCCTTCACGATGGCCTGCTGCTCGCTGGTCGAGAGCTTCTGCCACACCGACTCGTTGATGGTCGGCATGACCGGCGAGAAGACGTGGTTGGTGAGGACGAGCTGCTTGGTGACCTCGTAGAACTTGTTGGCGATGTCGGTGGCGACCGGGTTGTCCTGGCCCTGGACCGTCCCGGTCTGGAGCGCCAGGTAGATCTCGTTGAAGGCGACCGGGGTCACCTGCGCGCCCATGGCGGCGCCCAGCTTCGCCCAGTAGGGGCCCGGGGGCATGCGCAGCTTGATGCCGGCCATGTCGGCGGGGGTGTTGATGTGCTTGGTCACCGTGAGGTCGAGCTCACGGGCACCCAGGTCCTGGATGTCGAGCGGGCGGACGCCGAGCTTCTGCACGGCGAGCTGCACCAGCTGCTGGCCGTACTGGCTGTTGAAGGTGGACTGGACCTGCGACCAGCTGGTGAACATGTACGGCGTCAGCAGGATCTCCATCGCCTGCGCCTGTGGGGCGAAGACGTCGGGTGCCGCGTACGCGATGTCCACCGAGTCCTTCTGGAGCCCCTCGAACTCCACCGTCTCCGACAGCAGGCTGCCGTTCGGGAAGAGATCGACCGTGATCGCGCCGTTGGTCAGCTGGTGGACCTCGGTGGCGAAGCGCTGCATCGCCTCGGTCTGCGGCTGCCCGGTGGTGCAGGGGCAGGAGAACTTGAGGGTCATCTGCGGGTTGTTGGCTGCCGCTGCCGCGGATGCCGCCGGCGCGGCGCTGGCGGCGGTGCTCGCCGCCGCTGCGCTGGCGGGGGCTGCCGCGGAGGACGCGGGCGCGGCGGCGCTCGAGGGAGCGGCCGTACTCGCGGCCGACGACGAACAGGCCGCGATCACCACCGCGGCCGCCAGGACGGCGATGCCCGTCCTCCAGGTTCGGTTGCGCCTGGTTCGGTTGCGCCTAGATAGCACGCGATCCTCCTTCCGCGCTCCGGGGTGCCCCGCGCCCCGGTTGCGCACACGGCCGCCTGGCCGACCACGGTGACGGTGCCCGCTGGCCTGAGATATCGATTTCACACCAGCGCCGCGACACTCTAGACAAGCGGGTCGTCGGCTGTCAAGATGGCGCCGATCCCGTATGAGCGGTCCCGCATACCGGACGCATTTCGAAGAGGCTCCGTTGAGAAAACCATTTCATGACTAGCCCGAGTGGCCGCCTTCGCATCGACGACGTGGCTCGCCTGGCGGGTGTCTCGCCCGCCACGGTGTCCCGCGTGCTGAACGGGTCTCCATCGGTCAGCGAGGAGAACCGGCAGCGCGTGCTGGCCATCGTGTCCCGCTTCGACTATCAGCCCAACCGCCTCGCCAAGAACCTCCGGGAGGGACGCGCCGGCGTCGTCGGCGTGGTGGTGTCCGATATAGAGAACCCGCATTTCGCCACGTTGGTTCGCGCGATCGAGGACGCCCTGTACGAGCGGGGCAAGCGCGTCCTGCTGTGCAACACCAGCGAGGACGCCGCGAAGCAGGGCTCCTACCTGGACGTCATGGCGGCCGAACGCGTCTCCGGGGTCCTGATCTCGCCGTCGGACCCCGAGGGGCCGGAGATCGGCCGGCTGATCGACATGGGCATCCCGGTGGTGGCCTTCGACCGGCACGTCAGCGATCCGCGGGGGGACGCGGTCACCGCCGACAACTTCGGAGCGGCCCGCCAGGCCGCCCGCCTGCTGATCGAGGCCGGCCACCGTCGCGTCGGCTTCGTCTCGGGCCGCCCGGACGTCCAGACCGGCGACGACCGCCTGTCCGGGTACCGGGCGGAGATGGCCGAGCACGGACTGGACGAGCGGGTGGCCATGGGCGGGTTCACCATCGAGGGCGGCCGCGCCGCCACGGAGCACCTGCTCGACCAGGAGCCCACGATCACCGCCCTGGTGGTGGGCAACAACCTCATGACCCTGGGCGCGCTGCAGGCCCTCCGCGAGCGGGGTGCCGCGATCCCGGACGACGTCGCCCTGGTGGCCTTCGACGATCCCGCCTGGGCGAGCCTCATCGATCCGCCCCTCACCGTCCTCGCGCAGCCGCTCCGGGAGATGGCCTCCGCCGCGGTGGACCTGCTCTTCGAGCGGATGTCCAGCGCCCGCACCCAGCCCGCCCGGCCCGTGTTCCAGTTCGAACTGCGGGTTCGCCGCTCATGCGGCACCGCGCACCCCCGACAGGAGGATTGACGTGCCACGCATCGGCCTGCTCAGCTTCTCCGACGGTCGCGACTTCGTGAACCGCGACCTGGTGGAGTTCATCGGGACCGTGGAGCAGCGGATCGCGAACCGCCTGTCCGCGGCCGGGCACGAGGTGCTGCGGGCGCAGGCCATCGTGGAGCGCAATGACGTGGCCGTGCGGGAGGCCAGGCGGCTGGCCGCGCAGCGCCCGGACGTGACGATCTTCAACATCCCCGTCTGGGCCTTCCCGCACTTCTCGATGCTGGCCGCGGCCGAGACGCCCGGCCCGCTGCTCCTCTTCTCCAACGTGTCGCCCGAGTACCCGGGCATGGTGGGGATGCTTGCCGCGGCCGGGGCGCTCGACCAGATCGGGCGCGCCTACGGGCGCGCCTGGGGCGACATCGACGAGCAGCCCGTGGCCGACGCGGTTCTCTCCTGGGTGGCGGCCGGCGCGGCGCTCTCCGGCCTGCGGGGCAGGACCTTCGGGCGGATCGGCGGCCGGCCCATGGGCATGTACACGGCCGTGGCGAACCCGGTCGACTGGATCTCGAAGTTCGGGGTGGACATCGAGGAGATCGACCAGTGGGAGCTGGTTCGCCGGGCGGCCGAGGTCGAGCCGTCCCGGGCGCGGGCCGGCCGGGAGTGGCTGGAGCAGCACAGCGCGGGGGTGCACTACGACGGCAAGCAGCTGACACCCGAGCTGCTCGAGCGGCAGGTGCGCGCGTACCACGCCATGCGCGACCTGATCGACGAGTGGCACCTCGACTTCTCGGGGATCAAGGGCCAGCCGGAGCTGACCACGCACTACGCGACCATGGACGTCACCGAGGCGTTCCTCAACGATCCGTACGACTGGGAGGGCCCCAAGCCGGTCCACGTGTGCGCCACCGAGGCCGACATGGACGGTGCCCTCACCATGCGGGTGCTCACGTCGATCAGCTCGACGCCCGCGCTCTTCGCCGATCTGCGCTACTACGACCGTGACCATGAGGTGTGGGACCTCTGCAACTCGGGGCAGCACGCCACCTGGTGGGCGGCACGGTCGGACGACCCGTTCGAGAACATGCGGCACGTGAACCTCTACCCGGAGGGGTTCTACTTCCCGGCCGGCGGGGCCTCCATCCAGCACCTCGCCGCTCCGGGGCCGGTCACCCTCGCCCGGCTCACCCGCCTCGACGGCCGCTATCGGATGCAGGTGCTGCGGGGCGACATGGTCCAGTTCGATCCGGAGACGAACGAGCGTCTCATGCGCCAGTCCACCTACGAGTGGCCGCACGCGTTCGTGCGCATGCACACCGACTCCCGCGACGTCCTGTCCCGCTACGGCTCGAACCACATTCATGCCGCGCCGGGCGACCACGTGGAGGCGCTGCGCGCGTTCTGCCGCCTGGCGGACGTGGACTACGACGGGTTCGGCGACGCGCGATGAACGAGCTCGTCCTCGGCCTCGACATCGGGACCTCCTCCTCCAAGGCGTGCCTGGTGGACGGTGGCGGCCGGATCGTCGAGGTGGCCGAACGCCCGCACACCACCTCCATGCCCCGCCCCGGGTGGTTCGAGCACGATGCCGAGTCCGTCTGGTGGGCGGATGCCCGGGCGCTCATCGGAGACCTGGTCCAGCGCACCGGCACCCGTCCTGCCGCCATCTGCGTCAGCGGCATCGGGCCCTGCATGCTCCCGACCACCGCCGACGGTGAGCCGCTTCGTCCGGCGATCCTGTACGGCATCGACACGCGCGCCGAGGCGGAGGTCGTGGAGCTGGGCCAGACGCTCGGCGCGGACCGGATCCTCGCGCGGGGCGGCTCGCCGCTGACGTCGCAGGCGGTGGGCCCCAAGCTGCTCTGGTTCCGCAGGCACGAGCCGGAGCGCTGGGCCCGCACGCGCCGCTTCTTCATGGCCAGCTCGTACCTGGTGCACCGGCTCACCGGCGAGTACGTCCTCGACCACCACTCCGCGAGCCAGTGCGACCCGATCTACGACCTCGCGGCACAGGACTGGGCAGCCGACTGGGCGACGGAGATCGCGCCGGGGCTGGAGCTTCCGCGGCTGCTCTGGCCCGGGGACGTGGCCGGACGGGTCAGTGCCGACGCGGCCGGGATCACCGGCCTGGCCGAGGGCACCCCGGTGCTCGCCGGCACCATCGACGCCTGGGCGGAGGCCGCCAGCGTCGGGGTGAGCGAGCCGGGCGACCTGATGCTGATGTACGGGACCACCATGTTCCTGGTGCAGGTGGTGGACCGGGCGCAGCCGGACCCGCACCTGTGGACCACGCGGGGGATCATGCCCGGGACCCTCACGCTGGCCGGCGGGATGGCCACCTCGGGCGCGCTCACGGCATGGATGCGGGACCTGACCGGCAGCTCCTACGAGCAGCTGCTGACGGAGGCGGAGGGCACGCCGCCCGGTTCGGACGGGGTGGTCGTCCTCCCGTACTTCGCCGGCGAACGGACCCCGCTCTTCGACGTGAACGCGCGTGGCGCGGTGCTCGGGCTCACGCTCCGTCACGGACGGGGACACCTCTACCGCGCGCTGCTGGAGGCGACCGCGTTCGGGGTGCGCCACAACCTGGAGGTGATGACGGCGTCCGCCGGCGCCCCCACGCGCGTGGCGGCCGTGGGCGGCGGCACGCGAGGCGGGCTGTGGCTGCAGATCGTCTCGGACGTGACCGGCCTGCCGCAGGAGCTCCGCCAGTACACCCTGGGCGCCAGCTACGGGGACGCGTGGCTTGCCGCCGGCGCCGCAGGGATCACGGAGACGGGGGCCTCCTGGAACCCGGTCGTGGCCGTGGTGTCGCCCGACGCCGATCGGGCGGAACGGTACGACGCGCTCTACGGTGTCTACCGGGAGCTCTATCCGGCGACACGCGGGCTCGCGCACCGACTGGCCGCGCTCCAGGAACCCTGAGGCGGTGCCGCAGCTGCGCCCGAACCGCGCCACACGCCACGTGACCGTGGGTGACGCCGCCGCGGCGATCCCCGGGTCGGGTTCCACCCGCGTCGCCCGGGGCGGGCCGGGTGGGGATGCCGCGCCCGTGCGCAGCGCGCTTCGCCCGGGCGACCTGCGCACGGAGGGCGTCGCCGACCCCATCGGGCTGGGGACGCCGGAGCCGCGCCTCTCCTGGCGGCTGATCCCCCGGCGCGGGTCACGTGGAATCCGGCAGGACGCATGCCAGGTCGAGGTGCGCGCCGACGGGCCCGGTGCGGCGGCGGAGGCGGCGGGGATGGTGGGATCCGGCGCTGGGCCGGGTCGCCCCGGGCCGAGCGACGGGCTTCCCGCGCGGGCCGGCCCGCGCTGGGACAGCGGGCGCGTGCCCACCGGCGCGCCGTGGCTGATCTACGCGGGTCCCGCGCTGGAGTCCCGGCAGCGCTGCCGCTGGCGCGTCCGGGTCTGGGACGGCGGCGGGCGCGTCTCTCCGTGGAGCGCGTGGGCCACCTTCGAGATGGGCCTCCTCCGCGACGAGGATCGTCGAGCCGCGTGGATCGGCGCTGTGCAGCCCGGCGCGGATGCGCGTCTGCACCTCCGTCACGCGCACCGGATCTGGGTGGCGCCGCATCTCGGCGACCCGGACCGGGCGGGATTCCGCCGCACCATCGCGCTGGACGGAGCCGGGCCCGCCTCCGCCCGCCTCCGGCTGACGGGCGGCGCCCGGCGCGCGTGGATCGACGGCAGGCCCGTCTGGGCGTCGCCGGTCGGCGCGGGCAGCGGCCGCCCGGAACCGACGAGCGACGTCCCGCGCGGCACGACGCCTGTCGCCACGACGGGATGGCAGGCCGACGTCGACGTGACCGGCGTGCTGCACCCGGGCCGCATCGTGCTGGCGGTCGAGGCGTGTCGGGAGCCGGGCTCGCCTCCGGGCCTGCTGGCCGAGCTCGTCGTCACGGACGCCGCCGGCGTCGAGCACCGCACCTGCAGCGACGGGGCCTGGACCTGCGCGGCCGACCCGGCGGAGGGCTGGCAGACCGCCGGTGACGACGATCGGGCATGGCCGCTGGCCCGGCCGGTCGCCCGCTGGGGCGATCCCCCGTGGGGGCGCGATCCGGCGCTGGTTCGCCCGCCCCGGCTGCTCCGTCGGCGGTTCACCGTGGGGCGACTGGTGCGCCGGGCGCGGATCTATGCGAGCGCCCTGGGCGTCTACGAGCTGCGGTTCGACGGGTCCCCGGTCTCCGACGAGCGCATGGCCCCCGGCTGGACCGACTTCCGCCAGCGGGTCGAGTACCAGGCATTCGACGTCACGCCGTTCGCGACACCCGGCGAGCACGTGCTGGGCGCCGTGCTCGCCGACGGCTGGTACGCAGGGCACGTGGGCCTCTGGGGGCCCGGTCGCTACGGTCCCGACCCGCTCTTCTGGTGCCGGCTGGAGATCGAGTTCGAGGACGGCGGCCGCGAGGTCGTCGCGAGCGATGAGCACTGGGAGGCGGCCGAGGGAGCCATCCGCTACGCGGACCTGCTGATGGGCCAGACGATCGACCATCGTCGACGGGACCCGGCATGGGATGGTCCGGCCGCGGCCGACGCCTGGACGCCGGTCCGGGTGGGCGAGCACGCCGCGCCGCTGGTTGCCCGGGTCGGGCCGCCCGTGCGGGTGACCATGGAGGTGCCCCCGGCGCGCATCGAGACCCGACCCGACGGGAGCGCCGTGGTGGATCTCGGCCAGAACGTCGTGGGCTGGATCCGGCTGGCGGCGCGCGGTCCGGCCGGGCGACGGATCCTGCTGCGGCATGCCGAGGCCCTGGAGCCCGACGGGAGCCTGCTCCTCGCGACCCTGCGGTCTGCGCAGGCCCTGGACGAGTTCATCCTGGGCGGCGAGGGCGAGGAGGTCTTCGAGCCGACGTTCACCTACCACGGGTTCCGCTTCGTGGAGGTGACGGGTTACCCGGGCGTTCTCGATCCGGCATCGATCACGGCATGCGTGGTCCACGCCGACATGCCGGTGACCGGCGGCTTCGCGTGCTCGCACCCGGGCCTCACCCGACTGCAGCGCAACATCACGTGGGGGCAGCGGGGCAACTTCCTGAGCGTGCCGACGGATTGCCCGCAGCGTGACGAGCGGCTCGGGTGGACCGGCGACGCGCAGGTCTTCGCGTCCACGGCCGCCTTCAACATGGACGTCCGCCGCTTCTTCGACAAGTGGCTGGAGGACGTGCGGGACGCGCAGCACCCGGACGGGGCCATCCCCGACGTCGTGCCGGAGATGGCCGAGATCGGCGCCGGGGCGGCGGGCTGGGGCGATGCCGTGACGATCGTCCCCTGGACGCTCCACCGCCACTACGCCGACGAGCGCGTGGTGCGCCGGGCCCTGCCGGCCATCCTCCGCTGGCTGGAGTACCTGGCCGGGACCAGCGAGGGGCACGTCCGTCCCGCCTCCGGGTACGGCGACTGGCTGTCGGTGGACGCGGACACCCCCAAGGACCTGGTGGGCACCGCCTACTTCGCCTACAGCGCCCGCCTGGCCGCGGAGCTCGCGCAGGTCATGGGGCGCGGCGAGGACGCTGCCGCGTGCACACGACGCTTCGAGGAGATCCGGCGCGCCTTCCGCGAGCGCTTCGTCCAGGGAGGCGGGCTGGTCGAGAGCGGGACGCAGACCGCCTGCGTCGTCGCCCTCAGAGTCGGTCTTCTCGAGCCGGAGGAGATCCCCCTCGTGGTCGAACGCCTGGTGGCTGACATCCGCAACCGCAACTGGCACCTCTCGACCGGGTTCCTCGGCACGCCGTGGCTGCTGCCCGCCCTCGCGGAGGGAGGCCGGCTGGACGTGGCCTATCGGCTGCTCCTCGCGGACACGTACCCCTCGTGGCTCTACCAGGTGCGCCAGGGCGCCACCACCATGTGGGAGCGCTGGGACGGGTTCACCGACGGGAAGGGCTTCCACACCAGCCTGACCACCGCGGGCATCTTCACCGACGTGATGAACTCGCTGAACCACTACGCGTACGGGTCGGTGGGCGCGTTCATGTACGCCTTCCTGGGGGGTCTGCGACTCGAGGCGCCGGGCTACGAGCGGGTGCGCATCGAGCCGAGGCCGGCGCCGGGCGTCTCCTGGGCCCGCACCTGGGTCCACTCGGTGCGCGGCCGGATCGCGTGCGGCTGGCGTGCGGGCACGGACGATTTCCGGCTCGACCTGTGGGTGCCGCCGGGCGTCACGGCGGAGGTGGTGCTGCCCGGGTCACCCGACGCCATCGAGGAGGGGGCCGTGCCGCTGGCCGCAGCCGCCGGCGTGGCGGGCGTGCGCGACGTGGACGGCGAGACGGTGGCGGTCGTGGGGTCGGGCCGGTACCACTTCCGGGTCCGGGGTCGCGGGACCTCCTGACCGCGGCGCCTCGCCGATCGAAACGCCTCAGGGCCGTGGCGTGTTCCGGCCCTCGGGCGCCGACGGCGGCTGGTGCGCGGCCGGCGTCGAACGGAGTCCCAACGGGCCGCGTGCCGGTCCACGGGACGCGTGTCAGGCGCCCGGCGTCTCCTCGACGATCACCACATGGAGCGTCCGCGGGCCATGCACCCCCTCCACGCGATTCAGCTCGATGTCGCTGGTCGCGGACGGCCCGCTGATCCAGGTGAGCGGCCGCACGGGGCGCAGGGCCGCGATCGCCTCCGGCACCGTTCCCACGATGCGGCCCGCCTCCACCACGCACAGGTGCACGTCGGGAACCAGGCTGAGCGCGCGCCGGCCCTGTCCGGGCCCGCCGTCGAGCACGATGGTGCCGGTCTCGGCGATCGCCAGGGCGCAGCCCGTGACGACGGCGTCGGCACCGTCCAGGGTCGCGGACGCGAGGGGCGGGTCGTCGGTGAGCCGCTCGACCCGCGCATCGCGCAGCCAGGCATCCGGCATCCCGGCGGGGACCACCACCCGGCGCGCGCCGCGTGCCTCCAGCACGTCCGAGATGACGCGGGCAACGCCGCCCGGGTCGGTCCGGTGGACCGTGGCGCGGTAGTCGGCGACCTGCGACGCGAAGAGCGCGACCACGTCGACACCGTGTTCCGGTGCCCGCCGGTACGCCCGCGGCACATCGGGGACCGGTGGCCGGTCGGCCAGCGCCGCGCGCAGGCGCTCCAGGATCTCGGCGCGAGCATCGCCCGGGTGGCGCGACACCGGCCCGTTCACGGCGCGTCCTCCGGCGCCCGGCCCTGCCTCGAGCGCTCCTGCCCGGAGGGTGTCGAGCCGGCGCCGCCTCGCCCGACGCGGCGCCACCAGGCGCGGAAGGACTCCCGCGCCGGGGCGGGCAGGTCACGCTCGCCGAACCAGGCCGAGACCGGCCAGGGGCCGCGCAGCGCGCCGATCCGCCCTCCGCGGCGGGCGACCACGCGCCCGGCCAGCCCGGCGGCCCGCTCGGCGATGGACAGCCGACGCGGCCGCTCCATGACCCAGCTCGCCACCCCCAGGACCAGCTCGTCCGGCTCGGGCACGTGCGGGCCCATCGGATGCTGGCGCACCACCTGCGCGCGCAGGTGCACCAGGACCCCGGGGATGTCGATGCGGACGGGGCAGACCTCGAAGCACGCCCCGCACAGCGACGAGGCGTAGGGGAGGGAGGCCGTCTGCGCGTCCACAGGGTGCCGGACGATCCCCCGCAGCTGGGGCGTGAGGATCGCGCCGATGGGCCCCGGGTAGACCGAGCCGTAGGCGCGGCCGCCCACGCGCTCGTAGACCGGACAGACGTTCAGGCACGCGGAGCAGCGGATGCAGCGCAGCGCCTGGCGCCCCACCGGGTCCGACAGCACGTCCGAGCGGCCGTTGTCCAGCAGCACCAGGTGGAATGCCTGGGGGCCGTCGCCCGGCGTCACGCCGGTCCACATCGAGGTGTAGGGGTTCATCCGCTCCGCCGTGGCCGAGCGCGGGAGGAGCTGGAGGAAGACCTCGAGGTCCTGCCAGCGCGGCAGGAGCTTCTCGATGCCCATCACCGTGATCAGCACCTCGGGGAGCGTCAGGCACATGCGCCCGTTCCCCTCGGACTCCACCACCGCGATCGTCCCGGTCTCCGCGATCGCGAAGTTCGCGCCCGAGACCGCGACGCGGGCGCGCAGGAACTTCTCCCGCAGGTGCAGCCGGGCCGCCTCGGCCAGCTCGCGCGGCTCGTCGGACAGGTCGTCGGGGGCGGGACGCCCGGCCAGCGCCATCTCACGGCGGAAGATCTCGCGGATCTCCGCGCGGTTGCGGTGGATCGCCGGCACCAGGATGTGGGACGGCAGGTCGTGGCCGAGCTGCACGATCAGCTCCGCGAGGTCCGTCTCCCAGGCGGCGATGCCGGCCTCGGCGAGGGCCTCGTTGAGCTCGATCTCCTCGGTGGCCATCGACTTGACCTTGACCACCTCGGTGGCGCCGTGCTCGCGCACGATGCGCGTCACGATGGCGTTGGCCTCCGCGGCGTCCCGGGCCCAGTGCACCGTTCCGCCGGCGTCGGTGACCGCCCGCTCGAGCTGTACGAGGAGCGCCGGCAGGTCGTGGAGGACCTCGTTCTTGATGGCGGCACCGGCGAGCCGCAGGGCCTCCCAGTCGTCGCGCTCGGCGACTGCCCGGGCACGCTTCGCGCGGATGGTGGCCGTCGCCCGCTGCAGGTTGGCGCGCAGCCGCGTGTCCGCCAGCGCGGCTCGCGCGGCACGCGGGAACGGCGGCGTGCCGGCATAGGTCGGGATTGGCTCGAACGGCCGGCCGGCCCGGCCGCGTGCGCCGGGCTCGGGCGGCGCGAGGGGCTGCGGCGCGAGGGGCTGCAGCTCGCGATCGGGCGCCGTCATCCGCCGTCCTCCGGTCCGGCCAGGATCTCGGCCATGTGCATCACCCGCACCGGTGCGCCGCGGCGCGAGAGGAGCCCACCGATGTGCATCAGGCAGGACGTGTCCGACGCGGTGAGCACCTCCGCGCCGGACGCCAGCACGTCCGCGACCTTGTCGAGCCCCATGGCGACCGACGTGTCCGCGTTCTTCACGGCGAACGTGCCGCCGAAGCCGCAGCAGGTCTCCGCGTGAGGCATGTCCACCAGGGTCAGGCCGTCGACGGCCGCCAGCAGGCGCTCGGGCCGATCGCCCACCCCCAGCAGTCGCCGCGAGTGGCAGGTGGGGTGGAACGCCACGGTGTGCGGGAAGCGCGCGCCGACATCGGTGACGCCGAGCACGTCGACCAGGAACTCGCTCAGCTCGTAGACCCGGGGCGCCACCTCCGCGACGCGTGCCGGGAGGGACGGATCCGTGCCCGCGTCGGCCGCCTCCCGGGCGACCGTGGCGTGGTAGTGCCGCACCATGGAGGCGCACGAGGACGAGGGGGTCACCACGGCGTCGTAGCCGGCGAAGACGCGCACGAAGCCCTGCACGAGCGGGACGCACGCCTCGCGATAGCCGGTGTTGAAGTGCATCTGGCCGCAGCAGGTCTGGCCCGGCGGGAACTCCACCGGCTGCCCGAGGCGACGCAGGAGGCGCACCACCGCCCGCCCCACCTGCGGGTACAGGAGGTCGTTGTAGCAGGCGACGAACAGCGCCACCCGCACGGCGTCACCCGCCCCGTCGGGCGCCGGTCGGCCCCGGCGCCGGGGCACCCGCGGCCGACGGCGTCAGCCACGGCATGCGGGCGGTGCCACCTGCGCTCACCGCAGGAACGCCGCGGCGACGCCTGCGTCGACGGGTACCAGCAGGCCGGTCGTGAGCGCCAGGTCCCCCCCGGTGAGGGCGAACACCGCCGCCGCGACGTGCTCCGGGAGGACCTCGCGCTTCAGGAGCGTGCGCTGCGCGTAGAACTCGCCGAGCTTCTCCTCCGGCACGCCGTAGACGGCGGCTCGCTCCGCGCCCCAGCCACCGGCGAAGATCCCGGATCCGCGCACCACGCCGTCGGGGTTGACGCCGTTCACTCGGATCCCGTGTGCCCCAAGCTCCGCGGCAAGCAGCCGCACCTGGTGGGCCTGGTCCGCCTTCGCCGCGCCGTACGCGACGTTGTTGGGGCCGGCCACCAGCGCGTTCTTGCTGACGATGTAGATGATGTCCCCGCCCAGGTGCTGCTCGGTCATGACCCGCGCCGCCTCGCGCGCGACCAGGAACGACCCGCGCGCCATCACGTCGTGCTGGCGGTCCCAGTCGGCCAGCGTGGTGTCCAGCAGGGAGCGCGACAACGAGATGCCGGCGTTGTTCACCACCAGGTCCACGCCACCGAAGGCCAGCACGGCGCACCGGAACGCCTCGGTGACCTGCGCCTCGTCGGTGACGTCCACGGTGACCGCGATGGCGGTGTCGGTGCCCCCCAGCTCGCCCGCCACGGCGCTTGCGCGCCCGCCGTCGATGTCGGCGACCACCACGCAGGCGCCCTCGGCGGCCAGCCGGTGGGCGATGGCGCGGCCGATCCCGGATCCCGCACCCGTCACGAGGGCGACGCGCGTCGCGAGCGGCTTCGGCTTCGGCATCCGCTGGAGCTTCGCTTCCTCCAGCGCCCAGTACTCGATGCGGAACTTCTCCGACTCCGGGATCGGCGCATAGGTGGAGAGGGCCTCCGCGCCCCGCATGACGTTGATGGCGTTGACGTAGAACTCGCCCGCCACGCGCGCCGTCTGCTTGTTCGCACCGAAACTGAACATGCCGACCCCGGGCACCAGCACGATCGCGGGATCGGCGCCTCGCATGGCGGGGCTGTCCGGCTGCGCATGGCGCTCGTAGTAGGCGCGGTAGTCCTCCCGGTACGCCGCGTGGAGCTCCTTGAGCCGCGCCACGACCGCGTCGAGCGGGGCGTCCCCCGGCAGATCGAGGAACAGGGGGCGCACCTTGGTGCGCAGGAAGTGGTCCGGGCAGGAGGTGCCGAGCGCCGCCAGCTGCGGCGCCTTGCCGCGGGAGAGGAAGTCCAGCACCACCTCGCTGTCGGTGTAGTGGCCCACCAGGGCCCGGTCGGTGGAGGCCAGGCCGCGGATGACCGGGAAGAGCGCGGCCGCCCGCTCGTGACGCTCGCGTTCCGGCAGGGGCTCCCGGCCTTCGACGACGGGCCCGAAGGGCTCCGGCCGGCCGTGCTCGTCGATGTACCGCTGCGCGGTGGCGATGATCTCGAGCGAGTTGGCCTCGCACGCCTCGGAGCTGTCGCCCCAGGCCGTGATGCCGTGACCGCCGAGGATCACCCCGATCGTTCCCGGTCGATCGCGCTGGATCGCCGCCGTGTCGAGGCCGAGCTGGAACCCGGGACGCCGCCAGGGGACCCAGGCCACCCGGTCGCCGAAGCAGGCGGCGGTCAACGCTTCGCCGTCCGCGGCGGTCGCGAAGGCGATCCCGGAGTCCGGGTGCAGGTGGTCGACGTGGGGCGCGTCCACCAGGGCGTGGGTCGGTGTGTCGATGGATGGCGCCGCACCTCCCCGGCCGTGGAGGCAATAGTCGAAGGCGGCGACCATCTCGTCCTCGCGTTCGACGCCCGGGTAGACGCCGACCAGGGCCCGCAGACGGTCCATCCGGAGCACGGCGAGCCCGCTCTCGGTGAGCGTTCCCAGGTCCCCGCCGGATCCTTTCACCCACATCAGCTCCACCGGTTCCCCGGTTGCGGGGTCAACGGCCGTCCCCTTGACCGACGTGTTCCCGCCGGCGTAGTTGGTGTTGCGCGGATCGGCGCCCAGGCGATGGGAGCGGTCCAGAAGTTCGCGGACTTCCTCGGGGGTCGCCGGCTTGCGTGTCTCCGCGCGGGGATTCGTCAACGTGGTCAAGGGTCTGCCTCCAGCCCGTCGAGGCGTGCGGCTGCGTCGCGGCAGCGCCGTGCACGCGAAGATGCTCGCCGCACCATAGCACGCTCGCAGAGGCTTTTGAATACTTTCGATTGATTGTGTTGACACTTCGATCGATGTGCTCGTATCGTGCGCCCACGCAAGTGCTCCCGGTCTCGTCCTGGTCGTGGTTCCGCGGGGTGAAGGGTGCCGAAGACACGTGCCACCGGCGATGAGTTCGCGCGAGAGCGACAGCACCGCATCGCGCTCGTGGTGCAGGAGCACGGCCGCGCGCGAGTGATCGACCTCGCCGCGCAGTTCGGCGTCTCGGCCGTCACCATCCGGAAGGACCTGGCGCGTCTCGAGCAGGAGCAGCGACTCGTCCGGACCCATGGCGGAGCGGTCGCCGTCGGCCGCGCCCGACCCGAGAGCGCATTCGAGATCCGCGAGCGCCTCCAGCAGGACGAGAAGACCTGGATCGCCGCGGACGCCGTCTCCCTCATCCACGACGGCGAGGCGGTCGTCCTCGATGCCAGCACGACGGCGCTCTACGTGGCGCGCGCGATCCGGGCGCACGGAGGCTGGACGCACCTGACGGTGGTCACGAACGGTCTGCGGATCGCGTCGGAACTGGCCGGGTACCCGGGCGTCAGCGTGCTGATGCTCGGCGGTTGGGTGCGACACGAGGCCTTCTCCCTGGTGGGCGGGATCGGGGACGGCATGTTCCGGCGCATCAACGTGCAGAAGGCCATCGTGGGCGCCGCGGGCTTCACGCTCGAGTCGGGGTTGAGTGACGCCACCGAGGAGGAGGCGCAGATCAAGCGTGCCATGGTGGGGCCGGCGCGCGAAGTCTTCGGGATCATCGACCACACCAAGTGGGGCCGGGCGGCCTTCGCCACCTTCTGCCGCACGGAGCGACTCACCGGCGTCATCACCGATGCGGGCGCCCCTGCCGAGATGGTGGCCGACCTTCGCCGGGCGGGGATCGATGTGCGCATCGCCGCCGGGCCGGAGCCGGACGAGGGGTTCCGCCTTGGCTGAGCGCGCCCGGCGGCTCGTCGCCCTCGACCTCGGCGCCGAGAGCGGGCGGGTGGCCGTGGGCACGTTCGACGGCGAGCGGCTCGTCGTCGAGGACGTGCATCGCTTCCCGAACATACCCGTCGCCCTCGCGGGCACGCTGCACTGGGATTTCCTGCGGCTCTTCGGCGAGGTGGCCGCCGGGCTCCGGCGCGCGGGGAGTGGCGGACCGGTCGCCTCCATCGGCGTCGACACCTGGGGCGTGGACTTCGGCCTGCTCGACGCCCGCGGGCGGCTCCTGGCGAACCCGGTGCACTACCGGGACGCGCGGACCGACGGCATGCCCGCGGCTGCCGACGCGCTCGTACCGCGCACCGAGCTCTACCGGGCCACCGGCATCCAGTTCATGCCCATCAACACGCTGTACCAGCTGCTGGCCATGGTGCGCGCCGACGACCCGTTGCTCCGCCAGGCCGATCGACTGCTGATGATGGGCGACCTCTTCGCGCACTTCCTGTGCGGCAGCACGGTGGCGGAGTACACGAACGCCAGCACGACCCAGCTGCTCGACCCGCGTACCCGGGACTGGGCCCGCCCCCTGGCGGCGCGGTTCGGGATCCCGGAGCGTCTCCTGCCGGAGATCGTGCAGCCGGCCACGGTGCTGGGTCTCCTGCGCGGGGAGGTCGCAGACGCTCCGGGCCTGACCAGGACCCGCGTGGTGGCGTCGGCATCCCACGACACCGCGTCGGCCGTCGTGGGAGCGCCGCTGGACGGCCCGAGCACGGCCTTCCTCTCCTCGGGCACGTGGTCGCTCCTCGGCCTCGAGGTGTCCGGTCCGGTCATCAGCGACGCCAGCTGCGCCGCCAACCTGACCAACGAGGGCGGCGTCGGCGGCACGATCCGGCTGCTGCGCAACGTGGCGGGGCTCTGGCTGGTGCAGGAGACCCGCCGTGTCCTGTGGCCCTCCGGCGACCCGCCTGCGTACGAGGAACTGGCCGCCATGGCCGCGTCGGCGCCCGCCTTCACCGCCTTCGTGAACCCCGACGACCCGCGTTTCCTGCATCCCGGTGACATGCCCGAGCGCATCCGGGCGTGGTGCCGGGAAACCGGGCAGGCGGTTCCGGGGGACGCGGGGACGCTCCTGCGCGTGATCCTCGAGAGCCTCGCCCTGCGCTACGCCGCCGTCCTCGCGGAGCTCGGCCAGGTGGCGGGGGTCTCCGTCGACGCCGTCCGCGTGGTCGGCGGCGGCGCGAACCACCGCCTCCTGTGTCAGCTCACCGCGGACGCCACCGGGCTCCCGGTGCACGCCGGACCGGTCGAGGCCACCCTTCTTGGGAACCTGGTCGTGCAGGCCATGGCCCTGGGCGAGATCCCGGACGTCGCCGCCGGACGCACCCTGATCGCCCGGTCGCTCTCGACGACCACCTACGAGCCCCGCGGCGACTGGTCCGAGCAGCGGGCCCGCTTCGCAGCCCTGTCGCACCGTCCGGACGACCGTCCCGCCGCGGCCGTCCGGCACGCCCCACAGTCCGGCGGCAGCCGGTCGTGAAGGAGTCCTGATCGATGGCCAGCACCGCATCCGTCAGCCAGCCAGCCTCGGCGCCGATGGTCGACCGCCTCGCGTGGGCGCTCGATGGCCTGAGCATCGAGCTGCCGTCGTGGGGGTTCGTCAACACCGGCACCCGGTTCCGCGTCTTCCCGCAGCCCGGCGTCCCTCGCACGGTGTTCGAGAAGATCGACGACGCCGCGACGGTCCGACGGTACACGGGCATCGCTGGGTCCGTTGCGCTGCACATCCCATGGGACCGTGTGGACGACTTCGGCGCCCTCGCCGCCTACGCGGGTGAGCGCGGGCTCCGCATCGGGGGGATCAACAGCAACACGTTCCAGGACGAGGACTACATGCTGGGGTCCCTGTGCCATCCGTCGGGGACGGTGCGGGACAGGGCGGTGGCGGCCATCGTGGAGTGCTGCGAGATCGCCGACCGGACGGGCTCGAGCGTGGTCAAGGTCTGGCTCGGCGACGGCACCAACTACCCCGGCCAGGACGACCTGCGCGGCCGTCGGCATCGCCTGGTGGGCGGACTCCGGGAGATCTACCCGCACCTGCCCGCCGGCGCCCGCATGTTCCTCGAGTACAAGCTGTACGAGCCGGCCTTCTACTCCACCGACGTCCAGGACTGGGGCCAGGCGCTGTCCGTGTCCCGGCTGGTCGGTGAGCGGGCCACGGTGTGCGTGGACCTCGGGCACCACGCCATGGGCGTCAACATCGAGCAGATCGTGGCGGCGCTGCTCGCCGAGGGCCGCCTCGGCGGGTTCGACCTCAACGACAAGAAGTACGGTGACGACGACCTGATGGTCGGCAGCATCGACCCCTACCAGCTCTTCCGGATCGCCCACGAGCTGGTGAACGCGATGCGCGACGACGCCGATCCGGTCGCCCGTGCCTGCGCCCGGGACACCGTCTACATGATCGACCAGTGCCACAACATCGAGCCGAAGATCCCGGCCATGATCCGCTCGGTCATGAACCTGCAGGAGGCGTTCGCCAAGGCCCTGCTGGTGGATCGCGAGGCGCTCCTGGCGGCGCAGGCGGCGGGCGACGTGCTGGAGGC
>JAJYKX010000196.1 GCA_021788175.1 Chloroflexota bacterium
TTTCGATGACTGGCAGGAACACCGTCATCGTGAACCCCGGGGGGTTCGCCCCGGTGGCTTCAGGTCAATCGAGGGTGGGGACTTTCACGTGGCCACCAGTGGGGACTTTCTCACGGCCACGGACAGGGCGGCGCCTCCGAGCGTACCCGCACCTGCGTCGCCTGCTGCTCCACTGACCGCATCGCCGGTCACGTCGAGCTGACCTATTCACGCGCCATTCGCGCGCGCGAAACCTACCGACAAGCAAGGGCGCCGAGCGCACCCTCGGGGTATGGGAACGCGCTCGTTGTACGTGCCACTGTCGCCGGAGGCGCTCGATGCCCTCCGGCGTCTGGCCGCGCGCACGCTCCGCACGCAGCACCAGCAGGCCGCCGTCCTGATCGTCGAGGGTCTGCGACGGCACGGCCAGCCGGTCTCCGGCCCGGATACGCATGAGCCGAGCCGAACGGAGGCCCAGCATGGTCGCCGCTAGGCGCCCGGCTGCGCCCGAGCCGGCCTCGCCGGCCACCGGACTGCCCGAACATCCCGCTCGGCCCCTGACGAGCTTCACGTTGGCCGAGCGGCGGCTCCTGGTGGCGCTGATCGAGGCCGGGCAGCCGACGAAGATCGCCGCGTCACGCAGCTCGACCGCGGCCCCAGCGCCGGACCCGCAGCATGCGATCGCAACCCCGACCGCGTAGGTGCCGCCGGCACCCCCGCACCCGGGCCCGCGAGGCCGTCGTCGCCGTCGCGGACCTCACGGTCGTCCTGGACACCGTCGAGCGGGTGTACGAGGCCGCCTGCTGGTACGCGGAGGACGGCATCGTCGACTTCAGCGAGCTCGACCTGCGCCCCGCGATCGTGATCCTGCGCGAGCTCGTGGAGGAGCAGCCCTGATGAGCGGCGCCACGGTTCCGACCAACGGCGGTCGCCCGTCCTTCGTCCCGCCCCGCGAGGTCGACTTCGACGAGTTCTGGGCGCAGTGCGGGCGCACGGCGCCCGGGACCGACGAGTCGACGAACACGAGCGACGACGTGCCGGCGTTTCGGACCCTGGCCGACGTGCCCGACGATCCGCCCCGGCCCCTGCTCCACGGCCTGCTCGAACCGGACGGCCCGACGTTGTTCTACGCGGCGCCGGGCACCGGCAAGGGCACCACGGGTGCGTACATCGTCGTGCAGAGCCAGCAGCTCGGCATGACCCCCGTGATCTACGACGCCGAGCGCCGGCCCCGGGAATGGGCGCGCCGGGTGTCGGGTCTGGGTGGCGATCGCTCCGGCGTGATCTACATCGAGCCGCCGGACCTGGGGCCCAGGTACGCCGGGCGGCCCCTCTGGGAATCGGCCGAGGCGATCGGGCGGATCGTCCGCGCCTCGGGCGCTGATCTGCTTCTGGTCGACTCCATCCTGCCCGCGGTGGGGTTGGGCGAGGACCGCCTGCGCACCGATGCGCAGGTGCCCTACCTGTACGTCCAGGCGCTCGACGCGCTGGGCATCCCGTCGCTCTCCTTCGGCCACCCGCCCAAGGGCCAGCCCGAGGGCGATCCCTTCGGGTCGGTGGCCTGGCTGGGCGCGATGCGCCTGACCTGGCTGGGCACGTCCGCCGAAGGCGAAGGCCACCGGGTCCGCTGGCGGCCCCGGAAACGCAACGAGCGCGGCCACCTCCCGGGTGTGCTGTTGACGGTCACCTACGGCGAGGACGGTCGGCCCTGCGCGGTGCTCCGTGAGGACGACGAGGAGTCGACCCGCGACTGGCTGCTCTTTGCCCTGGTCCGCGGCCCACGCTCGGTCGCCGACCTGGCTGAGCAGATGATCGAGGAGTCGGAGAAGCTCGGCCCCGGGGACCTCGATCGCGTCAAGGAGCGGCTCGGCCAGGCACTGCTGCGCCTGAAGCGCGACGGGGCCGTGGAGAAGCAGGGGACCTCGGGACCGCACGTCCGCTGGGCGCTGCGGATGACGCCATGACCACCATTGCGGTGTCGGGAAGGCGTATTCCCGACAGCTCGCTCCGCCTTGTCGGGGACCGCGTCGGAGATCGCACGGTGCCTGTCGGGAATACACGTGGTGCGTGTCGGGAACCGCGCCGGGAGCCCGTTCCCGACACAGGCGAGACCCTGGGGGTCTCTGTGTCGGGAATCCCGAGCCCGGACAAGCCCACCGAGGACGGCGGCTCGGGACACGGCCCGTGTGATGATCATCGTGGCGCTGAAGATGATCGAGCCCGGACGCGCATCCGGGACGCCGACGTTGCTCCGGTCCGGCACCGGAGGGCGCCATGAACCGGCGCATCCGCGTCGCCCTGTACGCCCGGGTCTCGACGCGGGACAAGGACCAGGACCCCGAACTCCAGCTCGACGCCCTGCGCGCGTATGTGGCCGCCCGGGGCTGGGAGGCCGTCGAGTACGTCGACCAGACGGCCGCGGGGGATCTGGCCCATCGCACCGCGTGGGCGCGACTCCTGGCCGACGCTGCCCAGCGGAAGGTCGACCTGGTCATGGTGTGGAAACTCGACCGCGCCTTCCGCTCCACCCTGCATGCCCTGGCCACGTTGCAGGACCTGGAGCATGCCGGGGTCGGGTTCAGTGCCCTCACCCAGCCCGAGCTCGATACCACCAGCGCCACCGGCCGCCTGGTCTTCACCATCCTCGCGGCGGTCGCCGAGATGGAGCGCGAACTCATCGCGGATCGCGTGAAGGAGGGGATGCGCCACGCGGCCCGGCAGGGCAAGCGCATCGGGCGGCCCCCGGTGACAGCGCGGGCCGCCTTCACCCGCCGCTGGCCGGCGGTGCGGGCCGAGGTCGTTGCCGGGCGTCTCTCCCGTCGCCAGGCCGCCCGTCGGCTGGGCATCGGCACGGCCACCCTGGCCCGGCTGTTGGCCACGGACGAGGGGGAGGGCATGGCACATGGCCAGGACTGACGCGCCCGCCAACCCGACCGATGCCGCCATCTGCGGGCAGCTGGCCGCGGGATTGCTGTCGACACGGGACCTTGCCACCCGGCTCGGCATCCCGGAGCGGACCGTCCGGCACCGCCTGTACCGGCTCCGGCAAGCCGGCACCGTGGTGAGCGGCTCCGACGGGCTGCATCACCTTGCCGCACCCGTACCGGCCGCGTCTCTCGCGGGTCCCTTGCCGGCCCGTGCCGCGCCCGCAGGAGACCTTGCCGCGCCCGTACCGGCCGCCGGTATCGCGGGAGGTTTGCCGGCCCGTGCCGCGCCCGTACCGGCCGCCCCTGTGGCGGGACCCTTGCCGCCCCGTGATGCGACCGCGATGCCCCGTGATGCGACCGCGATGCCCCGTGCCGCATCCGTCAAGGCACCCGACCACCCGGTGGGCGACGGGGCATCCCCGCGGCAGGGCCGCGGCTGGGGGTCGGTCGCGGTCCGTGCGGCGGGCGTGGTCGGGCTGGTCGTGGCCGCGGGAATCGCCGTGGGGGTGGCTATTCACCGGGTGGCACCGCCGCCACCAGCATCACAAGCCCGACCGCGACCGCTGGGGTTCGGCTATCCGGGCGATCCGTGGGGAGGGAGGCCGTGGTAGCCCGCAGACGACCAGCAGCAGCCGCAATGAAGCGGGCCGACACCGGCACCCATCGCGAGCCCGAACGAGGAGGAGGAGGAGGAGGAGACACCATGACCCGTATCCGGTCGCGTCGCCCGCCCGCCGGTCGCGCCCGGCTCTACCAGCTGCGCGCCGAGCAGGCCCTGGCCGCCATCCCGGCAGGCAGCATCAGCATCTTGTTGACCGACCCGCCGTACACCAGCGTGAACCGCCGCGGAGGACGCGGCGCGCACCTGCAGCACTGGTTCCCGGGTGGGCTCTCCTGGGTCGAGATCGGCCGGCTCTTGGCGCTCGCCCGGCGCAAGCTCCGATCGGACGGCGTGGCCTTCGTGATGGTCAACGATGACGGCCTCCACGACGCCCTGGGGGCCCTGCAGCGGGCTGGATTCGCCCGGGTGCGCACCATCACCTGGGATCGCACCTACCCGGGCCTGGGAGGCGGCCTGCGCCATCAGACGGAGTTCGTGCTGGTGGGTCTGCTGCCCGGCTCACGCACCCTGACCGGGGTCGATCTCGTCTCGGTGCCCGCGGTCGGACCCGGCACGTCCGGACGCTACCCGACGCAGAAACCCGACGCGCTCGGACGCGAGCTGGCGCGCATGGCGGGCATCGGCCCGGGTGACGTGGTGCTCGACCCGTTCGTGGGCAGTGGGGCGCTCCTGGTCGGTGCGCGCGAACGGGGCGCCACGGTGCTCGGCTGCGACATCGCCCCGCTGGCCATCCGTCAGGCGACGATCAGGCTCGGCGCGGCCGGGACGACCACGCGGCCGGCACGGTCAACGGCGCCACGCGCCCGAACAGGCCAACGACGCCGCGCGCCGAAAGGGCAGCCCCGCCCCGGCGCCTGATCCGTGCGGGGGAGAGGCCTGGCCCGAACCGAGCCAGAAGGAGGTCGTTGTGGGGCGGTCCGCGACTGAGCCCGAAAAGGCCATTGGCGGGCTCAGTCCAGCCGAGCCAACGCTGTGCTCCGGCGCGAGCCCGATGGTCTCAGGCGCCTGTCACCTGCAG
>JAJYKX010000197.1 GCA_021788175.1 Chloroflexota bacterium
CAGCGCGCCGGTGTCGGAGATCTGCGAGATGCCGAGCTCCGCCACGATCCGTTCGACCGGCTCGCCGGTGTCGACGTGACGCGCGAAGACCTCCTTCGCGTTGGTGCCCGAGATCCGCCCATCCTCGATCATCTCCACGAGGCGTGCGAGCTCCGCGCCCGAGGCCCGTCCGCCGTCCCCGCGCTGCCGCGTGATCCGCAGGTACTCCCCGGTGACCCAGTTCGCGAGCGACTTCGGGGCCGGCCGCACCACCCGGGCCTGGCGTTCCTCCGACGCCGGCAGCTCAACCGGGGCCGGACGCCCCCCCTGGGAGGGCCGCTGGGCCGCACCGGGTCCCGCGGCCGCGAGCGCTTCCTCGAACAGGGCGCTGGCCGCGGCATCGCTCACGATCACCCCGGCGTCGTAGGCCGACAGGCCCAGCTCGCCCACGTAGCGCGCCCGACGCGCCGCGGGGAGCTCCGGCAGGGACTCCCGGATCCGGGCCCGCCATGCCTCGTCCGTCCGCAGCGGGGGCAGGTCGGGCTCGGGGAAATACCGGTAGTCGTCGGAGTACTCCTTGACGCGCATGCGGTACGTCTCGTTCCGGACGTCGTCCCAGCCGCGCGTCTCCTGCACCAGCGACCCGCCGGACTCAAGCACGCCGATCTGCCGCTCGATCTCGTGGGCGATCGCCCGCTCGACCGCGCGGAACGAGTTCATGTTCTTGACCTCGACGCGCGTCCCGAACGCCTCCTGGCCGACCGGCCGCACCGAGACGTTCGCCTCGACCCGCATCTGTCCGTTCTCCATCTCCGCGTCCGACGCCCCGATCGTGCGCAGCAGCAGCCGCAGCTCCTCCGCGTAGCGCCGGGCCTGCTCCGCGGTCCGGATGTCCGGCTCGGTCACGATCTCCATGAGCGGGAGGCCGGAGCGGTTGAAGTCGACCAGGCTGATGCGGCGGCCCAGTTCGTCGGTCGTGTGCTGCAGCCGCGCGGTGTCCTCCTCGAGGTGCGCGCGCGTGACCTGGACGGTGAAGGGGCCCTCGCTCGTCTCGAAGGAGAGCCGGCCGCGGGCGGCGAGCGGCAGGTCGTACTGGCTGATCTGGTAACCCTTGGGCAGGTCCGGGTAGAAGTAGTTCTTCCGGTCCCAGCGTGTCACCGGCGAGATCTCGGCGTCGATGGCCAGGCCGGTCGCGATGACCAGCTCGACGGCCCGTCGGTTGATCACCGGGAGGACGCCCGGCATCGCGAGGCAGACCGGGCAGGTGCGGCTGTTCGGCGTGGCGTCCCGCAGGTCCGTGGAGCACCGGCAGAACATCTTCGAGGCGGTGCGCAGCTGCGCGTGCACCTCGATCCCGATGACCGCCTCCCAGCCGGGCGCGGCCGCGTCAGCCATGCCGGACCACGAAACGCTCGATCCGGACCAGCGCCTCCTCCAGCTGCTCGTAGCTCGTCGCGTAGCACGCGCGCACGTGCCCGGCGCCGGAGGGCCCGAATGAATCGCCCGGCACCACGGCGACGTGCTCCTCGAAGAGGAGCCGCTCGCCGAACTCCTCGCTGGTCAGCCCGGTGCCGCCGATGTACGGGAACGCGTAGAAGGCGCCCTTCGGCTCGACCGTGGGAAGGCCGATCCGGTTGAGCCCGGCCACGAACATCCGGCGGCGGCGATCGTACTCGGCCAGCATCCGCTCGACGTCCGGCTCCGCCTCCCGGAGCGCCACCAGGGCCGCGTCCTGGGCGGTGGTGGAGGCGCACATGATGTCGTACTGGTGGACCTTGACGATCCCCTCCATCAGCTCGCGGGGCGCGCACACGTAGCCGATGCGCCAGCCGGTCATCGCGTAGGCCTTGGAGAAGCCGCCGATGAGCACCGTGCGCTCGTGCATCCCCGGCAGGCTCGCCACGGACTCGTGGCGGTGGCCGCCGTAGACCAGCCGGTCGTAGATCTCGTCGCTCACGACCAGGAGATCGTGGCGACGGGCGATATCGGCGAGCGTCCGGAGGACGTCGGGGGGCAGCACGGCGCCGGTGGGATTGCAGGGGTAGCCCAGGAAGAGCACCCTGGTCCGCGGCGTGATCCGGCGCTCGACCTCGGCCGGGTCGAGGGCGAAGCCGTCCGCGGCTCGGGTGGGGACGTGCACCGCGGTCCCGCCGGCGAAGACGATGGCCGGCAGGTACGAGACGTACGAGGGCTCGTGGAGCAGGACCTCGTCCCCGGGGTCCACGAGGGCGGTCATCGTGGCCGCGACGGCCTCGGAGGCGCCCACCGTGACCAGGATCTCGGTCGCGGGATCGTACGAGGCGCCGTAGCGCCGCTCCAGGTGCTCGGCGATCGCCCGGCGGAGCTCGATCGTCCCGAAGTTGCTCGTGTAGTGCGTGCGGCCGGCCTCCAGGGACCGGATCCCCGCCTGCACCACCTGCGCCGGGGTGCCGAAGTCCGGCTCACCCACGCCCAGCGAGATGACGTCGGGCATGGTGGCCATCACGTCGAAGAACTTGCGGATGCCGGACGCCGGGACCGCCGACACGCGGGCGGCCAGCCGGGACCGCGTTGACGGAGCAGCCTGGGTGGACATGCGTCTCTCCTCTCGGCTCAGGCGGGCGACGCGGCGCCCGGCAGGCGCGGCGGCTCCGTCGAGGGATCGTCCAGGGCGGGCAGGCTCGAAGGCTCGAGGGCCCGCCAGTCGGCGTCGGCAGTGATCGCCTCGTACGCGCGGCCGATGCGCAGGATGCGCGCCTCGTCCCAGGCCCGGCCGATCACCTGCAGTCCCACGGGCAGTCCCTCGGAGAGGCCGCACGGGACCGACAGTCCGGGCAGCCCGGCCGCGTTGACGGGAAGCGTGCAGGCGTCGGACAGGTACATGGCGACCGGGTCCTGCAGGCGCGCTCCGAACGGGAACGCCACCGTCGGGCTGGTCGGCGCGACGATCGCGTCCACCCGCTCGAACGCGGCGTCGAAATCGGCCTTGATCAGGGTGCGCACCTTCTGGGCCTTCACGTAGTAGGCGTCGTAATAGCCCGCGGAGAGCGCGTAGGTGCCGAGCATGATCCGCCGCTTCACCTCGGGGCCGAAGCCGGAACCGCGCGTGGCCAGGTAGTTCGCCAGCACGTCGCCATCGCGCAGCGAGTGGCCGAAGCGGATCCCGTCGTAGCGGGCCAGGTTCGCGGATGCCTCGGCCGGCGCGATGATGTAGTACGTCGCCAGCCCGTAGTCCGTGTGCGGCAGCGAGACGTCGACGATCTCGGCGCCGGCACCCTCGAGCGCCGCCACCGCCTCCCGCACGCGCGCCCCGACCCCGGGCTCCATGCCCGCGACGAAGTACTCGCGGGGCAGCCCGAGGCGCAGCCCGCGGAGGACGGAGGCCGCGCGATCGTCGTCGTCCGGGAGTCCGTCGAGGTAGTCCGGCACCGCCAGCGGGCTGGACGTCGAGTCCCGATCGTCCCGCCCGGCCACCGTCTGCAGCAGCGCCGCCGCGTCACGGACGTCACGGCCGAAGGGCCCCACCTGGTCGAGGGAGCTGGCGAAGGCGATGATCCCGTAACGGCTGACCCGGCCGTACGTCGGCTTCATCCCGACCACCCCGCACATGGTCGCCGGCTGCCGGATCGACCCGCCGGTGTCGGTGCCGATCGCGACGGCGCAGTGGTAGGCCGCGACCGCGGCGGCCGATCCCCCGCTGCTGCCGCCCGGCACGCGGCCGAGATCCCAGGGGTTGCCCGTGGGGCCCCAGGCGGAATGCTCGGTGGAGGAGCCCATCGCGAACTCGTCCATGTTCGTCTTGCCGAGCACCACGCCGCCTGCCGCGTCGATCCGCTCGGCGATGTGAGCGTCGAATGGCCCGACGAAACCCCGGAGGATCCGGCTCCCGGCCGTGGACGGCTGGCCGCGCGTCACCACGAGGTCCTTGAGGCCGACCGGGATGCCGAGGAGGGGCGGCAGCGCCGCGAGCGCGGCCGGTCCCTGGCGGCGCGCCTCCGCGAGGCGCCGGTCGGCATCCTCGGCCCGGGCATGGGCGCGCGGGTCGTCCAGGAAGAGCCACGCGTGCAGGCCGTGATCCGTGGCGTGCGCGAGGTCGAGGTGCGCGTCCACCAGCTCGCGGGCCGAGAAGTCGCCCGCCCGCAGCCCCCGCGCCATCTCGTGGGCAGAGAGGCGGGTGAGCCCGCGGCCGGCGGCGCTCATCAGTCGGCGCCCTCGACCACCACCGGCACCACGAAGTAGTCACCCCGCCGCTCGGGAGCGCCTGCCAGCGCCTCGTCCGGCGCCAGGGATGGACCCGGCACGTCCTCCCGGAGGATGTTCTCGAGCTCGATCGTCTGCGCGGTCGGCGCGATCGCCGTGGTGTCAAGCTCCGACAGCACGCGGTACTGGTCCAGGATGTGATTGAGCTGCCCCTCGAGCAGGGTCAGTTCCCGGTCCGACAGCCCGAGGCGTGCGAGGTGGGCGACGTGCTCGACATCGGAACGCGAGAGGGTGGCCATGCGGCCATGATACCGGAGGCATACCGGC
>JAJYKX010000026.1:0-5045 GCA_021788175.1 Chloroflexota bacterium
TGCGCGGTCCGGCCTGCGTGATCGTCAAGCACGGGAACCCGTGCGGCGCGGCGGAGTCTGCCGGGATGGCGGAGGCGTGGGACCGGGCCCTCTCGGGCGATCCCGTCAGCGCGTTCGGCGGCGTCGTCGCGGTCACCCGCCCCATCGACGCGGCGCTGGCGGAGCGCCTCACGGGGCTCTTCCTGGAGGTGGTGGTGGCGCCGGGCGTGGACCCCGACGCGGAACCGGTCCTCGCGCGCCGTCCCGGCCTGCGCGTCGTGGTCGACCCGCATCTCGACCGGCCGGCCGCGGAGCCGCAGCTCGAGTTCCGCAGCGCCGGCGGGGCGCTGCTGGTGACCGAGTCGGACACCCGGCCGGACGATCCGGCGACCTGGCGCCGGGTGACCGTGCGAGCTCCCGACGAGCGTGAGCAGAGGGACCTCGAGCTCGCCTGGAGGATCGTGCGGCACGTGCGCTCGAACGCCATCGTGCTCGTGCGCGACGGCACGCTGGTCGGCACGGGTGCGGGACAGATGAGCCGTGTCGACAGCGCCCGCCTGGCGGTGGAGAAGGCGGGCCCGGCGCGCGCGGCGGGCGCGGTCTGCGCCTCGGATGCGTTCTTCCCGTTCCCCGACGGCCTGCTGGTCTGCGCGGAGGCAGGCGTCGCGGCGTTCGTCCAGCCCGGCGGGTCGGTGCGGGATCCCGACGTGATCGCCGCCGCCGACGCGGCAGGCGTCGCGATGCTCCTCACCGGCCTGCGCCACTTCCGCCACTGAGCCCGACCCGGGTCGCTGGCCTCGGCGCGTGCGTGGGCGGGCGCCGCGGGCTGCCCGCGTCCCACCGGTCGCCGTGGGCCGCCCGGCACTTGAGAAGGCAACGGCAAGCGGGGGTAGACTGGCCCGGCAGCAGGAAGTGCCCGCGAGGGCACCGCAGCCCCGAAGGGGGAGCCCATGGACGAGAGCCCGAAGCCAGCGATGGACGCGGACGAGCAGCCGACGGCCGGGACGGAACCGGTCGGCGGTGAGGCATCCGGCGGCGACGGGACCGGCGCAGGCGGCACGGAGTGGGAGACCGGTGGGTGGCGCGTTCACGATGAGAGCGCGCGCGACTGGGTCAGTCAGCTCCAGGGGATGATCGACAACGTCGCCGAGCATGCCGGCCCGGTGCTTCGCGAGGTGGCCGCCAAGGCCGCCGAGCTTGCCGCCGTCGCCGCAGAGAACGCGGGACCGGCCCTGCAGCGCGCCGCCACGGTGACCACCGAGGTCGGCCAGAAGGTGGCCGCCAGGAGCAAGGAGTACGCGGCCGAGCTGCGCCGCCAGCAGGCGGAGCAGGGTCCCGGCGAGGCGCCCGAGGCGCCGGAGGAGCACCCGCAGGAAGAGGCGTAGCGGGACGGCCTCCACGGCGAGGGCGGCGTCGGAGCCCGCGCCGCCGGATCACCAAAGCATCCGTCCGACGAGCAGTCAGGACCCGCGGTACACCGCGGGTCCTGCCTTGCCTTCCCCGGGCCCGCCCGCCACGCCTCGGGCCCGCCGGCCACGCCTGCTACCATCGCCGCCGTATGTCCGACCCGCATCGCTACTACCTGACCACCGCCATCGCCTACGCCAACAGTCGGCCCGGTCTCCACACCCTGTACGAGGTCGTGGGCGCCGACGCGATCGCGCGCTGGCATCGCATGCGCGGTGACGAGACGTTCTTCCTGACCGGTACCGACGAGTACTCCGTCAACATCGCGACCACCGCCTCCCGCCTCGGAAAGACCCCGAAGGCGTTCGTCGACGAGATGGTCGACCTGTTCCGCACCGCCGAGGACGGCCTCGCCATCGCGCCCGACCGCTTCATCCGGACCACGGATGCGGACCACGTGCGGGCGGTCCACGAGATGATCCGCCGTGCGTACGCCAATGGCGATCTCTACCAGGGAACGTACGAGGGCTGGTACTGCCCCAACGAGGGGTTCAAGGCGCCCAGCGACCTGGTCGAGGACGCGACCGGGGTGCACTGCCCCAACCACCCCGGCGTCGAGCTGCAGTGGCTGACGGAGCGCAACTGGTTCTTCCGCCTCTCCGCCTACCAGGAGCGGCTCGAGCGCTACTACGCGGAGCACCCGGACTGGGTCCAGCCAGAGTACCGGCGCAACGAGATGCTCGGCTTCATCCGGCAGGGGCTGGAGGACTTCTCGGTGAGCCGGGAGAAGGCGCCGTGGGGGATCCCGTTCCCCATCATGCCGGACGGCTCGTCCTCGCAGCGCCCGGACGGGTCGTGGGACCCGGACGCGGGGACCGTGTACGTCTGGTTCGACGCACTCACCAACTACGTCACCGGCGTGGGGTTCCCGGAGGCCCCGGACCGCTTCGCTCGCTGGTGGCCGGCCGACCTGCACATCATCGGCAAGGACATCAACCGGCTCCACACGATCATGTGGCCCGCGATGCTGATGAGCGCCGGGCTGCCGCTGCCGCGCCGGGTCTGGGTGCACGGGTGGCTGCTGGTGCAGGGCGAGCGCATGAGCAAGAGCCGCGGCAACTTCCTGGACCCGAACGACGTGGTGGCCGCCCTCGGCACCGACGGCGCCCGCTACGTCCTGCTCCGCGAGGTGGCCTTCGACCGGGACAGCGACGTCTCGTGGGACTCGTTCGTGCGGCGCTACAACGCGGACCTGGCGAACGACTTCGGCAACCTCGTGAACCGGAGCCTCTCCATGGCCGGCCGGTACCTGGACGGCGCGCGGCCCGCGCCCCGCCCCGAGCCCGAGGCGCCGCTCGCGACGGCATGGCGCCAGGCGCTCACCGGGCACCAGGAGAAGATGTCGGCGTTCCTCCTGCACGACGCGCTCGCGGCACTGTGGGAGTTCGTCGGCGCAGCCAACCGGTTCGTCGATGCGGAGCAGCCGTGGGTGCTCGCGAAGGCCGCCCGCAACGGTGACGGGGAGGCGGAGGCCCGGCTGCAGGGCGTCCTGGGCGATCTCCTCGAGGCGTGCCGGCTCGTGGGGATCGCCGTCGCGCCGTTCCTCCCCGGTGTCGCCGAGCGGCTGGCCGGGCAGCTCGGGGTGCCGTACCCCTACGGACCCACCGGCGCCGGCGGCCCGCCCCTGGCGGAGCTGCTGCTCTGGGGCGCCGGACCGGCCGGTGGCCGGATCGGCACGCCTGCGCCGCTCTTCCCGCGCCTCGAGACCGAGGCGCAGCTGGCCGGCCAGGCCGGTCCCGGCGGACCTGCAGGCGCTCCCGGTCGCGCCCCTGCCTGATGGAGCGGCCGTGGTGCCCGACCGTCCAGCGACGGCGTCCGGCCGCGCTGCGCCCGGGGTCGTGACCGGCGACGCTGCCGGGCGCTCGGTCCCGGCCGGCGACCCCGCCGGGGATGCTGCCACCGGGAGCCCGGCCGTCCGGGTGACGCCGCTGATCGACGCGCACGGGCACGTGCAGGCCGATCCGTTCGCGCATGACCTCGCCGCCGTCCTGGCAGCCGCCGCCGACGCCGGAGTCGTGCGGCTGCTGGTCCCGGGCTGGGACCTCGACTCGTCGCGTGCGGCCGTCGCACTGGCCCGGGGAGCCGCCGGCGGGGCCGGGGCGCCGGAAGCGTCCCCCGTCCCGATCGACGCGGCCGTGGGGATCCACCCGCACGTCGCCGCGGGCGTCGACGAACCAACCTGGGAGGAGGTCCGCGCCATGGCCGGGGACCCGCTGGTGCTCGCCATCGGAGAGACCGGGCTCGACTACGACCGCCTCTTCTCCCCGAGGGAGGCGCAGCTGGCGAACCTGCGGCGCCACCTCGCCCTGGGGCGGGCCACCGGCAAGCCCGTCATCCTGCACTGCCGGTCGGCCGCCGGGCGCCGCGACGCGCAGGACGACCTCCTCGCCGAGCTGCGCGAGGCCGGTGTCGGCGACGGGGACTGGGTGCGCGCGCTCCAGGGCCGTCCGCCCGCGATCCTGCACTCGTTCTCGGGCCCGGTGGACTACGGGGAGGCCGGGCTGGAGCTCGGCCTCGTGGTCAGTTTCTCGGGGCTCGTCTTCCGCCGCGGCGAGCAGCCGTCCGCCGAGGTGGTCCGCCTCGTTCCGTCCGGGCGCCTGCTGGTGGAGACGGACGCGCCGTACCTCTCGCCGCCCGGGGCCCCGCGCCGGCGCAACGAGCCTGCGTGGGTGCGGGTGACCGCGGCCTGGGTCGCGGAGCGCCGCGGGGAGGACCCGGTGCTCGTGGGCGAGCGGCTGGTGGCCGCCTACGACGCGACCTTCCACGGCCCGGCCGGCGTCACGCCGGTGACCGGGGGTTCGCCGGCGACCGGCGGCATGTGCACGTGACCGGCAGCCTCCCGGTGATCCGCGGCGCGCCCGTGACCCGCGGCGCGCCCGAGACTCGCGGCGCGCCGGCATGAGCGGACGGCGCCGCGAGGCGCTCACCCTGCTGCTGCTCGCGATCCTTGCCCTGGCCGGGCTCGTCTCGGCGGCGGGGACCCGCGCCGGCCTTCTGCCGGCGGTGATCGTGGGAGTGCTGCTGGTCGGCGTGCTCGTCGCGCTGGGGGTGGCGCGGGCCGCCCGCTGATCGGCGGCCTCAGTCGATCGGCCGGGGCCCGGAGCGCTCGGCCGGCTCCTGCACCGCGCCGCGCGGCTCGCCTCCCAGCTCCCGTTCCAGCTCGGCCTCCACCTCGAAGGTGGGGCGGATCCCGGTCGCCGGCGGTGCGACGCGCACGCCGCCCTTGTCGAAGTCGATCAGGGCGCCGTCCGGCGCGAGGGCCAGGCTTGAGGGCGCCGCGCCGCCCGCCCGTCGCACCAGCGCCGCGGCGGCGAGACCGGCGACCGTGCCCGCGACCGCCGCCACCACCGGCAGTCCGACGGCGAGCCCGCGTCGCCGCGGGCCGTTCCCGGGCACGTGCACGGCGCGCGACAGGCGCGAAACGGGATGGCTGATCGACAGGGCGGGCATCGGCGACCTCCTCGGCCGGGTCATCCTGCACCGGCGCCGAGGCCGGGCGCATGGGCCGAGCGTCGCATCGCACGCGGCCGGACGGATCGGACCGCGTCGATCGCCGCCGGACGGATCGATCGCTGCGCGGACCTCCGCCGGGCGGATCG